>CAZNKI010000033.1:0-7522 GCA_964573665.1 uncultured Candidatus Cloacimonadota bacterium | reverse complement strand
GAGTTTGTACCTGTTACATTAGTATTCGAGTAACTCTTTAAAATTGTACCAGAGCAATTACCCACTAATCCGCCTATACCATTTCCACCAGAAATATTTCCTGTAGAGTAACAATAATTCACAGTGCTGGTTATTGCCTGTCCAACCAGACCTCCAGAATAATTCCTTCCGTTTAAACTAATATCTATAATCCCAAGATTCTTTATATCAGCATTATCAGCAAATCCAAAAACCCCCTGATAGTCAGAATTTGGTCTATCTATGAATATCCCTGATATCTTGTACCCATTTCCATTAAAATGACCTTTAAACTTCATTTCTTCATTTCCTATGGGTATCCAACCTTCTCCATCGTTCCAATAAGAGCCTCCAATACGAGTTTCATCATACATTATAATATCATTTTCTAATATAAAACAACCATTAGATAACCCTGATGTTGTGTAAGTATGCAAAGTATTAAGATCGTCAGCTGTAGATAACTGCCAAGGATCTGAAATTGTACCTGAACCGTTTGATAACGGAGCTGTAGTAAAACTCCATATAGGACTGGTTTCAACTAATCCATTACTATTATAAACGGCAATTCTCCATTCATATGTCGTTGATGGAAGTAGATTGTAATAATTATAAGATCCTGATAAGTCAGCTACTGGAGCACCATTTATAATTTGAGACATATTGCCTGATGGACCGAACCATAGATCATAACTTTCTAAATCAGGAACTAACATCCATTGGAGTTGACCACTTTTCCCTATGAATGTAGCTCCAGAATTAGGATTGAACGAGTGAAAATTTTCCATAACAATTATACCATTGAAGCCACCCATAGTGAAGCCAGTTGGATCATAATAAGGTGAAGTTACATTACCATGAGAATCAGTAAATGTGTAGTACCCTCCCCCATATATTAAACCTTGTGTTTCTATCTGATCTCCTGCAGATACTGAAAAGCTTCTGGAGACTGATGTATATCTAGGAGCTTCGAAAGATAATACTTGATTACGATTAACATATACTCGTAAATTACAATTCCAAGAATGTCCACTTCCTCCTTGAAGAGTAACAACCCAAGTCGTTATAGCTGATAGATTTGAGAAGATAATCATCAGTGCTAAGATCGTCAATAATTTCTTCATAGTTTACTTCCTTATATTTTATTTTTCTATCTGTAATTATTGATAGTACTTTTTTCAATTTTAACATCTGAGAGCCATAATCTTTCTTTCAGTGTACTTATTTTTTTTAAGTATGCTTTGAGTTGAATATAATTAATCTTTTGTTCTGGTAATTTTGGTCCCAATATTATTTTTTTTAGTTTAATTGGTAACTCATTTTTGGAAAGATAAAATTCTATATAGGGATAAATTATCTCGCTTTTATTGGCAATTCGCCATTTTATTTTTTCGAAATCATCTTTAATGTAGCAGAATAATCGAATTTCGTCTTCATCTTTGAATTGTGAAGATTTAAAAAAATTCTGCAAAAGATGCATTTGTCGAAAAACAAATCTTTGATTCTGATCTTCTAACTTACATGACATTAGTTTTTTCAAAAACTTGAAACTATTACTTTTTGTGCCATAAATTACCGGCTTTATGCTAATTATATAGTTATCGTTTTTAAACGCTTTATCGATTTCAAACTCTAAACAAACACCACTTGCATCATTAGTATACATTCTCCATAGACTTAAATCGTCTTTTCTATTTGAAAAGCTCGAAATAAACCTTCGGTTACCTGCAGCAATAGTTTTAGGATCAATATTTTCATATGTCATTGAGACATCTTTTGACAAATTACTCTTAAAGTAATTTACTTCTGATTTGTCATTCATAGAGTTTATCCCGTTTAGTTCTAAAATACCACTTTCAAGAATTTTCAAGCAATTTCCTAATGAAGTGTATCTATAAATGCAAGACTTTTTCGTTAAATTCGGTATGAGTTTCCCCAATATTTCGTTCTCAGTATAATCATCAAAATAAGCTAATTTATCTTTTACAATAAGGTGTTTTTCAATATCAACTATAGAATAAGCTAGTTCCATTTTTTGTAATGGAAAATTTTTAAAAATACTTTCTAAAGATGCCACAATAGCTTTAGACGATACTTTCATATATACCTCCAATAATGAATTATAATATCAAATATTATAACGTGCTTTTTTTTATGTCATACTCATCTTTTCTTTAACAATCAACATCATCTAATACCTTATAAAACTTCACCTACAATTCTTCCACAAAATCTTTTAAGAGACATTTCCTTAAATCATGCCAAAATATAATGAGAATAAAAAACCTGTCAACGAAAACTTTTACATATTCATTTTTCTATAATTTCTCTCCATACACACACCCTTTGTCTTCCGTAAGTCCTCCGTTCATATTCTATTCAACCTAAAAGAAAATACACTAAACGCTTTCAGAATAATTCTCGAAAACAAATCAAATAATTATAACTTTTCTACAGGATAGAAGCGGAGACTGAATGAGACATAAGCGGATATTGATACAATTTACTACCTGGTAGGTTGCTTTACGAGAAATTTGCATAGGCAAGGACGACTATATAAAAATTCCTTCTGAAAACATTCCTGATTCCAAAACAAAAAAGACCACCCCGTCAGCAAAAGCTGCCACCCCTCCACATAGGGGAATTGAGTTGGTCGTTATAATCCATGTGCCGGATGGATTGTTTTTGTCGTGGTTTTTATCATTCTAAATAAGCGCCATCGGTGCGACATAGAGAAATAAATATTTGTGTTGTGGCGGAGAGTCAGGGATTCGAACCCTGGGTACTCTTACAAGTACAACGGTTTTCGAGACCGCCCCATTCAACCACTCTGGCAACTCTCCACAGGGTAATCATTTAAATAACATGAAAAACGTCAATTATTTTTTTAGTTTCCATTGATATGCTAAAGTGTCGATCAATCCTTGATTTTTGATGTTCATGAAGGCATTTTCCCATTTTTTAACCAAGCGATAGTTTGTTTTTCTTGATATTCCAATATAGAAGGAACTCTCCATAAGTGTATAGATCTGCTTTAAATCCGAAGATTTGTAAGAGGCACGTTCAATAATAAAAGGAGCTGTGAGATCGCTGAGGAGAGTGGCTTCTACTTTCGATTTCATAAGCATTTTTACATTATCTTCTGGATTTGGCAAACTCATAAGGTTTGTAAATCCTTCTTTTTTTAAAAATTGTTCAGAATACCAGTCGGTGGTAGTAGCAATAGAAGCAAGATTTTTTAGATCGTAGAGATTATTAACTTTGATTTTATGATCATTTCTAGTATAAAAGGAAGTGGTATTTGAACCAATCGGTCCAATCCAGTAAAAAAGGTCTTCTCTTTCATGAGTCTTTTCCAAGGTAAAAATAACTACATTTTCTTTAGAAAGCGCTGTTTTGTAAGCTTCATTCCATTTAAGAACTTGAACAGGATAATTGGTATTCATATCTTTCTGAATTAACTGAACAATGTCATAAGCGTAGCCTTTGACAGAATCATTTTCTGTATAGGATAGAGGAGGGTATTCTTCTGTAAGAATTATCATTTGGTTTTTACTTAATGAACAGGCAAGCAATACCGTGAGACAAGTGATCAATAAGATTATTTTCAATTTCATTCATCCTCCTGAAAAAATACAAAATATGTTTAAATCAATTCTGTCAATGTGAATGTTTATTTTTTAACATACCCCGAAAATTTAAAAAGAATTGTACTTAATAAAATTTCTTAAAAAGAATTAATCTATTTTAAAATGAAACCCTTCATTTCTTTTCTTGAAAAAAGAAACGAAGCAAAGAAATTCAAGCGCTGGAATAAAAATCCTATCTCCCGTCACTCTCTGATGTTGATTTATGTGTCATTAAAAACCATATATAGCAAACAAATAATATTCAATTTTTTACTGAAGCAGATCTCATTTGTCTCTCTCTCACCTCTCACTCACCCCTCTCTCAGCCCCTTAATTGATATCACTCAAACATAATGGTCATTTTTGCAGATACTTTATAGTTTTGTTTCGTGATTTTTATCAAAAATTGGCTCTTTTTATCTAAGTCCTATCAATTAAATACTCAGATTGAGGACAGGTAAGGGACACGTAGAGATTAAGCGGAGGATTTATCAGTAAAAATATGATATTTGTTTTATATTTTTCTATTTTCCCGTATGGTTTACATTAATTATTATATAACCAAGGAGATCATGAAAAAAATTATAACAACACGCCGAGGTTCAACAATTCTGCACATCAAATTATACAAACAGAACGATGATTGATGCAAGGAGTCCTAAAGGATATCCTTCACTATGTTCAGGATGACACATTTACGGGTGATACGCAGTACTGGAAGTGATTTTGAGGGTCGTATTCTATTGATTATTGTTCAGCACCTAAAGGAGCTGTTTAATGTAATCGTCTGAATTCGTATGGTTATCACCATACGCTATATATATGATGCTATTCCATAGCATTTTAATGAAAGATTTTATTGCTCATGAAATGGGCAAAATTTACATAGCCTACGGTTTGACAAAACCGTAGGGATCAGATCACAAAGAGAAATCGCTCCTTTAGGTGCGCAACAACATGATCCAAAAATTCGATGCATTACATTTCATGCTTTAATGTTCTATTATCCAGCATTTGTAATATCACGTTAACCTGTCACTCAGAGCGGAATGAAATGAAGCGTGGAGTATCCTTGATGAGCTTACTGCATCATGTTTCTTTTGGCAAGCTGGTAGCTTACCCTACGAAAATGGGTAGGCGTAAAACCTGCCCAACGAAAAAGGTGCAAACAGGGATGTTTGCAGAACGAAGATTAATGTAGGTGAGGATGCCAATGTTTCCATTCTATTTTGGGTAGGCGTAAAACCTACCCCTACAGAAAAGGGAAATCACAACCTGGTAGGTTGCGTTACGGCACGATTATAAGACGCGATAAATCGGCGTCTCTACTGGGACAAATGGGAATCGGTATTAACCTTTATTTCATTAAAATCATTTTTCTTGTGGCTGAAAAATTATCTGACTTCAATTGGCAGATGTAAATACCACTACTAACAGTACTTTGATGATCATCTTTCCCATCCCATACAATAGTATGTTGTCCAACAGTGAATTTTGAACTGGTTAAAGTTTTAATCTTTTGCCCTTTCACATTGAAGATATCTATTGAAACAAAAGATGCTTTTTCCAAGTTAAAAGAAATCGAAGTTTCAGGATTGAAAGGATTAGGATAATTAGATAATGAATGATCCGTGAATAAAAGATTTTGATTTTCTGTTCCAACGGTACCATCCCATTCGTAAGCACCTATATCAACAATATCCTGATAAATTCGAGGATTCCCCAATAAATCAAATTCTGGAAGCGATAAACCTGTAGTATCAGCTGTCCCAGCATTAATAAGTTGAGAAGTATGATGTAACCGATAATTATATGGATCATCCCAATTTGTACCAACAAATCCAGGATCACCAGATAATTGAGGAGTTATATAATTAATATTCGTTGGGATATTTGCAGCAACAGATTGAGGATAACCTTTTATAAAATTATTTGAGAAATCAACCATTGTTTGATTGCCAATTGCAATCTGACTCATAGAGTTGTTATCAAAAATACTGTTGCAAATTTTAAATTTACCATTCAATGCTAAACCAAAATATAACATTCCTGCTCCTGATGGAGTATTGTGAGAAAATGTGCAATTGGTTATTTCCGTTAACAAATTATTATCAGAATTTGAAATTATTATGGGTATATACGAATTAATGCTCTGGTTATTACTTATTAGAACATTTTTAAATACTAATTTCAGACTATTATCATTATTGCTATAAATATGAAAAATGGTGGAATAGGGGTTTGGATTAAAACAATTTGTTATTGAAACATTTTCCATAATTAGTACAGAATCTACCTTAGCTATTACTACATTAGAATAATCATCAAATCCTGTAACTCGGCAATTATCAATTTTTAAGTTTGATATTTTACCATTACAATTTTCAATATGTAGTCCAGAGAATTCTATACCATTTATGTTTATTAATTCTAAACCATCGATTTCAAATTGAGATTTATAAAAAAAGACTGCAGCATTTCTTGGTGAAGTTAAATCGTTTAGCTTTACATTAATTAGCTTAATATTATTACAATTATAAATTGATATATTCCCATAAGGATGATTTTCTCCAAAAATATAAGTGAAGTTTTTAAATAACACATTATCAGTATCAGTTGCGACTAAATTTATATTGAATCTTTTATTTTCTAATATAGGCACTTGAATAGAGTCTCCAACAACAGAGACATAGGATTTTAAGCCTAAGGGATATAATTGCCCATCATCTGTAGAATATGTCCCAGAAGCAACATAAATGGTTTTAGGATTAAGCGAATCTGATTGTATTGAATGCAATGCTTTAACAAGAGTTTTCAATGGAATTTGCACTGTAAGACCATCATTTTGATCATCACCATTTGGTGATACAAAAAAATCATGATTTATTTCAGTTCGAAATGCTTGGTTAATCGCAAGTGTTTCAATATCACCTGGAAAATTTGGCAAGATTTTTGAAGACTTGATGTAATAAGGAACAGGATTTAAGACAGTTGCAATATCCAAATATAAATCAACATCATACCCTGTATAGTTAAAAAAGATATCATTAGAGTTTCCTGCATAATTATTATATACACTACAGCGGTTGATTGGATCAAAAATTGTATTAGAAATAGTAAAAATTCCACCTCCAGATACAGCATTATTATTACAAATAATGTTATTTGAAAAATACACTAATCCTTCTGAAGTGAATACCCCCCCTCCAACATCAGCGTTATTGTTAGAAATGATACAATTTGATATTCTAAAAGATGTAACATAATTGATAAGTATTCCTCCCCCAAGCTTTTCGGTATAATATTCTTCAACAAAGGGAGTCCCAGAACCATTGGTAAGGGTAAATCCATTTATTTCTCCTGAACTATTTGGGATATTTGCTCTAATACAGGATCCTGATTGATTACCATTGATAATAGTACTATCCCTGTAGAGGATATTACCTGTGGTTAAAACTAAACTGGCTAAGGTGATATTCTTCCCTTAAAAATCAACATTTTCAATATAAGTACCTGGATATACCAATACTGTATCATTGTTAACTGATGCAACAATCGCAGACTGAATGGTAGAAAAGTCACCACTACCATTTTGTTTTACTGTAATAGTAATGGAAAATAAAGAAAATGTTGTAATTAAGCATAATATACAAAATATTAAAAATTTTAATTTACCATTCGATAGATGTTTCATCTGTTTCTCCAATTTAACTTCTTCTAAAATGATAACCGCAAAGAGTATTAATATTAACTGTAATTAGTTTTTTATAATTCATTGTTTTTGTCAATGTTTTTTCTTATGTGTTGTTAAACACGATCGGAGAGACTGTTCAAAATCGATATTGATAATTAAGCCCTCTTTTCATCTTCTATTG
>CAZNKI010000032.1:0-40336 GCA_964573665.1 uncultured Candidatus Cloacimonadota bacterium | reverse complement strand
TCCATATCTAGGGGCGTAGCCCTGACATCTTCGTAGCAATAGATCTTGTTCAATGTATAGGCTCGTTAGCCCTGACATCTTCGTAGCTTATTATTTATACTGCACTTTCAGCATTTCAGCAACTGATTCATCAAATAGTTCATTTTTTTGTACCTGATCAAAGATTGAGAGCAAATCTGGGATTCTCATACGTTTTTTCACTTCATCTGCAAAATCTTCGATGATTTGTCCCTTATGCATCATCACGATACGATCTGCTAACTCGACTGCCTGATGCATTGAATGAGTTACCATCAGAGCGGTTAAATGTTCTTTTTTGATGATTTCCTGTGTCAGCTCTGCTACTTTTGCTGCACTTTTGGGATCCAACGCTGCCGTATGTTCATCGAGTAAGAGTAATTTTGGTTTTAACCATGTTGCCATCAACAAAGTTAACGCTTGTCTTTGACCGCCGGATAAGGTGCCAATAGGATTATCAAGACGATCCTCAAGTCCCATTTTCAAGGTAGCAATACGATCAGCAATTTTGTTTTTTACACTATGAGTGACTGCTTTTTTAAATGATCTGTTCTGACCGCGATGCATCGCTAAAACGATATTTTCTGCAATGCTCATATCTGGTGCAGATCCAGCAAAGGGATTCTGAAACACTCGTCCGATTAATTGAGCTCTCTTATATTCTGGCCAAAGGGTAATATCATGACCTGCTAACTCAATATTTCCCTGATCGGTGATGAAAGTCCCTGCAATAGCATTCAAAAGTGTACTTTTGCCCGAACCATTCGTTCCGATAATTGCAGTAAAACACCCTTCTTCAAGAGTTAAAGATATATTTCTAAGCGCTTTGACTTCATTGACAGTATTTGCAAAAAATGTTTTGGATATGGATTTTACTTCAAGCATTTTTGACCTCAGTTCGTCTGTTTTTTACTGATTTTGCCAGATACGGAGTGACCAGTGCAATGAAAACAAACAATGCAGTGACCAGTTTTAAATCATTCGGATTTAATCCCCAACGTAACGCAATGGCGATCATTAAGCGGAAAAGAATGGTTCCCAGAATTGTGCCAACGATGCTAAGACCAATGCTGACTTTGCCAACAAGTGCTTCTCCGATGATAATACTTGCCAGCCCCCATACCATCATCCCAATCCCCATTTGAACATCAGCAAACCCCTGGTACTGGGTTAATAGCGAACCTGCCAAAGCCACCAAGCCATTGGAAATGCCCAAAGAGATGATCAGCATTTTATCATTACTGATTCCCTGTGCGCGTACCATTTGTGCATTATTGCCTGTTGCTCTGAGCGCTGTTCCGAAATGCGTTTGTAAAAAATAATAGAGGATGATACTGATGATCAGACAGAAAACTAAACTGCTGATAAAAACAGAAACATCCATTGTCGCTACCTGCCAACCGAAGATATTTACTTTTTGCAGTTCAGGACTCATCTGAATCAAGGGTTTTTCGATAATCGAAGAGACTGTTTTTGTTTCCAAAAGAGGGATATTGCTTCTTCCCATAATTCGTAAATTGATTGAATACAAAGCGGTCATCATTAAAATTCCTGATAAGATCTCCTGAATTTTAAAACGGGTATGCAAAATGCCTGTGATACAACCAGCACAGACGCCACCTAGAAATGACACGCCCACGGCAAGCCAAGGTGAATAGCCTGAAACAATCATTAATGCAGTGAGTGATGCACCAAGTGTTATTGAACCATCAACGGTAATATCGGTGAATTTGATCATACGAAAACTCATCAGCATGCCAAGTGATAAAAGAGATAAAATCATCCCCATCGTAAATGCGCCTAAGACTAAACTCATGATAATACCTCCTGATTTTTGATGCAAGCACACCAAATTGCCCCTCTGACAAAAGTACTTTGACCAATTCCTGTTAATGACCGCTCATCATGGATAAGATGCATGACAGATAACGGCGCAGAACCTGAAAAGAATTTATGGATACTTTCTGACAAATCAATCTGATTGTTTTGAAGTGGCTGATAAGGAAAAACAATTGCATGAATGTGTGCTGATAAAGGATGGCCTTCAGATAATGGCGTTAGCATTTCAAGAGGTCTTAAAGGATCATTTTTCTTTACAACACCAAACAGCAGAGTGCTCTGCCCTTGATATACTTTTTCTCCGCTAAAGGATAAATATTCTTTGATTTCAGGATATCCAAGGTCCTTTTCTTCCTGATTTAATGAAGGACTTTTGATTAATTGTGCACCGCATAAACCATCGGTTTCTCCTGCAAGTACAAAAGCAAAACAGTCATTTTGCAAAGTTTGATGGATTTGCTCACAAAGTTCTGCTATTGTAAAAACTCGTTGATCCATGTCTGCTGAAAATCGGATCAGATGGCTCATTTCTCCTTCGCAATTGATCGCTTGAATCACATTGAGCTCTGGAATAAAAGCCTTTTCTGAAATAAGATAATCGGGTTTTGCATTTTTCTCAGCCCTTTGGAATGAGACACACGAATTGATTGCCACAAATTCGCCAAAAAGAGGTGTATGTTTGCCGAAATCTTCTTTTGAAGATCCAATGCCCAAACCATATTTATTGAGTCCGTAAACCTTGTTTTCTGCTTTTTTGGGGAGTTTCCAGGGTTTCCATTGGCAAATGCATTCACATTGAAGCTTTGCATTTGGATTAAGTGGATAAGTCTGAAAATTTGTAGTATCAGATATCTTATTAAGAGATTTATTTTCCGACCAGCTCTCAGGAAGTTTTTCATCAAACCAGGCAGAAAATCCTGTCATTTCAAGAGTACTCTTTACAATTTCACTTGTCTTGATGATTTGCAGTTTCCCTTGCAATTGTTGAAGCGCTTTATAAATCACTAGCAAGGAACGAATTCCAGCAGAACTGATATATTCAAGATCTGAAAAATCCCATAACACATGGTGAAAACTCTCTCTGATATAATCAAGATTCTGCTCTTCGAAGTATTTCGACCATGATGCATCTAGTCGTCCTTTGGCTTTTATCATAATGATTTGATTATTTTTTTGAACAGTTAATTGCATATTTTAGTCCTTTGAAATTTGATAAGCTTTCGCCTGAGCTTTGATTGAAGCAGAGATTTTTACTCCATAAGTCTTTGCTAAATCGTAATTGATCACAAACTTTTCTGACTGAGTATTGCTAAATGGAATATTCTTTGGAGATTCGTTTTTGAGCAAAATTCTAAGCGCTTTTTCAGCTGCTTCAGTTCCTGCATCAATGTAATCTCTTGAAAGGCATAAGATTCCGCCTTCCTTCATAAAATTATTATCGAAGACATATATCGGGATCTTCTTGTCTTTTGCTTTTTTTGCAATCAGTGGGAATGCAGGTCGAGTAGTATTATCCAATATTTGACACAGCAGATCAATATCCTTTAATACAAGTTCTGCGCTTGCCTGAGGAATATCACTACTGGCAGTCACTGGTACACTGATCAGTTCAATGCCTTCTTTTTTCAATGCTGATTTAAACCAGTCATTGTAAAGTACACTATTGATTTCAGATGGAGTAAACAATGTCCCAACTTTTTTTGTATTGGGAAGTGTTTCTTTGATCAATCGTGCCATACCCGAAAATGGAGATTGAGTTGTGATCCCTGTTATATTGGGCAAATGATCTGATTCACTTTTTCCAGCTCCCGCTTTTACTGCATCACCAACAGCTGTGAAAACGATTGGGATGCTTTTATCGAGTAATCGGATAGATGCCTGAAGTGCAGGAGTTGAAACCACAAATACTAAATCTGGCTTTTCATCATTGATCGTATTCATGATACTTGAGAGTGTGCTTAAATCAGATTGAGCATTATATGCTTTGATCTGATAATGTTTCCCTTCGGTCAATCCAGCATTTTTTAAGCCTTTAAGAAAGCCTTCCTGAGACTCTTCACTGGATTGGGTATCATTATACAAAACGATTTTTATGTTCAGTTTTTTATCTGAGTTGATTCCTTTGGGTGGGTTTTTTACAGCATCTTCTTTGATTAATTCTTCAATAAATGTATTCTTTGCCCAGTTACCAGCCAGTTTTTTTAACACTTCTTCATTAACTGTAAATTTTTCAGGGATAACATTTTCAATTCTGAACTCAGATGGATTTTTCCCTTTTATCACTTCAATCGCCATGTCAGCTGTGTACTGACCGACCGTATAATAGTTTGCGCCTAAACCAAAAAGAGTCCCTTTTTCAGTATCAGAAGGATCATGTGTGAAGACAGGGATTTTATTTTGCATACATAGATTGATAATTAACTGGGTTGAAGCTGAAGCAACTGTATCTCCGCCAATCCATAGAGCATCAACGCCTTTGGAAAGCACAGATCTTAAGGCTTCAGGGACTTCTGATGTATTGCCTGCATTGGCTTCTACGAGGGTGATGCCAAGTTCAGTACACACTTCACGAGCAAGCATTGTACAGGCTTCAGAGCATTGTTCACCTGGATTCCATACGACACCAATTTTCTTAATCTTTGGATTAAATTCCTTTGCAATTTTAAATGCGCGCTTTACCGGTTGAAAAGTGCCAATACCTGTCATATATGGCGGATGATCTTCAGGATTGGGACCTTTGATGCCAACACCAGCACCATAAGGATCAGTAACTGTTCCAAATACATGAGTTTTTTGTGTCGTGAGATTTGCTTTAGAAAAAACCTGCAGAGCGAGTGTACTAAAAGTAATGACTAGATCATAATCGCCATTTGTAATTTCTTTGGCGATTGCATTTGCTGTTGCAAAGTCACCTTGAGCATTGAAAAGATGGATGTTTTTCATATCATTGGCACAAAGCTGATTTGATTTAAGTCGGTCAATCGCCCCTTCCACTGCTGCATCAAGTACAGGTGTTGAAGATATCTGCATAATAGCTATTTTGGGTGTTGTGCTTTTTTCTGATGAAACTCTCTGCTTCATATCAGAGATTAAAAGGATGGATGAAGTAAGTATTATTAAGAGGACAATCAACCATAAACGTTTAAAAAGCTCTAACATTTATTCTCCTGATCCTAAAATTCACTCTTCTTTATAAGCTAAAGGCGAGTTAATGAGAATACTGAAGAATGATTGTCTCTTGTCAAGCAAATTTTTATGAATTTGTTACAATAAAAAAGGCACTTATTTCTAAGTGCCTTAAACTCTAAACTATATATTTATTAATATCTTTTAGAAAAATTATTACGACCTCTGTCGTTATTAAAGCTTCTTCTTGGACGGTCGTCTCTTGGACGATCTTCTCTTGGGCGAGCTTCATTAACATTTAATGCACGGCCTTTTAATTCTTTACCATTCATATTTTCGATTGCAGCTTTCGCTTGTTCACTATCTGGCATTTCAACAAAACCAAATCCTCTTGATGTTCCTGTAAGTTTGTCCATAATAATCGCAGCTGATGATACTTCACCATATGCTTCAAAAGCTTCTCTAAGCTCGTCATTGTTCACGTTACGTGATACATTTCCAACAAAAATGTTCATACATTTTCTCCTATAAGATTATCGGATATCAGAGGTACGATAGGTTTTGCCCACTCATTCAACTGTTATCATTTACTTAGATTAATTATTGCTAAAATCTTGGCAAGCTTTTTTTTTTATTTTTTGAAAATAAATCTTTTATTCGTCTTCCAAGCGATTCTTGATAACGATCATTATGGCTTTAGATAAGACTTCTGACACTTCGGGATTTATTTTCTTGTCTAAGAGTTTTATCAGGTAATCAATGTCTTTCTGCAGCAAATTGTAAAAATCTTCATCCATTTCTTTTGCCAAAAAAGTAGCTTTTTCTGCTTTTTTATCATTTTCTGCGATCATCTCTTCCTCTTCAATCTCTTCTGCATCAATCTCATCGTTAAATATTTGATTTTCAATCATTTCCTCTTCGATGGTTGGTTCAATGACTTCAGACTCATCTTTAGGTTCATCAAATTCTACTTCTGATAAATCCTGTTCAGGATGTGCTATGACTTCCATAACTTCCTCTTCTTCCTGATAAGGTTCATCATTGATCAAGAAATCTTCATCTTCTCTTACAATGGAAGAGATTTCGGGAGCTGGCTCTGGTTCTGTAATTTCTTCTTTAAAAACTGGCTCTTCAGGTTCAATAATAATTTCTTCTGTTTCGTCGATTTCTTGATGATTGATAAGTAAATAGAGTAATGTATATTGTCCAAGATTGGTCACAGAGTCTATTACATCAAAATAAAATCGATGAAGATACAGTTTTTCATAGGGTACTTGAAACATAGTCACAATTTCATCAAAACATGCCATAAGATTTTCTTTGGTATGTTCTACAACACCAAACTGTTCAATGTTTATATTGTAGATATTGGATTTGTATTCTACTTCTGCATTTTCTGTTACTTCAAAAAGGATATCATTCTTTTTCAGATAATTGCATAGTGTGATGAAGAACCGATTGTCATTTGGACTGATCGCCATTTTAACTCCTTGTCTGACACAGGATCATTAGACTTTTTCTTAGTAATCGGAATATTAACTTAAAACTAAAGAAAAAAGAGCAGAAATCGATCTGCTCTTTTAATGTATTTTTTTAGTTCTTATATCTTTTCAAATGTAGAAGTAAAATGTCTCATAATTGGAGCTTCATATTTGATTTTGTAGCCTTTGAGTTCATTTCTTCTTTCCCAAACTTTTTTTAATCCCCATACGATGACGTCCATGTGATTGTTTGTATAGACGCGTCTTGGGATCGCCAAACGTAAAAGTTCAAGTTTTGGAGGACGTTCTTCTCTGCTTTGAGGATCTCTATCCGCAAGTACAGTACCAATTTCAACGCCACGAACACCTGCTTCAACATACAGTTCCACACCTAATACCTGTGCAGGATATTGTAATTGTGGAATATGTGGTAAAAATGATTTTGCATCCACATAAATAGCATGTCCACCAAAAGGCTCCAATAATGGAATTCCAGCTGCTTTGAGCTGATCGCCTAAATACTTAATTTGTGAAATTCGCGCATGGAGATAATCATATTCTGTAGATTCATTTAAACCAACAGCTAAGGCAGCCATATCTCTACCTGACATGCCACCATAAGTAATAAAACCTTCAAACATGATATTATAAACCGTACAGCTTTGGAATAATGCTTCGTCTTTTAAGCCTATAAAACCACCGATATTGACAATCCCATCTTTCTTACTGCTCATTGTCATACCATCAGCATAAGAAAACATTTCTTTCACAATTTGTTTAATATTCTTATCTGCATAGCCTTCTTCTCTAATTTTTATAAAATAAGCATTTTCTGCAAATCGGGCAGAATCAAAAATTAATGGAATATTATATTTTTTACACACAGCAGATACTTCTTTAATGTTCTGCATTGATACTGGTTGGCCACCACCTGTATTGCATGTCACTGTTAATACGACTAAAGGAATACGATCTTTCCCATATTGTTCAATACACTTTTCCAATTTAACACAATCGATATTACCCTTAAATGGGTGATAAATGCTTGCATCTGAAGCTTCATCGATCGTACAGTCAATCGCATGCGCTTTACGAAACTCAATGTGTCCTTTGGTGGTATCAAAATGAGCATTGCCAGGCACCACATCATTTTCCTTAATCATGGCAGAAAATAATACATTTTCAGCAGCTCTGCCTTGATGAGTAGGTAGCATATAAGGGAAACCCAATAACTCTAAGATGACTTCTTTGAGTTTCAAAAAACTTTTTGACCCTGCATAGGATTCATCTCCCTGCATCAAAGCTGACCATTGAAGATCAGACATTGCACCAGTACCAGAATCTGTAAGAAGATCAATATAGACATCCTCAGCTTTCAAATTAAACAGGTTGTATTCAGCTTGTTTAACTTTCTCTGCTCTCTCTTCTCGAGTAAGCATCTTTAATGGTTCAATCATTTTTACACGCCAAGGTTCAGCATAAGGCATTGATTCCATCGTTTCTCCTTTTTCATTTTCATATTTTTTTACGATACTCAAATTTTTGACAATATTTGTCAAGAACAAATGAACAACGAAATCAGATCTTTTTGAAATTTCTTGCGTGGTTCTATTCGATATTCTTCCTGGTTGCCCAGATTAGAAAGGCATACATTCTTTCCTCTTCCAAAGTGCTGAAATGGCCAAGATACTCCTCATAGTTGACAATTATCTTTGTATTTGCAGTGTTATTATCTCTTAGTTTTAGTGCCCATTTTAATGGAATATCCGGATTGACACGCTGATCATTTTTTCCTGTTGAGATAAATACATTAGGATAGTTTTGCTTCTTTATATTGTGATAGGGAGAATATGAATACAAATAGTTAAATTCTTCTTTGATATGGGGACTCCCAATTTCAGAATAATGAAAAATATTGGAGGGGTCTTCTTTGTCTAATGAATAGGAAATCAAATCTACAAAGGGGACGGACGCAATTGCAGTATGATAAAGCTCGGGTCTTTCATTTATGGCAGCTCCAATGATTATACCTCCTGCACTTCCTCCAGTTATTGCTAACAATTGTGGATCGCAGTACTTTTGATTGATTAAATATTCTGAACAAGCGATGAAATCGCTGATTGAGTTTTTTTTATTCAACATTTTGCCTTGCTGATACCAGCCATCTCCTTTTTCACTTCCCCCGCGTACATGAGCATAAGCAAAGACCCAACCCCGATTGAGCATGTTGATCCTGCTGTAAGAAAATGACAAATCTAGGTTCATCCCGTATGAACCATAGGCTTCAAGAAGGCAAGGATTCTTTCCATTAAAAAGATTTTTGTTATAGACAATGGTCATAGGAACGAGTAATGAATCTTTTCCTGTAACATAGACTTTCTTTTCAACATAATCTTTTGGATTGTAATCTTTCGAAGGAGAAATTTTCTGAACGATTTTTATACTTTCATCTCTCATATTATAATTAAATGAAACTTGAGGTCGGCTTAAAGATTCAAATGTCAGAGCTAAAGTATCCGAGTCTGCTTCATAATTATGATAAAATGATAGAGAGTAAGATTCCTGTTGAAAACTGACTCTCTTAATCTTTTGTGTCTCTTTATGATAAACGACAATTCTGGGTTCTGTATTTTCCAGGGTTTTTACTGCGATATAATCTTTAAATAGTTGAAAGTCAATCAGAGGACTTTTGTCAGTGCCTTCCATCAATAATTTAAACTCATTCTGATTATTTGTGTCGATTTGATAAAGATTATTATTCGCATTCTCGCTTTTTGATAAGAAATAGTATCGTCCATTATAATAATCTATTTTCACTAACTTTATTAATAATGCTTGTAAAAATCCCGAGAGCTCATCTGAATCTGAAGTCAGTAAATAATAATAAAATTCCTTTTTCTTATTAACTTCATCGACGATTAATAAACGGTCTTTACTCTTTGCCAAACTCATACCGATTTCTTGACCTATATATTTGTTTTGTAATAAGACGATATCTTGACTGGGGTCAGTATCTACCTTATGTTTCTTAATATAGAGGTTATTTTTTTCTTTGTCTATCTGTAAATAAATAAGTGTTTTACTGTCATTAGCCCAGTAAAAATCGTAAACATTGAATATCTTTTCTTTTAGTATATCATTTTTAGTTATATCCTTAATGAACAAACGATAAACTTCATCTCCTTCAAAACTGGCTGTATACGCTATATACTGATCGCTATCGGAAAAATCAATTTTCCCAACACTTGCGCTTCTTTTATTGGAGAAGAGCTTCTCTGTATCAAAATACATTTTTTTTCTGCCAGTGACGCGATTGATTCTATAATAAATACCATAAGGAAAATATTGATCAAAAGTCTGATAATAATACCAGTCTCCTTTTCGATAAGGTGCAGTTGTATAGTATTGTGGGCCTGATATATGAGACTTTGAAATACGAAGATACTCTCTCCAGTAATTTGACTTATTGGATTCATAATTCTTAATCTCTTCTTTAATATATTTCGCCTTTTCTTTCTTAAAACTCTCGTCTGATAAATGAGTATAAGCATCTGTCCATGAGACATCATGCATTGTTATTATACTATCTTTTTTAGGGAAAAATGGTGCTTTTGGAGATGCATTCAATAAGATAAAAATAAAAAGAATTGTGGTGAATAAGATATTTCGCTTTTTCAAGTATCCTCCTATTAAGGCTTGTTTATTTCATTATTACAGAATGAGTAATTACAAATTTTCGTCAAGAGGTAATTTTTTATGATTTAGATTTTTATAATGACTAATAATTATCAAGATTTTTGTTGACAACTTTTTATGAAAGATACAATATTTGTTTTTAGATTTAAAATACAAAATAGTGGAGGTTTTATGAAAAAATATTTGTTTATTATTATTCTGCTTTCTGTTTTATTGATGGTCTCTTGTTCTGAAAGCAATACAGGTAATGACACTTTACCAACAATGCCTGCTCCGACAATTACTCCTTCTTCTGGTGTTTATGACCAGGCTCAAACAGTGAGTATTACTTGCAGTGATATTGATGCTAAAATTTATTACACATTAGATGGCACTATTCCGACTGAATCATCATTGCTTTACACTGCTCCTTTTCAACTCTTTTCAGGCAAAGTTGTTAAAGCAAAATCTTTCAAAGAAGGTTATATGCCAAGCGTACTTGTTTCTGCAATGATTAATATTGTCATTAATCAATTGCCACAACCTTTAGCAAACATTCAGGGTGGTAATTTTACTCAAAGTTTTAATGTTCAGTTAAGTAGTGTCATTCCTGAAGTTCAAATCAGATATACTTTGGATGGAACTATTCCAAATCAGGGCTCAGCACTATACTCCAGCCCAATAAATATTTCATTAACCTCAAAGCTCAAAGCCAAATCTTTTCTAAACAATTATATCCCAAGCGATGTGATGTCTGAAGACTATACCATTAATCATCCTGAAATGATGATCTATATACCTGCAGGTTCTTTTACGATGGGTAATAATAATTTTTATGATGATGAAGCACCAGAGCATCAGGTGACATTATCTTCATTTTATATCTCCAATCAATGCGTGACGGTTGATAACTGGAGAACAGTTATGAATAGCCTACCAACAGGGGTTGCTTACTATAATCATTATTATCCTATTACGTATGTGACTTGGTTTGATACGATTATTTATAGCAATAAGCGAAGTATCAAAGAAGGACTTGATCCATGTTATAGCATTAATGGCATCACTGACCCAGATTTATGGCCAATAATTACACCGGATAATAATGAAAATATTGAGATATGGAATAATTTGCAATGTGATTTTCAAAAAAATGGATATCGCTTACCTACTGAAGCCGAATGGGAATATGCTGCAGCAGCAGGTAACAGCGTTAGGATGTTTACATATCCCGGTTCAGATAATGTGTATGAAGTCGCATGGTTTTATGGTAATTCAGGAAATGAAGCTCATCCAGTAACCCAAAAAAAACCAAATGAAATTGGTTTGTATGATATGGCAGGAAATGTCTGGCAATGGTGTTGGGATACTTTTGATTACTATTCTGCAGAAAATCAAAATAATCCTACTGGCCCTGAGAACTTCGATTTAAAAATTCTTAGAGGAGGCAGTTTTTGTAATCCAGATCTCTGCTGTCGGATTACAGCCAGAGAATGGCATGGCCGTGGTCTGTCATGTAACTATGTAGGGTTTAGAATAGTAAGAAGATAAATAAAATTCATTAAAAGATAATCCGGTTTTTGAATCCGGATTATCTTTTTTTTGGATTCATTTTTTAAGTTTTCTACAGGATAGAAGAAGGATGTAAGAGGAGAGTGAATAGGACATAAGTGCTTTGAATACTTGAATTGAACGTATTTCTATTGCTTTTGGCTATAATAGTTTCTTTCTTTATAATTATTCCCAACTAAAATACAAGGGGAGTTAAAAATTGAATGAAATTGGCAGGTAATTTTTAACGTATTATTCGATCAATGATAAACCGTAAATTATCAAAATCTTTGCAGTAGTAAGGATAATCCCACTCATTGTCTTTTCTGACCAGGATCGCTTCAAACCCCATCTGTTTTGCGCCTAAAACATCAGCATTATAGTTATCACCAATCATAATCACTTGATGATATTGTTGAAGATGATTGATCTGTTGATATATCAAGGGATTTGGCTTTTCTACACCCACATTGGCAGAACTGATAATCTGTTTAAAATATCCCTTAATCCCAAGATAATCTACGATGCCATCAAGTTCTGGTGTGTGATTGGATAAAATGATATTGCTGTAATTCCTGGCAATAGATTCCTTTAATGCAGATATTGTATCAGGAAAGACGAACCATGCTGAATGCCTGAGATATTCATCTCTGTATTGATGACTAATTTTCTGAATAAGCGCTTCATCTGTGATCCCAGCTTTGCGAATACCTTCAGCTACGTGTAAATTGACATAGCCCCACCATGTTTTACCTTCAAAGTAATCTTTATGCAAATCCTGCGGACGATGCCAGGGAAGTCCAGATTTGAAATGTTCAGATATATTTTCTCTGTTATATGTTTTTATTCCATTGTTTTCGAATAACTGGCATAGAGATTGGGTCCACATCCCATCTCGATATGCTAAAGTATGATCAAAATCCCATACCAGACAGATACTTTTATGTGTCGATTTCATATTAATCCTCACCAGATGAATGAGTAATACTGATGGTGGGTATTTGCATTTCCCACTCCTGATCATTTGAATTTTTATTAATCTTGATATAAGCTCCAAGCTTTATATTGTTCTTTGGCGCATAGATTTGCTGAATATACGCTATTGCCAATCCCAGTTGTTTTGCATTGCCTTTTATAATAAAGTAAAGATGTTCTTTTACACTCAAATGCATGAATAACTGATCTTCATTTTGCTTATCAGTATGATTTACAGATGCTTTCCATAAGCCTTTAAGATTTGGATAATCAAATATAAGAACTTGCTCATTCATTGTAACCTGATCAAATACACTTTGAAATTGAACAATATCACCGATGCTAAATTGATAATCAAGAAGCTGTAAATTGACTTTCATATCTTCACTATAAATCTTTTGAATCGGTGATGTGATGTTCTCATGGATTAATGTCATATATTCAGGCTTAAAACAATAAAGGTAAGGTATATAAAGATTGTTTTTTCGATACTGACTTGCCTGAATATTATAGACTCTTTTAAATGCTCTGTTAAAGACTTCTGGTGAAGCAAATGCGTACTCAAAAGCAATCTCAATAATCTTTTTCTTTGAATGGATCAACTCATAACCCGCCTCATGAATTCTCCTTCTGATCAGATAATCATAAGGTGAAATCTGGGTCATGAACTGAAAGACTCTTGAAAAATGAAAGAGAGAAATATGCGCTGATTGTGCGATATCTTCCAGATTAATCTCTTCCTTGAGATGTGCTTCAATAAAATTAAGCGCTGTGCTTATCTGTTGATACAAATGTTCATTGATTTTCATAAGGTGATGAGGGGTACAAATATATCCATTTCAGATTCATTGATCTTGTCCATCCCTTTAAACCGTTCATCATAAGTCTGAATCATAAACTTTTTTGATAAGCTCATTCCAAAGCGATCAATACATACTTTTTCCAATTCTGGATAATAGTCTGAAAAGATTTCTTCACCACAAAGACTTGCTTTGACATAAACCTGTGCTTTGATCTTTTTGATTAAGAAATGGAGGGCATCTTCAGGTAATTCATTGATTAAGACTCCTGTGAAGATTTCATAATGCCCTTTTTCTTTATATTCTTTATTCATGATATGTAATTCATAATAAGTTTGGTTGGCTAGGCAGGATTGAAATTGCTCTTTTACAGGCATGAAGCTTGAGTAAAAGCGATGCCATAATTGACCAATTTCGTTTTCTTCAGTCCACCATGAACTATTTGAAAAAGGATCTCCAAAAAAATCTAAGCCTAAGAAGATCAAAGATTGAAGTTGAACTTGCTCAATATTCTTCATGTTTACCTCCATGAATACATGATGAGATAATAATATACTTCGTCAAGAAAAAAAGGCAGGTTTCCCTGCCCTTATTACATTAGTCCGATCCCTTCTTCTGGCATCCATTCAGGCCAACCTTGTAACCAGTCAGGATATTTTGCATTCTGCACGCGATCACAAACAGGAAAATAGGCTTTGATATCAACAAGTGGTGTACCATCAGTAGCATCAATTTCACTGACGACAATTTCTCCTCTTTCATGATTCACAGAAATAATTGGACAGACTGTCATGGCAATTGGGTTGGGTCGAAATGGAGATCTGCAGGCAAACATCCCTGCCTCGATTCCTTCTGCGTATGGAGGTTCACAGGTGAGCATGTTTCTCGCTTCTTCGTTATCTCCTTCATTTGCCCACCAAAAAACCATAATGTGAGAAAAATCCTCAATTCTTTTCATCAGGTCGCGATACGCTTTGTCCACGATGATCATCTTTTGATTGTCATCTCTCTTGATCTCACCAATTTGAATCAGTTCAAATGTCTTTTTCATCTTTTACTCCTTTATATAATCATGAAGTCATAATAAATTAATCTAATTTGCTGTCTTGATGCTTCTTGCTTTAATTATCTCTATTTTAAGAAAAATTTAGGCGAACAATGATTTATCTTGCTCAGGGTTTATTCTTCTTAAGAAAAATTCAATAATATGATTGACAATATGGAACCATGTCTTAAAAAAGACTTAAGAGGAAATATGAATCATATTAGTGAAATTCATTTAATGATATTTTTACTCCAATTTGGCTTAATACTCGCTTTGTCAAAAGCAGCGGGAGTATTATTTACAAAGTTTAAACAGCCAACGATTACCGCTGATTTATTGATTGGTATAATATTAGGACCGACAATCTTTGGCAAATTCTTCCCTCAATACTTTACAAAAATATTTCCACAGGATGTGATTCAGACAACCATGCTGGATACAATTGCCTGGACAGGTATTATGTTTTTAATGCTTCAAGCAGGATTGGAGATAAACTTCTCCAAAGTCTGGGCTCAGAAAAAACAAGCCTTAATCATTTCGCTTTCAGATATTTTTCTGCCCATGATAATTGCTTTTTTCCCTGTTTATTTCTTGCCTCAGAGTTATCTGATTGAGGGGAGCAATCGCTTTTTATTTAGTTTATTTATCTCCTCTATCATGACAATCAGCGCTTTGCCTATTGTAATCAGAGTTTTGCATGAAATGAACATTTTAAAAAGTGATTTAGGAGTATTGATCGTCTCAGCGCTTACAATTAATGATATTATTGGATGGTTGTTTTTTACGATCATTCTCGGTATTTTTACTCAGGGAAAGACAGATTTTCTTTTTATAATGCAGATTTTCTCCGCCAGTATTTTCTTTGCTATCTTTGCTTTGATAATAGGCACAAAACTGTCAAACAAAGTGATTGAAAAATTACATGCAATTAATGAAAATTCAGGTTCTCTTTTGATTACCTATATCTGCTTATTAGGAATATTATTTGGAACAATCACGTTAAAAATTGGTATTCACTCTCTTTTTGGTTTTTTCATGGCTGGATTGGTCGCTGGGCAATCCACACTTTTAAAAGAGAAAGATCGATTCTTTTTTGTCAATTTTGTTCATTCGATTTTTATTCCATTGTTTTTTGTGAGTATCGGTTTAAAAGTTGATTTCATACAGAATTTTGACTTATTTATTGTTGCACTGATTACTGTGATAGGAATCGCGGGGCGTTTTATTGGCGCTTGGGTTGGTTCTGTGATAATGAAGAAGAATCAGCAGGATAGTATTGCCATTGGCGTAGCACATACCCCTGGCGGTGAAATGCATATTGTCGTTGGTATTTTAGCGTATGAAAGCGGATTAATATCTCAACAGGTTTATATCGCCATTATCATCGCTGCGATCATTTCCTCAATCGTTTTTGGCCCTACTTTATCTCTTATTTACTCATTAAATAAACGATTTAGAATTTCTCAATTCATGAGCTTAAATCAAATCTTTATAAATCTAAATGCAAAGGATAAAAGCGATTGTCTCAAACAACTGGCAAAACATGCCTCTCAAATCACTCAAATTGATCAGGAATTTATATATGATGAGATTGTAAATCGGGAGAAAATTCTTAGTTCAGGCATTGGAAAATCTCTGGCAATACCTCATGCCAGAATTCTCGAAGGAGATCGGCCATTCCTGCTGTTCTGTCGTTTGGAAGAAGATCTTGAATGGGATGCTCCCGATGGCATTAAGGTAAAGTTTGTATTTTTTATTCTTACTTCTACTCGAAATCATCAGATACAATTGAAAATGTTATCAGCCATATCAAAACTGCTTTCACAAAAGTCTTTTGTAGATCAGTTAATTATGGCTCAGAAGAAAGAAGATATCTACAAAGCTTTTAAAAAATATTGATTTAGATTATCATTTTTCCTTATGCATCTCTCCCAAATAGGATTTACCTTTTTCTGTAAGATAATTACCTGTAAGAAAATGGTTCATACTTAGATACTCTTGCTCATGTATTTCACTTAATTCTGTAATCTTTCCATGATTGAGCTCATAGTTCATCAACCAGAACTCGCCAATGAACCAAAGTAAGGAAACCAGTTTCTTCACTGTATCAACCTGATGATTAAAATTCATAATTCCAATTTGTTCTAATGTTAAAAAGTAAGCACTCAGTTCATTTTGTCTTTGTTCTGTGACTTGATGATAACGATCTCGTAAAACAGCATCATTATGAACTAAAGCGCTCATGTGATTCACTAAAAATCGGTACTTGTAAAAGATTCGCAGGTTTTGTACAATCTTTTGCGAGATTTGAGGATCAGCCCCATGCATTTCAGAGATGTTCCAGTTCTCTTCATATTCAAGGGTCATTTGCTCATATAAAGCCCTGATAATCTCTTCCTTGTTTCGGAAATAATAGTAAAGATTACCAGGACTGATTTTAAGTGTTTTAAAGATCAGGACTGTGGAAACATTGTCCGGACCTAATTGATTAAACATATCTAATGAGACCTGCAATATCCTGCTTCGGGTCAGATCACTTTTATTCATTAAATGCCTCTGTGCTTGCAATTACTTTCTTTAAAGGTTGATAGACACCAATTTCCATCCCTTTATCATACAATGCTTTTCTTATTTTGGGGAAAATTGTCAAGAACTTCAATATGCTATTGAGAAAAATAATCTTCTTATCTTTTTGCGGGAAGTCAAAATTGCCTGATTGACGGTAATGTTTGAAATCTGCAATAAATGGGAATCGGAGTTTGCTGTAAATGTCATCCCGGAAAATCTTTTTGCCTCCAATACCGTAGAAGGTCATCGGCGCATGATAACTTTGTTCAGAGCATTTGATCAGTTTCTCAGCTAAGTTCTGAATCTGGATTTTTATCATTTCACTTTGATCCTGATCATCTGAGACGATTCCCGCTAATTGTACGCCATTAACTTCAAAATAGGTGCTGAACAAATCCTGTAATGAGGACATTTGTCTTAATGGTCCTGATATGATCATACCTGCATGTTTACCACTGATGAGTGAGCTATGATTATGGAAGAAAGAGCGATCAAAAAACATCTTCCACTTTGAGGATAAATACCTGTCATGAATACTTCCTGCAAAGATGATGATATCTGCGGTTTGAACTTTTTCTTCAAATACTTTTCGATATGCGTCTTGCTGATCATAGATACAGGTAAAATCATACCCGCATTTGATACATCCCAAACAGCCACCCTTCATTTGAAAATCATCAAGATGAATTTTCTGCACCTGATGTCCCAGTACTGACTCCAGATATGCTGTCATTTCCTTGAGATTATGATCTCTCTCGCCTTCATCAGTGAGGATTAATATCTTCTTTGATGTCTTTAAAAGGCTTGCTGAAGCTCTTTCTAAATGCATTTTAGCTGAAGAATGAACTAATGGTAGTGAAACACGAGGGTTAGACTTACCTGATTGAATAAAATCAATGAAATTAGAGCCAAACTTAGTGAATCGTTCTCTCTCATTTTCTTTATTCAGATCATTCATTTCTGCACTGTAAGAATCAAAATAATTCACTTCAAGATCTTCTGATACGGAACGTATATAGTTTAATGCGAAATTGTCGCAAAAATGAATCGAAGTGGCAATCGTTGCAACTGCTTTTCCCTGAAATATTGATTCACATTGCTTTTCATGGATTAATTCGATCCATCTCTTGAACTGTGATGCCACCAACAAGAAATAGAGTGGAAAACCCCAAATCAAAGCATCTGCTGATTTAATCTTTTGACAAATATCATTAAATAATTGTTCATCTTTTTCAATAACTTTAATTCTGCTACCAATATTAATAATTTCAAATTCAACCTGAGGAAATCTTTTCGCAAGATATTTGATGTAGTGCATACTTACGCTATATTCTTCATGTTTTGGACTGCCATTCATCACGCATATTTTCATGATTCATCTCCTTTATTGATTAATTAGAATACATATTCTAAAAACGAAATCATCTATCAAGAGAAAAATAGAACAAATATTCTAAAATAAGAACAGGAAATAATAAATGTAAGAAAATAAGATTGACAATGATCGAATAAGTGATTATTTTATAATATATGAGGTTTTCATTACACAAAAAGTCTCATTATAAAATAACAAAGATAAAAAAGGAGAAAAGATGATTCAGATAAATATACATCACACCATAGCCTATCTATTGGTATTAATCATGTTGAGCAGTATTTCTATGCTGATGGCAACATCGGTTTATGACTTTACTATGAAAAGCATTGACGGAAAAGATATTAAGTTGGATACTTATAAAGGAAAAGTGCTGTTGATCGTCAATACTGCAAGTAAATGCGGTTTTACCAAACAATATGAGGGGTTACAGGATTTATATAAGATATATGAAAAAGAGGGGCTTGTGATTTTGGGATTTCCTGCAAATAATTTCTTGAATCAGGAACCAGGAGATAATCAATCTATTCAGAAGTTTTGTAGTTTGACATACGGTGTTAGCTTTCCGATGTTTGAAAAAATCTCTGTCGCAGGCAAAGATATTCATCCATTATACAAATACCTCACTGATAAGGCAAGCAATCCAGAATTTGGCGGAAAGATCAGCTGGAACTTCAATAAGTTTCTCATTTCAAAAGAGGGTAAGGTCATCAACCGTTTTGGGTCTTCGACTAAACCATTGGATGAAGAAGTCATCTCTGCAATTGAGAAGGCATTGAAATGATTAAGTTTATCACACTGGCTGTCATAATGGGATTGCTTAGCGCATGTACAAAAGAATATAAAACCGTCCCACAAGTTGATTTGGACAGATTCATGGGTGATTGGTATGTCATAGCGATCCTACCCAATATGATAGAAAAAAATGCAGTCAATGGCATAGAAAATTACGCAATAAATCCTGATGGAAGCATTGCCATCACATATACATTCAGAAAGGGCAGCCCATCAGGCAAAGAGAAAGTGCTTACCCCCAAAGGCAAAATCTACAATAAAGATACTAAAGCAGAATGGCGAGTGCAGTTGTTTAAACCATTTTGGTCTCCTTATTTGGTAATTGATCTGGCAGATGATTATCGATATACAGTCATTGGCGTACCAAACCGAAAGTTTGCCTGGATAATGAGTAGGACCCCATCTATATCTGATTCTGATTATCAAAATATCTTGATGAATATGCAGAAAGAGGGTTACCAAACAGACAAACTGATCAAAATGCCTCAGGTATGGGATTGAGATAATGCGCATTAAGTATTTGGATGGAAAGAGGTTTTATCTCGGACTACTTGCAGGCAGTAATGCTGTGATAGAAAAACAGGGCTACCTGAATAAAATCAATGTCTTTCCCGTTGCCGATGCTGATACAGGGATTAATCTTGCTATGACAATGCAGGCAATTTTGGATAGTAGCAGAATTGGTAAAACTTTGAAAGAGACCCTTCATTCCATTGCAGACTCAGCATTGAATGGCGCCAGGGGTAATTCTGGTAAAATTTTTGCTCAATATCTTCATGGGTTGAGTCATGAAATACCAGAAATTAATATCATGACGACAAAACACTTTGCTTTGAGTGCTCATAGAGCAGTAAAACATCTCTATGCATCATTGATGAATCCTGTGGAAGGTACGATGTTAACTGTAATCAGGGAATGGGCAGAAACTTTGGAAGAGCTAAGCTCGAAAAGTACAGACTTCTTTCATCTGATTACTGATTCTTTGACTGCTGCTCAAAAATCACTAAAAGAAACACCGCTAAAACTGAAAGTATTGGCTGATGCTGGGGTTGTCGATGCTGGAGCGAGTGGCTTTGTCATTTTTCTTGAAGGGATCGTGGATTATATTCGTCACGGCTCTTTAAAAATATCAGGGATTAATGCGAATTCTCTTCCTGAATCCAAGATGGAGCTCATTCATACCACAGCTCCTGACAAATACCGATATTGTGCTGAAGCCGTACTCAGTGATTCTTCTTCCTCTGTTCAAAAGATTAAAGAAACGATGAGTAAGTTTGGCGATTCTCTCATCCTTGCAGGTGGTCAAAATAAACTTCATATTCATATTCATACCAATGAACCTGATCAACTCTTTAGTAAACTGTTTGAGCTGGGTAAGGTATCTGGTTCAAAAGTGGATGATATGCTTCGGCAGTATCAAATCAGTCATGACAGAAAGTATTCTATCGGCATTGTGACAGATACGGCTTGTGATCTCCCACAAAATATTCTTGATGAGTATCAGATCAGCAGGATTCCTTTTGGTATCAATTTTGGCAGTAAATCATATCTTGATTCACTTACAATTAGCCCAGAGAGGTTTTATTCTCTACTAAAAAAAGACAAGGATCATCCGCTTAGTTCTCAACCTTCACCTGCTGTGGTGAAACACTCTCTGGAATATATTGCGAGCCACTTTGATCAGGTAATCGCTATCCATATCTCTGATAAACTGAGTGGAATATATCAAACTTCATCTATTCAGGCTGCCAAAATAGGATCAAATAAAATTGCGACGATTAATTCTCATCATCTTTCCGTATCAGAAGGCTTAGTCACGTTACGAGTTGCCAGAGCAGTTGCTGAGGGCATGAAATATGAAGAAATTATTCATAAAACCGAACAGTGGATTTCCAAAACTAAAATCTACACGGATATCAATACTTTAAAGTATATGGTTAGAGGTGGAAGAGTGAAACCGCTTACAGAAATGATTGCCGCATTATTGACCTGAAACCTATCATTTCTCTGGATGCTGAAGGCAAAGCATTAGCTTATGGTAAGAGTTTTAGCCGAAAAAGCAATATGAATAAGATCGTTAATATTATCAAATCAGAGCTTGAGCAAAACAAACTTTGGGAGTATGCAATCGTTCATGCTGACGCTCAGGAAAGAGCTGAAGAATATGCTGAACTTTTAACGATCATCACAGGCAAAGAACCAGCTTATATCATGCCTCTTTCACCTGTTGTGGGGGTGCATAACGGAATTGGCGCAGTGGGTATCGGAGTTTCTTATGATTGATTTTCAAGCGGTTTTGATCGTATGCAGTTCAGTATTTCTCTATATGAATCTGCTTTTTTTATTGGCAGTAATTCTCAAAAAGAACGACATCGTGGACATTGCCTGGGGATTGGGATTTATTCTTATCACAGGTTTGTTCCTGATACTTGTACCAGAATATTCTCTTCGGAGATTACTCGTCAGCGCTTTTGTCATTATCTGGGGTTTTAGACTGGCGATTTATATCTTTATCAGGAATAAAGGTAAAAAGGAAGATTTTCGCTATGCCCAGTGGAAAAAGGAATGGGGGAAACACTGGAAGCTTCGAAGTTATCTGCAGGTTTTTATCTTACAGGGATTTTTTATGCTGACCATAGCCTATCCTCTGTTTTTATTAACTCAGAGCCAGGCAAAAACATTGAATTATATAGATCTTATCGGCATACTCATTTGGCTGACAGGTTTCTTTTTTGAAGCAGTCGGTGATCATCAAATGTTTCAGTTTAAGCAGAATCCTCTTAATAAAGGAAAAATCATGGACAGAGGATTGTGGAAATATACGCGTCATCCCAATTATTTTGGTGAATCGGCGATGTGGTGGGGTATTTTCATAATTATACTCAATGTTCAGTGGGGTTGGATTTCTGTAATTAGTCCGCTCATTATTACGACTCTGCTTTTGAAAGTATCTGGAATTCCTTTGTTGGAAAAGAAATATCAGACCAATCCAGAGTATCGAGAATATATCAGAAAAACCAGTTCCTTTATTCCACAATTACCAAAGAAATAAAAGAGTGACTAAACTTGAGAGCTTTGAGTTAGAATATAAAAGGTGATTTCTTAGGTGTGGAGTCCTTTATTCATCGGCATTTACGGCTCGAGCCGAGCCAGCTCCATAGCTATTTCAAAGCTCTTAATTTCATTATTGAAGTAGTCGATATTTGTATTATTTGTACAAAGTACCTGCAAGTGCATATTGTCAATATCAATTAAATAAAAGACCGTTATTTGATCATCAAGGGTTCATTTCTCTCTCTCTCTTCGCTCTCCCTTGACTCTCTCTTGCCCTCTTAATTGATATTACTTAAGTAAAAGGCACATTTTTTACAGATACTTTATAGTATTTGAGTCCTCTATATTTTGTTATTTACGGCTCGAGCCGAGCCAGCTCCATGATTTTTTTAATGCTCTCTAGTTGTCTGCTTTTATTTATTTCAATGACATTTTGAAAATTAATACCGTTTCAAGTTCTTTTAAAATTTCTGAAGATTTAAGTTCAAACATACAGGGTTTGGATTTGCCAACATTTTTGGTATTCTGTATGAACTGAATACGATCATCAGTGAGATTGAGCTGATACAACTGATCGCAATACTTTTCCTGTATATAGATAGTTGCTTTGAGGAATCCAGTCCATGCTGACATCCAGATCATTGTCTTCTTTTTGAGGGAGATTTTTGCTAACCATGCTTTCCCGTCATTGTAGTATCGCCATTCAAGGTTTAACTGGTAATTTTTGCATATTTCCAATAACTCAAGGTACACAGGGTATGACGCATCTAAAACCTCTTTTAAGACTTCTTCACTTGGATAGATTGCAGGATCTTTTAAAACCAATGTGTTGATTTGTTCCATATTTTCCTCCTGATCAAAGAGTATTCAAACTAAAACCAGTTTGTCAATTTGCAGAAATCATTCAAGTTTTTTTATCAGTATTAAAATAAACATTTGACAAATAAGAAATTAGACTATTTTATGACATAAATCAGAAATATTGATTCAATGACAAAGGAGGCGTCATATGAACAAAAAAGAAGCAGAGGAAATAATAGTCCATTTAGCTGATGGGATTAATCCGATAACTGGTGAAGTATTACCATTGGATTGTGTTTGTAATCATCCTCAAGTAATCAGAGCGTTCAATCTTTGTGCTTCAATATTATCAGAGGGAGAAAAGCAAAATTCTAAGAAAAATCAATTACCAAATCATGGTAAAGCCTGGACAAATGAAGAAGAACAAAGAATGATCGAATTATTTAAGAATGGCGTTTCGATTTATGAAATTGCTAAAGTACATCAGAGATCAAAAGGGTCTATAGAATTGAGATTGATTAAATTAGGCTTACTCGAAGAAACGGTAAGAAGCGCAATATTCTATAATACATAAGCAAAGATTAATTGTCAGTTATTTAAACGATTTCATTTTGAACAGCCTTGTTTATATTTAATTAAAAGAATATTGCTGTTTTATACAAATCATTTGACAATAGATAAAACGATGAATATTATGGATTTGTTTAAAAGGAGCAAAAGATGAAATTCTTTAATACTGCTGGGCCAGTGAATCAACCAGATCATTACAAAATAGACCCTTTATCACGTTGGGATTTAAACGAAATCCTCACATTGATTAAACAAAACAAGTACTTCATTCTTCATGCTCCTCGACAAACGGGTAAGACAAGTTCATTACTTGCTTTACAAGAATATCTTAATCATGAAGGCAGATATCTGTCGATCTATGTCAATTTTGAAGTAGGACAAGCAAGCAGAAATGATATTCAGCGATCATTAAAGGCGATTGTTACAGAATTAATACATAATGTTCGATACTTACTTAAAAATACATTCGATGGAGATAAAGCTCTGGAGTATTATGAACGCATCGAAGCAGAGAATGGATTGAATAGTATTTTGAGCTATATTACTGAACAGGTTAATAAACCCATAGTACTTCTCATTGATGAAATTGACTCATTAGTTGGTGATTCTCTTATCTCAGTTTTACGGCAATTACGGGCAGGTTATACAAAACGTCCAGCTTCATTTCCTTCAACCGTAGTTTTATGTGGGGTTAGGGATATCAAAGATTATCGTATTCAAAGTAGCGGGCAAGATATTATTACTGGTGGTTCTGCCTTTAATATCAAAGCAGAATCATTGCGATTAGGTAATTTTTCAAAAGCAGATATCGTTAATCTTTATGCGCAACACACAGCAGAAACGGGACAAAAATTTGAAGAATCATGCTATGAACGGGTTATGAATTATACAGATGGGCAACCCTGGCTGGTTAATGCTTTAGCCTATGAAGTGACCTACAATATCAAAGAAAACAGAGATCCTTCGGTGACAATCACATCACAAATGTTTGAGATTGCCAAAGAACGTCTGATTTTATCGCGGCAAACTCATTTAGATCATCTGACGGATAAGCTCAAAGAAGATCGTGTCCGAAGAGTGATTTTACCAATGCTTACAGGCAGTCAAACTCAGGCAAATGTTGATGATAAAGACTATTGTTATGATTTAGGATTAATCAAATATGGTGAATATGGTATCGAGATCGCCAATCAAATATACAAAGAAATTTTACCTCGTGAACTAAGTAAAGAACAGCAGGATAATTTTCAATCGATGTACAGACCTGTATGGATTGAACCAGATGGCAGCATCAATGTTCATACGCTTTTAACTCTTTTAAAGGACTTCTGGAATGAAAACACAGGTATTTGGGGCAGCAATATTGCTGGTTATCAGGAAGCCGCACCTCAATTGATTACTCAAGCCTTTTTGCAGAGAGTTGCCAACGGTTCTGGCTATGTGAATCGTGAATATGGGCTTTCTCGAAAAAGAACAGATCTAATGCTTAAATGGCAATATCAAAAAGATGGTAAATTCTTCATACAAAATATTGTCATGGAACTTAAAGTAATCCACAAAAAACTAAATTATGATAAAGTGATCAAAGAAGCCTTAGTTCAAACTGCTGAATATGCTCATATATGTGGCGAAAAAGAAGCTCATATCCTGATTTTTGACCGAGATAAAAGCCAAAACTGGTCTACTGATGAAGTCAATGAAATCCAATACTTCAAAGGAATCAAGTTAGAAATCTGGAAGTTTGGTAATGCTGAGTGGTAAAGAGAATTAATTAAGAAGGTTATAATGGAAAGAATAACTTTGGAAAATATAAAAGGATCCAAGACTTATACAATAAATGATCCAGTTTTACAGTTTTATATTGAATTAAAAGATACTGAACCGAAGATATGGAGAAGAATACTAATCTCTTCTGATTCAAGTTTTTGGGATTTACATTCTGCTATTCAATCTGTATTTGAATGGAAAAATTGTCATTTACATCAGTTTGAATATCAAATTAATAAAAAAATCAAGAAAATTGGAATTCCAGAAGAAAGATATCTCAGTTATAAAATGGAAATATATCCTAGCTGGAAAAAGGATTTAAATTCAGTTTTTAATAAAATGGGTATGATTGTTGATTATTTGTATGATTTTGGGGATAGCTGGCTTCATGTAGTAAAGCTTGAAGCGATCTTGCCTAAAGAGAAGGGGCAAAAGTATCCTGTATGTACTGGTGGCGCAAGAAAGAGTCCTCCGGAAAATTGTGGAGGAGTTACAGGTTATGAAGATCTTCTTATGATCATAAATGATGAGAATCATTCCGAATATGATATAACAGTACAATGGATTGGTGGTAAATGGGATCCAGAAGAATTTGATGAAAACAACATCAAATTTTATAATTCAAATAAGTTGCTGGATATGAGTTTTTAGGCTATATTCTCGAGTAAATTTATTGTTTAACAGGTTTAAAATTCACCAGTAGCGTATCCTGATCAACTGGTAAATAAAGCGTAAGATTTCTGATATTATATCCAGAAGCAAAATATAAATTTCCTGACATCATTTGACCAGGCATAAGTGTCGTTTTACGAAGCGCAACTCTTGATATAGAATCTCTATATTCGGAGAGAGATCTGATAGAATTATTGTTATGATCTATCGTATTTTCATGACTTTCCACGCGTTCTCTTTGACTCTCATTCCTTTTTTCTCGTTCTTCAGGTGTTTGCTTCTGGAAATCACCAACAATATCAAAGAGTGAAAATAATAATTCTGTTCGATTCTCACTGGCATTTTCAGCATTCAATCTTTCTATTCTTTTATCCATATTCAATATCATTTTCTCTGGATCTTTTGCATTTTCACGATATGCTTCTTTTAAACGATTTCTGTATAATATAAAATAATCTGTAGGTGAGATCAGCATGATTTTATCAGAACGATTAGCAATAGAAAGATTGAAGATCAGATATCCATTACTGCAAGTTTCATAATTAACAATCAACTCAGCATTCTCGGTTGATAATTTCTTAAGTTCTTTTCCATTCAGCCATAATGAGTTTTCCTGATTGGGAGGGACAAGTCTCATAAGGTAAACCTCATGTGGAGCTACATAACAACTGCTGATGAATAAAGATACAAAAATTATCAGACTCAAAATCATCTTTCTCATACAAACCTCATTTTTGATACTGGATATTTACATATTATATAATTCACATTGAGCTAAAATGTTTCAGGATATTTTGATTTGTGATGTTTAGTTCATATAGTTTAAAATCATTTGAAAATCGGGCATAGAATCATTATTTAATGACGTTAGATATAAATTTCCTTGACATGTAAACGAATAATCACTTTTTTAACATAGAGATCAACTCAAATTTTGTGATATTTTGATTGATACATTTATTTAAAATATTGTTTTATACAGAGGATTGAGGAGTGTTCATGAAGAAGTTTTTTATTGTGTTGTTAATTATAATACTTGGATTATCATTGCTTGCTAATGTTCCAGAAAGTGAAACTCTCAATGAGTTAACTGAAGTACAAGATATTTATAACTTGTTAGAAAGTTATACCCTAATGATGAATCATCATTATGATGAAGCAATTAAAAAATTAGAAGAAAATCAGAAAAGTATCCCAAAGAATAGTCCAGAATATGATAAAATGTGCTCTATTTACTCCATTTCTTATTATCACAAAAGTTTTGATTTTGGTTTTGAAAATCAATGGGTAGATGCTTTAAAGTATGCAGAAATGAGTTATTCATGGTACAACAAAATCAAAGATAAAGAGATCTTCGATGAAAGTTACTTTTATGAGATTGTTAATAGGATAATATTATCTTACCATAAAACAGGTCAATTTAATAAAGCTGGCAAATACAAAAAAATACTCAAAAAAGCATATAAAAAGGATCTATTACCAGAAAGTCTTGAATTTGGTTGTCTTATTGATCAGTTTGATTATGAAGATAAAAAAGTGCTTGCTTACGAAAATTATCCTGAATTAGGAGATAAAGAAACAGAAGGATCATTTACAAAAGTTTTATATTTGATTTATGAAAAGGATTTGGAAAAAGATGAATACGTTAATGCTTTTAGAATTCATATCTTAAAGTTTCATAAATTTGGAGATCGCTCAATCAAATTTGACTATATTATGCATTTAAGAGTTAGAAATATAGATTCTATGCAGATGTATTTTTATAAGAAGAAGTTAGATTATGCTGCGATACATAACGATGTATTGAAAGTAATCAATTCATACTATCATCCTGAAAAAGAGGAAACTGATGAGCAATTAGGTAGTGAAGTAAATGAAGAAATGAAAGATAATGAATAATTTATATGATTAATAATAAAACAAATTATGAGGTTAAGGCAATGATCAATCTAAAACAATATTCAAAAATAAAAACGATACTACGTGTGATCCCAATCTTCATGTTTTTTATACTTTCGTCATGCGTAACATTAAAACCAGAAATGCCCAAAGTCCCCGAAAAGATAAACCCAGCAGAGCCTGTGAATCCTTCTACAATCAATATTCCGATAAAAATCAACATCAAGCAGTTTGAGAGCATTCTCAATAAGAGCGTTCCCAATGACTTATTTTCTGAGTCTGATATCGATGCAGGGCATGGGGTGACCATGCAACTGGATGTTAAACGAGATGGTGCGATTACACTGGAAACCATTAATGGCAAGGTGAACACTACGATTCCGATTTATATCAAGGGACGAGTGAACTGGAAGTCTGAAGCGAATGTGAATCAAAAACTGGGATCCTATAATTTAGCCTTTAATGTGTATAAACTCAGTCATCACGAGGATTTTGATGCAAAGATTATATTAAAAACATCCACTTTGATCAATATTGACAAGAACTGGAACCTCCTGGCGATTACAGATTCTGATTTTCAACTGAATAAAGCACCTTCTGTAGATGTTCTTGGCTTTAAAATTACCTTTGCCAAGATTGCCAGTGATAATATTAAAAGTCAATTACCTCTAATCAATAAGGCGATCAACGACCAAATAAAAAGTGCACTTGATCTTAGGAAAGAAGCGAACAATTACTGGAATATGATCAAAGCGCCTGTATTGTTTTCTGAACAGCCCGTGAAAATATGGGGGATATTTGAGCCTGAATCTTTTAATTTTGCCAGCCCGGTATCTTTGGACAACAAAACGCTTTTACTCAATATTTCGCTTATTTCCAAAGTAAAAACCTACGTCGGTGATAATCCGCCTAATCCTGTGAATGGTCAATTGATCCCACTTAAAAATGAAAAGGCGAATAAAAATGACTTCAATATCAATTTGCCCGTATATGTCGAAATGAAAGCTCTGGAAGAGATCGCGAAACAGAATATACTGAATCAGGAATTTGATTTGCCTGGAACAGATAGAAAAGTTAAGATTAAAACATTGAGTCTCTATGGGATGGGCGATATCGTCGTTTGTAAAGTAAATATTGAATCAAAAAAGACGAAGGGTGATGTCTATTTGGTGAGCAAACTGGTATATAATCCTGAGACAAAAGAGATCTATGCTCAGGATCTGGATTTTGATGTCAATACCAGCAATCTGCTTTATAACAAAGCCTCCTGGTTGGTCAATAAACTCTTTCTCTCAAAGATAGAAAAGAATCTGAGATATAATACGACTGAAATACTTGAAAAATCAAGACTCGAAACAGAAAATGCCATCAACAATACCAAAGTCAATGAGATGATCAGCATCACAGGGAAAATTGATCAGCTTCAAGTTGAAAATATCAGCACTGAGACGAACTTTCTCAAAATCAATACCCATATTACAGGGAGTATAGGCGTTGAACTGAAATAGGTGTGAATCAAAGACAATTGGTAGCTTACAACGGATATTTTTTGATTAAAATGTTTAATATTCAGTTTTATAAATTATGGGTAAGGTTATCCAAACAGCAATGGGTTTCCCATCTTTTTTTGCTGGAGAAAATACACATTTTTTAATTGCTTCTATACTCATGTCTCTGAACATTTTTGAATCTGTACTGACAGAATCTTTTACAACAACATCTCCTACAGTTCCATCAACAAGGATTTCTACATCTAATATCACAGTTATTGGTTCTTTTGATCTAATATTTATACATCTTTTTGGTAATTCAGGTTCAGAATATTTCAAAATTACAGGTGCTTCATCATAGGCAACATCATGAGGAGTAATTACTCTTGTGCTGTCTTTTACTGGCATTGATTTTAAGCTGTCTGCTTCATTACAAAACAGGCTTATTGTAAAACTGAGAATGATCAATAGAAGAAGTATGCTTCTAATTTGCATTATTTTACTGTTATTACTCATTGATGCTCCTTATTTTAATTTCAATATTTTTGCTACCTGGATGTTTTCACTTGTTTCTAAACGAACAAAATAAACACCACTCGCACAATCGAGATGATTATTATCTTTCCCATTCCAGATAAATGAATGATCCCCTTTATCTAAGTTTTCATTGACGATGGTTCGTATTTTTTGTCCTTTAATATTATAAATACAAATATTGACTGTACTGTGTGTTTTTAGTGAGAGGTCTATCCTTGTTGTTGATTTAAAAGGATTAGGATAATTATGAAGTGTCAATGCCTCTATTGGTGGTGAGTCAAAATCATTTGTATCTAAAAAATCTGAAACATTAATGAACTGACAAAATAACTCATCATATCCATTATTCCAGTTAATGAATGTATGTGTTTCATCAGATGGAATTATTCGTATTGAGTTGCAAAAGCTATTACTTCTATAGAGTAAAAGTCCATAAGGATATTGATCAGAGTTCCCTGATAAACTAAGAGTTCTGATATAAATTCCTTGTCCTCGTGCCAAAGCTATAAGTAACTTATTGTTAATTAGATGCATGTCATAATTATAAATATTTTTATTCTCATAATAAAAATCAGTTAAATCCTTTTCCCAGTTAAGAGTAAATATTGAATTATTGAGATAATAGGCATTGACATTCAAATAATGGCCATAATTATCAGAAGAAGGAATTGAGAAAAAGTATCTGTTTTCATGTTTAATTATTTTGCATTCCTTAATTATAGAATATGCTTGATGGATTATTAGAGGATTTTGAGTAATTAATTGTCCATCATCAGGATTAACAAATACATATTTTATATAACTATACCCTAAGTTATATTCTTGCCAAATTATTAGTACTCCAGTTGTTGTTTCTTCTGTATATAAAATTTTTAACTGTGAATTCGAAGGACAGGAATATGACAATACTGTTCCGTTCTGATTCCAATTATCACAAACTTGTGCATTATCATTGAACTTTAAAACTTTTAATATCGATTGATTATGAACAAAAAGGTATCTCCCTTTAATGCCTATAAGATTATATCCCGAAATAATTTCAGTAGAGGCTGATATTGACGGGTCAGTATTAGTAAATTTATATAGATTGATATAATCGATACTGCTGTTGCCAATCAGATGAGTACCTTGCAAGGCAGCCCAGCAAGTATTTTCTTCAACATGGATATCACTTTTGTTATGATTAAAAACGCTTGCACTAATAATTTCTCCATTTTGAGATATCAGACTTGCCTTTGACATTGTATAAGACTCATTAAATGAATTCGTTATGGTTGTATTATAAGTGACAAACAATTTATCATTAAAAACCGTAGATAATTGATTAACTTTGTATCCTTCAGGCAGTGATTCATTAGTGCTGAATTGGGAAGAATTACCCTGAGAATCAACGAGATAGAAACCAGGCTGACTTGTAAATCTAATAAGGTTTTTGTCTTGATACTGTGTTGATTTATACTCATCTATACTATAATAATCATGAGAAAAGAAGTTGTTTTTAGAAAAGATAAGATAATTTGTTGTTATTCTAAACAGTTTTAGCATATAGTCTTTTTGAAGATCATTATTTTTTTGAAAAGAGTATAGCTTTTCAGAACTGAAAAAATCTAACTTAGGAAACGAACTTGTATTGAGATTCAGAGTTGAATCAGTATCAATAGTCCATGTATTTAGATTTAAGTTTATAATTTTTCTTTTATAATTTATAATAGGAGAAATGGAGGTTGGATTATCACTAAACTTGTCTACTTGTTTTATAAACAAGTGGTTCGAATATTTATGGACAGTGTTGATCTCTGATTGATATCCTTGGGTGGGATATTCAGTTGATAAAATGGTTTCTCCATTTTGATTCACTTTTTTTACTCTAATCAGACTGTTAGATTCTCTATAAATTATTATGAAATCATTTGAATCTACTGCTATCAGTTTTGATTGCGATTCTGTGTCGATTAGATATTTATTCTGCCATTGAAGATTAAAGTTCTGATCAAATGATTTTACAGAGTTAATAGTGTCATAGATTCCAGAGCTAATAATAAACTGATTTTCATTAAGTTTTATAATGTCATATCTTTTTGACTCAAAAGGCCCAAGATTTGAATTATATCTCGATGTATCTACAATGGTGGAATTACTAATAATTCCTGATGCTGATATTTTTGATGCATAGATATATTCGTCATTCCATGGACCTGACTTTTTTGAATAGAAAAAAGTGACTTGATCTGACTGGTCTGGAAAAAGAGAAAGATGCTTCATTAATTGTACATCTGAAACGGTAAGAGATTCATTATTCCAATTGCTTTGATTCACACTGTTTAAATGTCTTACTTTCAATAGACCATTATATGTTGCATTATAATTTGACTGAAGGAAGCTTATGTAATATCCTCCATTTAAATCTGGAACTAAATTTATAGTTCTATGATTATATGAACCTTGGCTAATTTGAGTTTTTGGTAATAGTAACTGCCCAGAAAGATCAAATTTCATACTGAATATTGAATTAGGAATAAGCGTATGGTTGATATCTGAATAGTTTGGTACAACCCAAACAACAAAAAAGTCGTTATTTGAGTTTTTAATTATTTTAACCTCAATTAAGTTAAAATAGGTACTATCAATACATATTGGCGTTTCCCAAACATTCTGTCCGTAAACATCAATTTTTTGAAGCATTAACTTGGTTTGTGGTTTAGAAACATCTGTATAAAGCATCATTAGCCCATCTTCAGTTTCTATGCCTTCCTGAATGCTTGAGTAGGTGTTTTTACAAATAGTAATGGGCTCTTCAAAAAAACTCTGAGCGATTAAAGCTATGCTCAATAATAAAAATAGAAAACTAAACATAATTTTTTTCATAAGTACCTCTTTTCTTTCTTAAAAATATTCTTTTACTAAATATCATTATTTAACAATTCTTGTCAATAGAAAAAAAGAATCAATTTTCCCGTAGTTTTCTATGGGAGAGAGAGAAGATGTAAGATGAACTGGATATAGATATTAAAATGTATACATTATTTATTTTTGGGGCGAATGGAGGTTTGAGAGATTAGATAAAAGAGCTATATAAGTCAGTGATATAAAAACCTTGACTTATATTACTCTGAGAGTAAATATGTATTTTAGATAATCAACGCAAATAGTTTGAGGTAGTAATGATATCTATATATAAGATCAAACCATTGTTTCAGAATGTGTTAAGGCCTCTATTAAGGAAATTATACCAGTTAAAGATAAGTGCAAATCAAATCACTATTTCGGCAGTGTTTTTATCTTTAATAATCGGTATCATGTTTTGGTTTGCAGATGCCTATCCAATATTTTGGTTAGTTTTACCTTTAGGTTTATTAATAAGAATGGCTTTAAATGCTTTGGATGGTATGATGGCAAGAGAGTATCATCAACAAAGTAAATTAGGAGAAGTACTTAATGAGTTAGGCGATGTCTTCTCAGATTTTGTAATTTTTCTTCCATTGATAAAATATGAAATCAGTTTAATAATTATTATTGTGATCTTTATATGTTTAAGTATTATTAATGAATTTGCTGGAGTCTTATGTAAAGTGATTTCTAACACCAGAGCTTATGATGGACCTATGGGAAAAAGTGACAGGGCATTCTTTTTGGGGTTGTATGGGATACTAAATTACTTTGGAATTTATAACCAATCTATCTCCCCTTATATCTTTTCAGTCATTGTATTTTTAATTATTGTAAGTACTATAATCAGAGTTAAAAGGGGATTAAAAAATGCTCAATAGTTTCAGTATAGATAAATTCTTAAGCTCGGAAATTTTTATTATTGTCGGATTGATTTTTTCTTTATTGATGATTGCCAGTATCGTTTTATATATTCTCGGCAAAATAAAGCCAGATTATCATCTTGAAGAATTAAAATCAAGAACAAAATCATGGTGGATTATGGTCTTGGTTTTTATGTTTGCAATGTTTGTAAATACAAAAATATCTTATGTTGCCATTGGGTTTTTATCATTTGTTGCATTTAGAGAATTGTATTCTCTAATGGGATTTAGATCGAATGACAGGAGAGCGATTTTATGGGCTTTTATCTCAATACCTGTTCAGTATTATTTAGCTTTTATTGGATGGTATGGCGCATTTATCATTTTTATTCCGGTAGTGATGTTTTTACTTTTACCGATACGTTTTGTTCTCAAGGGAGAAACACAAGGCATAATAAAGTCGATGGCATCTTTACAATGGATATTAATGCTCACGGTTTTTGGTATTAGTCATTTAGCATATTTACTTTCTTTGCCATCATTAACAGGATTTAAATCAGGTGGTAGAGGATTACTCCTGTTTGTTGTATTTTTAACAGAAATTAATGATATTATGCAGTATATATGGGGAAAAAGTTTTGGGAAAACAAAGATCATTCCAAGTATTAGCCCAAATAAGACATGGGAAGGATTTATTGGTGGATTGATATCGACCACTTTGATAGGATATTTTATCGGATTCCTGACTCCATTAAAGGGGATTCAATTGGTTTGTGTCAGTTTTTTAATCGCTTTTTGTGGATTTGCTGGTGATATCGTCATGTCTGCAATAAAAAGAGATTTGCATATTAAGGATACAGGTAATATCATCCCTGGACATGGAGGTATACTTGACCGTATAGATTCGTTGATTTATACCGCTCCTGTATTTTTTCATTTTGTATATTACCTGGCTTATTAGTGCGTATATTATTATTAAAACTAATTTACTCTGTGATTTTGAAGTTTTACTTAAAACTTATCATAGGAGTAAATTTCTCAGATACAGGATTTCTTAAAAATGAGAAAAGTTTTATTCTGGTTGCAAATCATAATAGCCATTTAGATACTATTGCTTTGTTAGCATCATTACCTTCTGAGTTAATTGGAAGAGTAAAACCAGTTGCTGGAAAAGACTACTTTGGTAAAACAAAATTATCTGGTCTATTAAGTATGTTTTTCATCAATAGCTTGTTAGTCAGCCGAAGGATCAACGAGGATCATTATACTAATCCAATTAAATCGATGATCAATGAACTTGATCAGGGTTATTCCTTGATTGTTTTTCCAGAAGGCAGTAGAGGAGATCCCGAACAACTTAGTTCTTTTAAAAAAGGAATATCACTTGTATTATTAGAAAGGCCAAATATTTGTTTTATTCCAGTATTTATGTATGGATTTGGCAGAGCTTTACCCAAAGGAGATTCCATTATTTTACCTTTTAACTCTTATGTAAGATTTGGTAAGCCTGAATTCATTGATACTACAGATAATAAAGAAATGATCATCGAAAAGATCCAAGACAGAATCACATCATTAAGAGAAGACTTGTTTTCTAATTTCTAAGAAACAATATTTTTTGCCTCAGAAAAACTTTTCTTAGATTACTATCGTTGGATAAATTGATCATCTGCAAGTCGAAAATATCAGCACGGAGACGAACTTTCTCTAAATCAATACTCATATTACAGGGAGTATTGGCGTAGAACTGAAATAGGTAGGAATCAAAGACAATTGGTAGTTTACAACTATTTTTTAATTAAAATGTTAATACTCAAATTTATATGTTATGGGAAAAACAATCCAAACAGCAATGGGTTTCCCATCTTTTTTTGCTGGAGAAAATACACATTTTTTAATTGCTTCTATACTCATGTCTCTGAACATTTTTGAATCTGTACTGACAGAATCTTTTACAACAACATCTCCTACAGTTCCATCAACAAGGATTTCTACATCTAATATCACAGTTATTGGTTCTTTTGATCTAATATTTATACATCTTTTTGGTAATTCAGGTTCAGAATATTTCAAAATTACAGGTGCTTCATCATAGGCAACATCATGAGGAGTAATTACTCTTGTGCTGTCTTTTACTGGCATTGATTTTAAGCTGTCTGCTTCATTACAAAACAGGCTTATTGTAAAACTGAGAATGATCAATAGAAGAAGTATGCTTCTAATTTGCATTATTTTACTGTTATTGCACATTGAAACTCCAAAATTTAGTTAATTATTCTTTTACTAAATATCATTATTTAACAATTCTTGTCAATAGAAAAAAGAAAGCATCTTCGGATCAGTTTTCTACAGGATAGAAGGAGGATGTAAGAAGGTGTTAAATGGAGCTGATGCCTGTGAATAAAGGATTTGTCATGAATTTTAATAAAATGGTGGAATAATTGATGAACTGAGAATAAAATCATTTGACAAAGTAGCAGATAATGTTTATATGAAAAAAAAAGAGATATAACAGAGAGTAACAGATTGGATTTTTTGTGAAGAATGTGCAGTCATGGTCTTATTCCAAAGGAGCGATAATGAAATTGAAAGCGGTTAAAAAGTACGATAAGCCTTCTTACCCTAATCAACAGGAGTTTACCCCTACAGAAGCCAAACAATTCCCTTTTTTAAGTAAAACAGCTATGAGTACTGTAATCTCTTTGCTCTTTCTATCGGGTATTCAGAATAATGATGCTGTAGATCAAAAGACTAAAATCGAATATAGCGATTCATTAAAAGAAGATCCACTCAAGAAAGATGAAACTAATCAATCTCGATACATACAAGTACCTGTTTTTGAGCATGGAGAAGGAAGAGGATCTACGGGTTGCATGGTAATGTCGTCACCGATATTTGTTTCTGAGTCAGATGCCAGAGATATAATAGTAGAAACTTTTGCGAAGCAAGGGATCACTTTTGAAGAATCAAATAAGACTTTTGAAGGACTTAACAATAGAAATTTTAAGTATGAAACTAACACAAAAAGACATGGGAAGAAAATCATTGAAAAAGAAGTGTATCCAGATTCGACTTACAATATAAAGGTCGATTTGTTTTCTCGTGAACATAATTTAGGCGTGATTTTTGTTGATAGGACTGATTATCAAAAATTGGTTCAATATCGCTCAAATATGGGTACAATCCAATCTTATGATTTAAAAGGATTGGCTTATCTTATTAGTCAGGAAGTCGAAAATTACAATGAGTTTAACTGCGCTGTTTTTTATGATCCGATGATTAATGATCAACACCCTTATGTGAAAGAAAAAACAGCAAAGATTCGTAAGAAAATGAGCAAATATAGAGAAGATAAAAAAATGACCCCTAAAAAGAAAATCGCTTATATGAAAAAGTATGAGAAAATATATGAAAAACAATTGGAAATTGAGAAAAATATAGAGTTAGACTCCCTAAAAGCGCAAGTAGATGACTTTTTAGAATGGTATCAAAAAGAAAAGACAGGAGCTAAGAAATAATGCATTACACCCTACATTTAACCACTGCCTGCAATTTTAAATGTGATTATTGCTATTCTCGCCCAGAAGAATCAATGGAGATGGATGAGCAAATAATACTGCAAAGCATACAATATGCGGTGAAAACTTCTCATAATAATTGCGGGTTGATTTTCTTTGGAGGTGAGCCTTTACTGAAAAAGGATCTGATAAAATTAGCTCTTGAAGAGTGTCAGAAACAACATGAGCTCAACAGGTTTATCTTTCATACAAAAATGGTTACCAATGGAATGCTTTTAGATGAAGCATTTTTAAAATGGGCAAATGAAGTGAGAATGAGCATTGCTCTTAGTATTGACGGAATAGAACAGGCACATGATATTCATCGTAAAAGCATATCAAATCAAGCTACTTTTACCCATACGATTGAAACGGCTAAACTTCTATTACAATATCAGCCTTATGCACATGCCCTAATGACGATCACACCTGAAACAGTGATGTATTACCACGATTCGGTGGAATTTCTGATAAAAACAGGCTTTCGTTATGTGATTGCCTCGATCAATTATGCGGGTAACTGGACTAAAGAAACATTGAACATCTTAAAAAAAGAATATAAGAAATTAGCCAAATTGTATGAAAAGCTCTCAGTTGAAGGGAAGAAATTCTATTTTAGTCCATTTGAAGTAAAGCTCGGCACTCACATAAAAGGCAATAAAGTTTTATGTGTTAAATGCGCACTGGCTGAAGAGCAGATTTCGATTTCTCCTGATGGCAAACTCTATCCTTGTGTCCAATTTGTCGGTGATGGAAAGGATGGTTTGGATTATTGTATCGGTGATGTTTATCATGGACTCAACGAAGCTAAGAGAAGACAACTCAATATTGAATCCCAAAAAGTGAATCCCGTGTGTCAGGAATGTGCATTAGAAAGTCGATGCAATAATAATTGCAGTTGTCTCAACAGACAGACGACAGGGTGTATTACGGAGGTGTCTCCTGTGCTTTGCGAAACGGAAAGAATGATTATCCCTATTGTTGATAAACTGGGAGAGAAATTATATAAAAAGCGAGTAGAATCCTTTTTACAAAAACATTACAATCCTGCTTATCCGTATTTCTCTTATTTAGAAGAGAATGGCTGTATGTTATAGACTAAACAACGATAAATGCAGGATTTTAACCTGCATTCAGCTCTGAACGAAAGCTACCCATGAATTTATGATACAAAAGAAACTGAAATAATTATTGACTATCATCTCTACTACAAAAAATGTAGCAAGAGAGGTGATGATGATAAAAATACCAAAACCAGGAACACCTGTCAGAGGGTCAGAGTCTGGAAAGCCTGTGATGGCTTTGTTTGATCTCTTAGGGCGAAGATGGTCGATGGGGATTATCTGGAATCTTAGCCAGAGTCCAATGAATTTCAGACAACTTCAGGAAAAATGTGAGAGTATTTCTCCAACGATTTTGAATACCCGTATTAAAGAACTAAGAATGGCATTGCTCATTGAAAATTCTGATGATGGATATGCGCTTACAGAACTCGGAGAGGAATTATTTCAATTATTACACCCATTTAAGAATTATGCGATCAAATGGGGAAATTTACTCAAAGAAAAGGAGGAAAGACCATGAGTAAGAATTACATTTTAAACGAGAGAAACAATAGGGTAAGAGAGGATTTAAATAACCGTCAGAAAGAGTTTTGCATGTGCTGGGATTGCCAGCAATTTAAGCCAGAAAGCGAAGATAAGGGATGCCCGATCATTTGCTCGGTTCTGAAATTAGCCAGTTCTCAGAATATTATTTTACCTGTATGGGAATGTCATGTGTTTGTGGAGAAGAAGTCAGAATAGAAATCAAGTTTAATACAGCTGGGTGAATAAGCCAGAGTTATCAATCTGGCTTATTCGCATTCATTGATGCAAAAATACTTTATATCAAATATATCTGAGAAGCTAATTTTGATGAAAAATCATGATATTTTGACTTCTTGGATCTGGTTTACCCTCCGTTTCGCCTCGGTTCACCCTCGGTTCAGCTATTTGTTTTATGGAAAAAAGATAGATTATGATTTGTTTGTTTAGAAAAAGTATCAACTATTAATGTTTTTTATTAAGCGATAGGGATAGGTTTTACGCCTACCCAAATTCGTTGTTCAAGCATCCCTGCTTGAACCTTTTTTGTATGGTAATCTACCAGCTTACCAAAATTATTGATAAACATGAAGACACGGAAACTAAAGAATTAATTGAGAGAAGATTGCCACATAGTAGGAGGCATTACAATAATGTACTGACAGAAAAGTCATAAATCATTCACGAAAGACTTATAGGAGCTGTAGGGATTTGCGAAATGGAGCTTGCGGAATGCCGTAAATCCGCAATATTAGCAACAAATACTGATGCTGATTAAGGTATAATATTCTCTTTTTCGGATGTACCGCACTACGTTTGGCACATCCCTACAAATATGAAAATGTCTTATGTAATTCTTCATAATATATAAGTGTGATATTAGCGATTTTCTGAACAGCGTAGCTGTGACAGAATACTAGCCCAGGGTGCAGCCCTGGGTGAATGATACACCCCAAAAAAAGCACCGTAGGTGCGCAAGATATTCTATCACCCCCAAAGGGGCTATTTTAATTTTTTATCTTTGACCCAGGGCTTCACCCTGGGCTAGGATTCTTTAGCTCCTATGGAGAGATGAACTTCTTACATCAAAAAAAGATGCAATTTCTCATGACCACCCCGTAAGCAAAGCTGCCACCAGCTTGCCAATTACACTTCTACATTTCTAAATCAATTCACAATTATTTAGCTACCAGCTTGCTCTCGTTGTGCAAACATCCCTGTTTGCACCAATTCAGTTTGGGCAGACACACAGGTCAGCCCCTACTGGCAATTCGTTTCGCAATCAGGTTGATCGCGATACTTTTACTGCAAGCAAGGATGCTTACAGAACGAGGATGATTTTGCAATCAGGTTGATCGCGATACTTTTAGCTGCAAGCAAGGATGCATGCAGAACGAGGATGATTT
>CAZNKI010000031.1:0-40490 GCA_964573665.1 uncultured Candidatus Cloacimonadota bacterium | reverse complement strand
GCATTAATTTTAGGGAGGGTTTATGAACCTTAAAAAAGTGCATTTCTTATTATGTATCTTGCTGATTTTATCAGCAGTTACACCTTGTCTTTATGCGAAAATAATGGTTATCAGCAGTAAAGACGGCCAAGCTTTATCAAGTTTTTATGTGACATCATCGTTGAATTATTTTAGAAATAGTTCAGATGGTGAAGATGGCTGGAGCATTGTTGCTTATCGCCAAAATGGTGTCCCAATTGCAGGATATTCTTATCTTTATAATCCAACAACCAATACTTATACGATTACTCCGAATGCATATCGCTTTGCTTCCTCAAGAGATATTGGGATGGATACAGCAAATTTTAATGCTGCTGTTAATACGATTATCAGTAACAATCCGCGATTAATTATTGCTCATTCTCGTGATGCAACTGAAGCACCTTATAATGTTGTTGATCCTCAACCGCTTGTTTTCTATAAGAATAACAGATATTATACGTTTGTCCACAAGGGATCAATTTCTGATGCTTCTGGATTAAATACATTTACAAATAGTGTAGACAACACGTTAATCAATCAATTGAAAACCTTCAATAATCTAACATCATACAACTATAACTCATTAAACCTTTTTGCATTTGTTCTCGCACAGTTCCAAAATAAAAACAACAAAGCATTGCATGGTTTAAAAGATATCGTTAGAAATTCAGCATTTTTCAGTATTAACAACGATAAATCTTTTATTTTATCTGATGGATTTCAGTGCTATGCATACAGAACTGAAGCATACAATGGATTGTCAACAAATATGGATTATAATAATAGTAGTCAACCCTACTTTATTGCTGATTGGGCTGGAAATACTATATTAGGTCTTGATCCATCTGGTAATGAAACACTTATTCCATTAAGTTCATTTAATAATATTGCTTATGTACCCGTTAATGGAAGGCCTTGCAGATTTTTAATATATTACAATTACCCAAGTCAAGATCCTTTAGGAACAGCTCAAATGTACCGATCACTCAATCTATCAACCAATTGGAAATGGGAATCATTTCCAATTAGATATGAAACAAATGGGCCAATTGCATCAGTTCAAGCTTTTAACAACGCCACTTTATCTTATTGGCAAGGAACAGAAAGCAGGCCTACTACGAATTATTTAAAAAGAGATTTAAACAATACTTGGATTACAGATGGAGTATATACATTAAACTTTACCAACGGACACAAGATATATCATCCAAATCCTACATATACATTTGCTTTAAGTTTAGGGAATATTTTGCCTGAAAATTCAAGCATTGATATTCCTGCGAATACGAAGACATGGGTGGGATACTGGCTGATGGACAGACAAACACTGGCAAGCGCTTTGGGTGAACATTTAGATAAAGTGGCAAATGTGTATGGAGAGAGATGGCATTATCAGGAACAAAGCTCAAACACCAAGACTGATCCATTTGTTCCTAATCCTGATCCAAACTCGCTTATTATGGAGTTTGGAAAAACATATGTTATTGAATTGAAAGCTGGAGAGAGTATTCCTGCTTTTGCCTGGTGTTCAAATTCTTCAAGTACCCGATCGGATGTCATTGAGTACTCCAACACCAGTGAACCTGAATATTTTGATTATATTGATCAAGCAGATTATGAAACAATAATGGTCGGAAATATCAATGAAAATGATCAATACGATGAGATTGCAGTCTATGCTGGAGACGATTGTATTGGAGCGACGAAAGTGACTTCGTATCCTGTCCAAATTCTTGCTTATACTGGTCTGCACCAAGGACAGGCACTGAGTTTTAGAGCTGTGAGTCAAAACAGAAAAAATCAAGAAATCCTTCTTAATTCAGAAGTGATCAGTAATCAAAAAGATAATGTTTTAATCGCTGGTGAGTTTGCTTATGCAGGAGTAAATATTTATCCAAAATCTCAGACCCAATCTCCAGTAAATGAATCTCAAATTTGCAATATTTCTGCCTATCCAAATCCATTTAATCCAAGTACCAGTATAAAATTTACTTTAATTGAGAAACAAATGATTTCTATTGATATTTTCAACATCAAAGGACAAAAGGTGATAAACTTAATCAATCAGGAGTTAAACAATGGAACCCACGCCGTCGTCTGGGATGGTAAAAATGAATCCTCTCAAACCGTATCGAATGGTGTTTATTATTTCAAAATCATTACACCATTTGAAACAAAAATCAACAAGATATTACTCTTGAAATAAGAAAATTATAACTAAATCCAGAAGAGGGGGACTCCCTCTTCTGGTGATTATCAGGAAGGGAATATGAAAAAATTAATACTATTTTCGTTATTTTTTATTGCTCTTACACTCCATACGACGATTCACAAAGTTGGTGTAAATCAAACCTATTCAACGATACAGAATGCAATTAATATTTCTGGAGCCATGGATACCATTCTTGTATATCCAGGCACTTATACTGAGCGGTTACGCCTCAATCAAAAATCTCTGACCATAGGAAGTCTATATCTTTTAACGGGTGACAGTCTTTATGCCTCTCAAACGATTATTGATGGCAATTTCGCTGGAAGTGTGTTGAAAGCAGAGTATTGCCCTTATCTAAAAATTGCAGGGTTTACATTTCAGCATGGTACAGGTACATTTGATCCAGAATCCTTTTTATATGATGGATCAAGTCTTTTAATCTATTTTTGTGATGAATTTATTCTGGATAATAATATTATCCAGTATAATGTAAATTCAAATGGAGGCGCATTAGGTATTGTTCAGTCGCCAAGCTTATTGAGTGCGAACGTGATTCGGTTTAACTCAACAAACGAGCGTGGATACGCAGGCGGAATTAATATTATACATTATTTTGAATCACCTGAATTTACTGTAATCTTTGATCCTTTCAGAAGAAATGATGTCTATTTCAACACAGGTCCAATTGCGACTGATATCGCCTTTTATCATTTCAACTCAGCACATGTGATTCTTAATAAGTTTACCGTTCTGAATCCTGATGATTATTACATTCGTCTTTGCGTATTAGGGGCTCATCCATTTCTTGATTATCAGAGTCTAAATCTCACTACAGATATCCGAGAAGGAATGGTAAGTCCTGTAAATGCAGATCTCTATGTGAATACAGAGGGTGATGATAATAATTCTGGATTGAGTTCTGACAATGCTTTAAAAACAATCTTTAAGGCTCTTCTAAAAATCAAGGCTGATTCTTTAAATCATCGAACGATTTACATCGCTCCTGGAGTGTATGCCTATGAGAAGTCAACATCACTCTTTCCTCTGAAGTTAAAGTCTTATGTAGGTTTAAAAGGTTTAAATGGTTTTTTTACACTTCAATCAGATGATCTGGCTGTTATTCGCGCTTTGGCATGTACAGATGCAAAAATTGAGAATCTGAAGATTGAAAATTCACCTGGAAAGTATGGATTGACAAAAATTCTTGTTCGATCAGACAATTTTGTCGCTAATAATATTGATATTGTTGGTTCTAATGATAATATTTCGCGACAATCATTTGAAACACAATTTTGCAAGAATATTAAAATAAACAATGTGCATCTTATCGGCAGAGGATATACCAGTGGTATGGGGATTAATTCATCTTTTAATCCCGTATATGTGTCTAATGTTGAAATTGAAAATTTTGTAAGTGGCTTTACTGTCGATACCCAGAGTAATAATGCTGTACAATCTGCAATTCCTGTTCAAGTTCATAACATTCTTATTCATAACGTAAAGAATACTTCTATATCAGCTATAACTGGAAATCGGTTAAATACTCTGTTTCAAGTCTACTCATTTAATGCTGGGATGCAGAAATTTTACTTATCAAACATCAGTTTGATCAACAATAATACGGATCAGTCTGTTGGATCAATGTCAATTAATGGTTTTACAGATCTGAAAATGTATAACAGTATCATCTATAATCAATACGCCAATACAATCTGGCATACTCTTGATTATTCTTATGACCCCATTCAATACGCATCCTATAAAAATTGTTTTTTTCCACTAGGGGAAGAGTCGATAGAACTTTATAATTCATACAATGGGGAGTTTTTGTTAAATATGGACAATATAATCACAGGTGATCCTCTTTTAGGATCATGGCATAATTTAGATTATATTCAAATGCCAAATTCTCCGCTTATTGATTCAGGGACTCTGGAATTACCCGAAGATTTGATACTCCCAGAATATGATCTTGCGGGCAATCCTCGTATTAGTGGAAATTCAATTGATATCGGCGCTTATGAATATCAAAACTATATGGGAGTACAAGAAGAGATTGAAATCATTAAGCCAGCACAATTGCATTTTTATCCCAATCCATTAATTGGTCAGAACAGTAATTATGGATCTTTCTATATTAAACTCAATGAAAGAGGAAATTCTACTTTGAGTATTTATAATGTAAAAGGTCAGAAAGTAAAAACACTTGTCCATGGATTTCGCGAAAAAGGAGAAAGTGAAATTTATTGGGATGGGAAAGATGATTCAGGGAAAAAGCTTCCATCAGGCGTCTATTTCTATGTGTTAAAATGCAATGATTACGAAGTTACAAATAAAATGACTATTGTAGATTAGCTCTTCTTATTATCTGAGTTTTATAATTGATCGATTATGCTGTTTACAATACTCTGTAGGCTATATGCTGACAAATATCATAACTTACTTGAATTGCAATTAATAATTGCTAATAAATGAATAGTCGCAAGTTAAAACTTTTGTTATTGAGAAAAAAATTAAATATTTTCTCTTGACAGTATTTATTTCATAAGTATATTGATAATTAGATACAAAAAAGAGGAGATATGTATGAAAGCGATTTTGATATTATTATTAGTTACAATCACTGTTGGATTAACTGCACAAACAGCTACAATGCCCGCAGGCTCAGGGACTTATTCTAATCCCTATCAAATAGCAACTCTGGAAAACTTATATTGGATTACCGCACCAGGTATAGTTAATGGCTTAACTCAGGAAGAGAGGTGGGATAAGAAATATATTCAAACCGCTGATATTGATGCAAGTATTACCTCTACCTGGGATGTCGGTGATCATGATAATGATCCAGATACTCCTGATGTGGCTCAAGGTTGGATGCCAATAGGTTATAATGATTTATATTCTGTTGATTACTATAGTTTTAAAGGAATATATAATGGACAAGGTTACACTATCTCAAATTTATATATCAATCGTCCTGAAACAGAACATGTTGGGCTGTTTGGTTATGTTAAAGGCAATTATTATCCAAATACTATAGCAATGTTTCAAAATATTAATTTAGTCAATGTAAATTATCATGGAGGATCAGAAACAGGAGGAATAATTGGTTATGTTCAATCTAATACTTCAATGCGTAATTGTTCAGTTAACGGCAGTATTATTGGAGGAGATCAAACGGGCGGTTTAGTTGGACATTCTTCAATTTTTGATTTCGAGAATTGTCAAAGTAATGCAACGATTAAAGGTGCTGATAATTACTGTGGAGGTTTGATTGGTGAAGCTGTAGGATCGATAATTGATAATTGTTATAGTAATGCGGTTATTACAGGAACAGGAAGTTATTATGGTGGGTTGGTTGGTTTGAGTTCAGCACAAATTTTAAACTCATACTTCACTGGATCAGTATCTGGTGAAGGGAGTACTCACGGAGGAATCTCAGGAATGGCTTATGGTTTAATCTCAAACTCTTTTTCTACAGCAAATATCAATGGTTATGATTCAATAGGGGGATTAGTAGGACATGCTTCCAATTTAAATGTGAATAGATGTTATAGCACAGGTGAGATTTCTGGGAATAGTGGAGTGGGTGGACTTGTGGGGAATTTATATACAGCTACGATCAACAATTCTTTCTCAACAGGAAATGTAAATGGTGAATCCTCCATAGGTGGATTAACAGGAATTGTTTTTGAATCATCGATTAATCACTCATTCAGTAAAGGTTTTGTATCTGGTGGTTATAGCAATTCAGGAGGTTTTGTTGGCTATGCATATCTTACTACTATTACTGGTTCTTTCTGGGATATGGAAAGTTCAGGAAAGGCTACCTCTAATGGAGGTGTAGGCAAAACAACAGCAGAAATGAAAACACTTTCAACATATACTGATGCAGGATGGGATTTTACCGATACATGGTTGATGCAAGATGGATTTAATAATGGTTATCCTTATCTCAATTATGAAAACAGCATAGATATTGATGATGTTGTAATAAAACCAATGTATTCCATTGCATTTTTAAATAATGCTTACCCAAATCCATTTAATCCATCTACAACTATAACATTTGATGTTTTCTTGCCTTGTGAAGTAAAGATTGATATCTATAATATCAAAGGTCAATTAGTACGAAAATTAGTGAGTGATACTTATACAAAAGGGACACACAAAGTTGTTTGGAATGGAAAAGACAATAATAACAACATTTGCGGATCTGGCGTATATTTCTATAAGATGAATGCTGGGCATTATACTCAAACAAAAAAGATGATGATGATCAAGTAGAAATTAAAAAAGATCTGTTAAAATTTTAGTTAAGTTTTAAAAAGAGAGAAATATTGTTCTCTCTTTTTACAATTTGTGAACATAAAGGAATCAATAAAACAATGGATCGGTATCCTAAGATCCGATCCATAAATTAATTGAGATATTATTATGCTTTTCTTACGACGCGGAAACCGAAGCGTTTATTTTTGCCTGAAGGGCTAAAGTAATTTCTGTAAGTAGTTTTACATCCTTTTACAGAGCCAAACCATGCACCGCCACGACCAATGTGGTAAGATCCTGTTTCAGGACCTGTGGGGTTGATTTGCGTATTAGATGCTGAGTAGGGTCCATACCAATCCCATACCCATTCATACACATTTCCGCTCATATCATAAATGCCCAGTTCATTGTTGGCTTTTGTACCAACTGAATGTGCTTTTGACATTGAGTTATTGGCATTCCAGGCAACATCATTCATGATATTGGAACCAGAGTAAGTATAATGTTGTGAACCTCTTCCGCCTCTGGCAGCGTATTCCCATTCAGCTTCAGTCGGTAAACGGTAACCATTGGCAGACCAGTCACAAACGATGTTATCCCATTGTATTGAATCTTCAGCTGTTGGGACATTTCCCCACAAATCTGTATTTGCCTGACCGTCTTTGGTGTAGCATGGGGTTAACCCTTCTTTGATGCTCTTTTTGTTACAGTACACCATAATATCATACCAGGAAACAAAGTAAACCGGATACTGATCACCTTCGCCGTAACCGCTATCGGCAGCAGGATTGTACCCCATAATCTCTTTCCATTCTCCTTGAGTCGTTTCATATTTTGCTATATAAAAATTGGTCAAGCTGATTGGGTGAACGGGTAACTCGTCATTGTCTCCAGTTTCACTTCCCATATCAAAAGTGCCACCAGAAACATAAATCATATCAGAAGGTATTTCCTGATTCGTTTTTTTGGTATCTGTTGTACATGCTGAAAATACCAAAATAATCCCAACCAATAATAAGTAAGCGATTGAACTGCTATATTTTTTTTCTGCTTTCATTTAAAATCCTTTATATTATTCGCTGACATAAACGCCTGTTCCGATAAGGAACGAGGTGCCAGGTATCATGATCGCATGAAATATTTTTTTCTCTTCTTTTTTGGTAGCTGGGTTTTCAAAATAACCTTCAGTAAACATCTTTTTTTCTTTTACAGCTTTAATTGTATCTAAAAGACTAAAATTTCCTTTTGAGTCTTTATAGTTAGAGATATCTTTGCCAACAAATGTAGGTTGTGAAGCATGAGCGATACACATTCCATTTAAGTCGTAGATATAGAAATAACCACTTTTATCATCGAAAAAGCGAATGTCAGTGATAAATTTCTGGCAAATATCAATTTGCTGAGCACGATCAAGGCCTTTGAGTAAATATCCCAGTCCTGTTGCCGCCACATAGGTGTTATTCACCATAATTGACTTTTTTGTTTCGAGATCTTTGCTGTTTTGAGCCATAAGATTTGATGAGACAAAGACGAATGCACAAAGAATGAGTGTCATCACTACTTTTGAGATCATGTGATTTTTTTTCATATTTCCTCCATTATTTTATTTTATTGAAACGCTTTAATTAAAGGTAAATAATCATTGTTTTTAAATGGACTCTGAATATCGGGATAAAGTGTTTGAATGATGAATAAAAAGTGAATCAATGGATCGATTGCTTTTTCATAAGAAGATTCTATGATGACAATCGTGCAGTTTCTTTGTGGGTGATGCATCATCAAAGTAGTATAACCAGGTAAGCCCCCTTTATGTCCATACCATCCAAAGATATCAATAATACCTGTCTTATATTTTGCTACCCCAGGGAAAATATCGACACCTTCTTCTCTTGCGATTTTCATTTCCTCTGAAATATCAGCACCATTGGCTGCTCGAATCACCCATTTTTCCATATCATAAATATTTGAAATCATACAACCTGCGCCACCAAACAAAGAAGGATGGTAAACTGCTGAAACATCTTGAAGCTGTCCAGGATTTAAGAAATCTTCATAACCATGCATATAATTTGATGTGGGAAATCCAACTTCTGTTGGATAATAAGTATTTGTCAAATGGAGAGGATTTAAAAAACGATCTTGAATATGATTTTTTATACTTTTATTTGTAACTATTTCAATGACTTTGCTCAGGATTATTGTGTTCGTGTTACAGTAATCATAACGGAATCCAGGATTAAATTGTATGCCTGACTGATCGATATAATCGATGATCTGATCAAAAGAAATGGGTTGGCCAATATTGTTGTAAATATAATCATTTCTGAATGCGGTTGTGGCTGTATAGTCATATAAGCCTGAGGACATATATGCAAGGTGTTTAAGCTTGATATTTTCTGCATTGGGGATCTGAGGTAAATACATTGCTAAGCTGTCCTCTAAACTCAAAAGTCCTTGATCTGCCATTTGTAAAAGCGTCATGACGACAAAAGTCTTTGTATTGCTCCCAATCATTCCTAACATGTTGTTTTGAATAGGAGCACTGTTTTCAAGGTTTGAAAAGCCTTTATTATAGATCAGATTGATTTTTTCATTAGGGGCTTTGATCATCATAATCACTCCCGGCACAGTGTAACCTTCTGCAGAATATACACTATCTGCCTGATCGATCAATCTGTTTGTAAGTTCTTCATTGATTTGTTCTTTTTTATTATCGTCAGATGAACAGGCTGTAATTATGCCGATTAAGCATACAATCACAAGTATATTTATAAGATTTCTAAACCGCATTATCCCTCCCAGTATCTTTCATCTTTAAAAAATCATTTGATATGAAAGTTCTGTCAAGTGAAAAGTAGAAGAAAATGAGATTTTGCCCTTTGCATTAGTAATTAATATTTTTGAGTGCTAATCTACTGATTTATTATGGCGATTATTTCTTATCATTTAGCAAAGAAGTAACTGTTTGAAATAAAATAGGTAAATCCTCAATTATTGTTTGCCAGATCAACTCAAAATCGATACTAAAGTAATGATGAATCAGTTTGTCTCTCATCCCCGCAATATCTTGCCATTGAATATTTTGATTTTTATTTCTGATGTTAGTAGATTAGTGTTTAACTGCTTCTCCAATAATCTCTCACTGTCGAATGGTTGCGTCTTGAATCAAAGAATCTATTAAAAACTGCTTAAAGGAGAGATCATGAGTATAAGTATTTATTTTTGTAATTGATTCAATTATATGATTTAAATAAAAAGAATCATCCTTTATCATGATAAATTACCTGAGCTTCTGAGAGAATCTGATTTTTTAAAAGATTATTTAGACTTTTTTCAGTTAAGAGATCGATTTTTCTTCCAAAAAAGTAAGAAAGTTCTCTTTCTAAACGTATTAATGTAAGAAGTCCTACCTTTTTCTTAAAAGATACAAGTAAATCAATATCGCTATCTTCAGTCTCTTCATTGCGAATACAAGAGCCAAAAAGTTTAAGTTCTTTGACTTCGTTACTTTGCAAGATATGATAAAAATCCTCGCAATTAAAAATGGTAGTATCCATATTTTCTCCTTCTTATTTAATAATCTATTAATAGAATTATGTCAAATGATTTTTTTAAAGTTATCTGGATTTTACTTATTAAAACAAAGAAGAACACTTAGAATAAATAAAGACACCTACATTGCTGTAAGTGTCTTCGTGTGATTATCACAATCTCGCAAGACCCAATCGCGAGTTGTTTATAGGATTACTTCATTAAGATCATTTTTTTACTCAAGACCTGATTATTTGTTTTCAGCTGGTAGAAATAAACACCGCTTGGACATGAATGATTGTTAATGTCTTTACCATTCCAAACGACTTCATGAATGCCTTGATTGAGTGTATTGTTTTTTAAGATTTGAACCAGTTGACCTTTGCTGTTATAGATTTTTAGTTCAACATGATCTGTCGTTTTTAATTCAAAAGAGATTTTTGTCTCAGGATTAAAAGGATTTGGGTAATTTTGATTCAATTTAACTGGATGCGTTAAATGATCATCTGTACTTAAAGATTCTGTAAGATTGATATCATCAATAATCATCAACCACATCATCGCATCGCTAAAACAATGGAATCCAATATAATAGATGCCAGTCTCAGTTGCTTGAATAGTTGAGGTGGCTGTGAGGTAGTTTTCATTGATTATATTTGTATTGGAAAACAATGATTGATCAAACATACTTTCAGGATTTGTAGCATTGCCCCATTTTACTTCGAGTTTTTCAGGGAGAACAGATCCTTCAGGCGCTTGCATCACATGATATTTAAATGATAATTGATATTGTCTGCCTTGAACCATAGAAATAGGTGGTGTAAAAATCCAATCATCTTGAGCGGATGAGAAAGAAAATGGGCAATGCAATGCTGTGGGCTGTGAATAAGCAATATCAGGATTGTTGGGATTACTAATTGTTTTCCATGTAGCAGTATCGTTATTAAGGTTAAGCACTGTCCAACCTAAAGGCTGAATCATGCCAGCATAAGCATCAAAATTCTCATTCCAAGGAAAATCTTCAATTGCTGGATCAGAAAGGGTTGTAAATGACCAAACTGGACAATTTACAGCATCTCCAGATGGATTATAAGGGACAACTTTCCAATAATATGTTGTTGCAAAACTTAGTGCATTCGCGATATTATAAGAAAGGACATTTTGTAAATCTGTTCCATTCAAAATATTCGAAGGAGGGTTGTTTGTGCCTAAATATATTTTGTATCCTGTAGGTGAACCTGCAGCAGTTGTCCATCTTAACTGAGGTGTTGTGATGACATTTGTTGCCATATTCAAAGGAGAAACGAGTTCTGCTGGACTTGGCGGATTACTTGTATCACCATTTTGCCATGAAATATCATCAATATAAACTGAACTTAACGAATCTGCACATACTTTTTTCAATGCGATATGTCTTACATCATTAATACCTGTAAATGTCACTGTGAACTCTGAGTAATCCTGAGCAGGATAAATTACGCGAACAGGGACAAAAGTACTGGCATCATTTGGATTTGTCAAAGTACCTACTTCAAATCGTGCATTAGGCCATTGTGTTTTTGCCCAAATTTTTAGCTGATTATCATTGAAATTGCTAACTGGTGGACTAACCAACATTAAAGTCGCATTACTATCTTCAGGAAAGTTTAACATTTTGATGAAATTATTCGGTGAGTGTGCATCCGATGTGTTTGCAGAGGTGACAATATCAGTATAAGTATTTGTTGCCATTCTTATTTTTGACCAATTTTCTGGTAAATTTGGAACTGTGGAAGCATCGAAAGTTTGCAAAAATGACGGTGTCGCCTGAATCGCATTTCCATAAAGCATCACTGTATTATTGCCAAGGAAGTTTCCATTAACATTTACAGTAAGCATGGCGGTAAAATTGCCTGAGCTTTGAGGATTAAAGGAAACAGGCACTATCACAGAATCTCCTTCGGTGATTGTTCCAGAATATGATGCTGAAAAAGGAGGGACGACATCAATACCTGTTACAACAAGAGTGCCTGTTAAATTTTTTATTATAAGTGAAGAGGTCGCGTTTGCATTAACACCAACATTTGAAAAAGAGATTTGCTGAGGGCTTAACTCAATTTCTCCTGCTGTTGGTATCAGTTCAATCATAAAATTATCTATTCGGGTGCCATCAGCGCTGATAGAACCATCTGTCATGTCTCGAAATCTTATTTTTACATTATTACCTGTAAAAGAATTTAAAGAATATGTAACTGTCATCCAATCCGTTGACTGATTTGATGTTAAAATGCCAAGTAATGACCAGTCTTGCCCACCATTAGTTGTGATTTCAACCATTGTACTGTCATGACCAGCAGATCTAAAAGCATCTGCATCTCGCCATTGAAATCTCAATCGATATCCATTAGTGACTGTAAATCTTGGGCTATAAAGAATTGATGGATTCGAATGAGAAAACGATACAGCCATACAAGCTGTTTCATCAATACCAAACTCATTTCTTAATGACCAGTTGTCATCAGTTTTTGACCAACCATCAGGTAACCATTGTTGAAGGGCATAACCTGTGAGATCAGATGGGAAGCCATCAAAGTTTTGGTTATAGGGGAGATCACTGATCATCAGTTCGGTTTTAAAGTTCCATACTGGTCCAGGAGTTGATTGTCCATTTTCATCTTTTGCAATGACTTGCCAGTAGTAGGTGGTATTAAAGTTAAGATTTTGAGGACTAAAAGAAGCTGTTGGATTTGTTGTCGCTTGGTTAGTGACTAATAATTGCATATTTTCAGGTGATGTTCCTAGTTTTAAATCATAAGCACTTGTGTTTGACCCAAAAGTCCAGGAAAGCATTTGTTCAGGTGCGATGTTTTGAGCATTATTTTGTGGGATTGGATTATCAGGTGTACCTGGAGCAGTAGAAGCATAATAAAATCTCATATTCGGTAAAGCCTGGGGATAAGCCGCCCATCCGCTTCCTGTTGGGAAAGAAGTATCTGATCCCAGACAAGCAGTTAATGTTGTTCCTGCTGGAGCATCAGTGGCATAGAAGTTTGGACCGGAATAGGTTGATGTGCCATGACGGTTTTCCCAAAGTATCATCAAACTGTTTGTGCCGTCATACTGAAAATCTGTGATATCAAGTTGTACCCATCCATTTTGTGAAACAAAAGAGGCATTGTACACTTGAGTCCAACCGTTAGTAGGATCCTCATATCCTGTGTTATTATTCAGGTTTATTGCATTGCTATGTTTAAAATAAATTTTTTGGTTGTTAAACACAAACGTAGATTGATTTGCTTGGTGTAAGGCGATATGAGTAATCGTTTTTGCTGCACCTAACTGTGCTTGCGTGTAAATTGTTTTTGACCAACCATAATTCCATGATGAATAAATTGGCTGATTACTTGTAGTTGTTCCATTACCTATTTCAATATAACTTTGTGCAAATAAGGGCATACACAAAATTAACATAATCGTAAAGAACATTAACTTATGAGAATGTTGACCCATTCTTCCTCCGATTTTATTTATTGACCCATTAATTGACAAAATCATTGAAATCTTTTCCTTGATTCCAGAAAAACTCGAAAATAATTCTAAATGTATTGGCAAGTTCAGCTTGATTAATAATAATTGCCAGCAGATTATTCATGGCATTATTCTTTTCATTAATGATTAACAGCACAATTTTCTGATCAATAATACTCATTTTGACAGGCAACTGTGCTGTGACTTTTACTTCTTCACCTGTACGTATAAATTCTTTGATTCCATTGCGATAATCTTGATTACAAATATCTTTTACTTCATAGATTGATCTAACAGATACACTTTCTTTAATTTGTTTACTGCTTTGGTTGTTTTTGCCAACAGATACAATATAAGGTTCTTTAGAAAATACAAGAATCTCTTCTTCTGCTTTAGAAATCAAGTCTTGTATCTTTTGCCAGATCGTATTCTTATCACGATAGACTTCAATAATTGAATTTGAATTATCTGAACTATCTCTTTGTGAGTACATTGATATTAATGAGCTTTCAATCGAACCCAGTAAGAGTATTTTTTCGTTCATTTCCTGATCAAGTTTATGTTTTATATTTGCAATTGCTTGCTCTGGATCAATGGCAGTATATTTTTTTATGCTGTCTGGGATCTCAACACATAATCCCTTGTTGGCTAAATTATTTAATATTTCATAACTTTTAGATCTTGGGACACCTGATGCTGCTGATAATTCACTTGCAGACATTGATTCTTTTTCAAGTAATGTTAGGTATATTTTCACTTCATATTCGGTGAGACCGATCTTCTGAAGGTTTTCTTTAATCTGATTTTTCATCAATCACTCCTATTTAATGTACATCATTTTATCCTTGGAATTCTTGTCAATAAAAATGTTGTCACTCAAAGAGACAATAGAAAGAAATAGTCTTTTTTCTATATAAATCAAGCATTGAATGAAAAAACTATTGACAATTCAAATACAAAGCTTATATTGGAATAATCTTTAGAAGAAAACGAGGAGGAGAAATGGTTTATTGTAATACTATTTCAAAAAAAAGATGTTTATCTTTGATCAAACTATTATTGTTGGCTTTAATTGTAATTGCTTTTGCTGCATGTTCCGATGACAAAAAAAGCAGTAGTGGTGGATTAACTGGCACTTCATTGGAAGAAGTGATCAATAATCCGTCAAAAACAGAAGATGTGATGATGTTTGTACATGTTCCATGGACAAAAACAAATCAATTTTTACTTGATGTTTACACAAATATTTATCCATCAGGAGAATACTTTAATGATGTAACTATCAGCAGTTTAACTTTTACAGATCCTACAATAACTTTTGAATCAAGTTCTTGGTTTAGCACTGTATCAATTCCAAATTATCAAGCAGGAAATACGATTAATTATACATTAGTTATCCAAAGAAAGAATGCTTTAGGGTCAATGATCGAAAAAACATATAACAGTTCTATTGTTTTACCTGCTTTAATTTCAACACCAACAGTAAGTCCTGTTCCTGGTCCAACAACCACAATTTGGACAAACAGTTTAGCAATGAGCTGGGTATTATCTCAGAATAATATGCTTCAAATGGCTTGGGCAAGTAGTTCATCTTTAGATTGGGAAGATGAAGATGAAGCTTACTATAATTTAAGTGCATCCGATCGCTCATATACATTTGCCAGAAATTGTGTAGATAATTTTGGTGTAGGAACTACTTACAGTATAGGTGTAGCAACAATGAACTATACCATAAATGATAAATTTGCAACAATATTCTACTCAAATGCAGGATATGACAGTGATACTTATGATGGTTTAAAGGATATGAAGGCATTCAGACACTTATCTAACAAAGTGCTTAATACGATAAAATAAATTACAGAATCTTTAAATTAAAAATAACCGGTCAGAGATAAACTGACCGGTTGTGTTTTTTATGAGTTTTTTTCGTCAAATTTCAATAATTTTCTGAATTAATTTTGAATGTGGATAATATATTATTTGATCTTTCAAGACAAATACACATTGATCAGAACGAAACTTTTTAATTGAATTCAATAATAAATTAGGATATTTAGCTGTAGCAGTGTATTTTCTATTAGTTTTCAATTTGCAGTTGATTAATTCAGCATCAATTTCCCATGTTCGATGAGTAAAGCGATGGGTAAAAGAGATCAATGGTTTTCGATGAATTATTGTGAGGTTCAGTTTTGTTAAAATCTCTATGAGTTCATGTTCACTACAATCAGGAAATTCCCAGAGATTAGACAATAAACCTTTTTCTTTTCTTTTTATAATCAGGTAGTGAGAAAATATTCTAATTAATTTGTAATGCTTAACTTCTATAGAAATTTTAGTTTCCTTTTTATTGACTGGGTAATCCATTTGAACATTTTTTTTTAATGCTTTACAGTGTATTGATACAGGACATGATTGACATAAAGGGTTTTTTGGTGTACAGATTAAAGCGCCAAGTTCCATCATTGCTTGAGAAAAGAATCTATTTTTTCCTTTTGGTATTATCGTTAATAATTGTTTTTTAAAGTACATTTTATTAGTTTCTTTTGAGATATCAAGGTCGATCATCAATAATCTTGATAGAACTCTTAGGACATTTCCATCAACGACAGGAATGTTTTGATTGAAGGCTATGGCACAAACTGCTGAGGCAATATAATCTCCGATACCTTTCAACGATCTTAAGTCATCATATTTTTGAGGAATTAGACCATTATGTTGGTTCAAGATCTGTTTTACGCATTGATGAAGATTTTCAGCTCTTTTGTAATAACCAAGTCCTTGCCAGTAAATCAGACAGTCATTTAGAGAACTTTCAGCCAGAGATTTGATGTCAGGATATCTTTCAATAAAACGATTAAAGTAGGGAATGACAGTTTTCACTTGAGTTTGTTGAAGCATGAACTCAGAGATAAGCGTATGATAGGGATCTTTATAGGAGCGCCAGGGTAAATCTCTTTGATGTGTCTCAAACCATGAAAGAAGCTGAATGCTAATTTCTTTCAAATATACATTTCCCTTTTTTTATCACTTTTTTAACTTGATTTGATCCAAGATGATAGGGGATAAACTGGTAAGAAGGAATATCCATCAGAATAATATCAGCCTGTTTGCCGATTTCGAGACTACCAAGTAAATGATTCAATTGTAAAGCGCAAGCAGCGTTGTAAGTTGCTGCACAAATGGCTTCTGCTGGAGTCATTCCCATTTGGAGACATGAAAGCGAAATAACTAACTGCATATTATCGCAATTACAGCTTCCCGGATTGTAATCTGTTGCAATAGCAACAGGGAGTCCATTGTCGATCATTTGACGCGCTCTTGCATAGGATTTGGCTCTTAAACTGAATAAAGTTGCAGGCAGTAATGTTGCAATTGTGCCTGCTTCTTTCATTGCCTGTATCCCATGGTCTGAACATGCACCTAAATGATCCGCAGAGATGACACCTAATTCGCCCGCAAGCTCTGCTCCTCCAATGGCTTCAATTTCATCAGCATGCATTCTAAGTTTAAAGCCAAGTTCTTTTGCTTTTGTTAGTATTCTTCTTGATTCTTCAATGTTATAGACATGAGCTTCTGTAAAAATATCGACATACTCCGCCAGATTTTGGCGTTTTACCTCAGGCATCATTTCTTCTTCCATGAGTTTAATATAAGCTTCTCGATCTTGACGGTATTCTAAGGGAATTTCGTGAGCGCCCATCAATGTGGGGATGATATCAATTGGCATGTTTTCATTCAATCTTTTGATTACACTCAGCATTTTTATTTCTGATTCTGTATTTAACCCATATCCACTTTTTGCTTCTAAAGTAGTGGTGCCACATTCGATCATCCGTTGAATTCTTTGTTTGGCTAATTGATAAAGAGATTCTTCATCTGCTTCACGTACCGCTTTGATACTCGACAGAATACCTCCGCCTGCCTTTGAAATGTCAACATAAGTTTTTCCCATTATCCGCATTTCGAATTCATTTTCACGTGTGTTAACAAAAACAGGATGAGTATGCGGATCAACGAAACCAGGCATAGCTAACATATTTGAAGCATCGATGTTTTCTTGGGATTGGTATTTTGAGGTGATAATTGCTTCATCAGCAATTTCAATAATTTTTTCTTCATGAATAGCAATACTGACTTGTTTTAAAATGCCAAGTTCATTCATTTCCTCTTTTGATCTGGGATGATTTGGTCCTTTTAAAGTGATTAAGTCTCTAATATTGTGAATGATTAGGTCTATTGTTTTCATATATATAATCTCTAATTTTATAATTCTGGTTCTGTTGCAATGTATTTGGATACAGGAATAAGTTCATACCCCATTTTTTCAGCTTCTTTAATCAGTTGGGTCAAACGATCTAGTCGAGACTTATCATGGCAATGAGTGATAATTAAAGCCTTGCCTTTTGAGTCTTTAAGTTTTCTAAGTTCATTAAGTCTTTGCTGAAGAACTTCATCAGAGTTTGCAGGTAAATCAAGGAATAAGTCTCTTTCACCTGAAGGGATGTTCATTTCAAGAGCAGTTTGATAAGCGATTGATCGAGTAGTGAGTTTATTATCGATAAAAAATAATGAATGATCCTGTAAATATGATAAGACAGGATTCATTAAATCTTTATTTGATGAAATTTTACTACCCATATATTGTGTAGCTCCAACAGCATGATTTAATTCTTTGAAATAATTAGCCATTTTTTCTTTAATCTCATTAGCACTCATCTTTTCGGTGATCGCATCTTTGCCTGGATTGGCTTTAGGATTATCTGCTTGCATTGGAATCTGAATGATCACTTCATGACCATTAGAAAGGGCTTTTTGCATGACAGATTTACTATGAGCTAATCCTGGGATTATGGCAAAAGTAATTGCTTGATCACTATTGGCAAATTCATCAAGTAATGCATTATCATAAGATCCAAAGCCTTGGATAATAACCGCCAGATAGGCAATATTTGAACTTCTTTCTTCAGGATAGAATCCAGGTTCTGCTGTATCGTTGTATATTTCGATAATGTAAGATTGTTTATGAATAGGATCATAGTATTCTCTAATTACTTTAACTTTTTCTTCTCTGATGACATTGGCAATTTGAGTGCCAGTGATTTCGAGTTGACCAGTAAGTACCATATCAGCAAAATCAAGATCAATATCTTTTGCTGTGGGAATCGGAATATAAAAATAAATCCCATCGTTTTTAACAATTTTTTTTATTGTTTTTGTTGAAATAGATAATTTGTCTAATGCTTTTGAAATCGCTTGTTCTACAGTAATCTGCTCATCGTTTTGAGCTTCAACATTTTCACGTTCAGGAAAGAAAGATTCATCCTGTGAAGTGCTTGATTCCTGACTTTTTTTTGAACATGATACTGATGAAACTGACATAATCATCAGTATAATAAGTAGCACAATTTTTATTAGATGCTTATACATTTAAGCCTCCGTCTCTCATTTCATAAGTCAATATACTTAGTGTCAGAATAAAGTCAAGTTTTTCAAAAAAAAACTTAAATCAATAATTCTTGGATTAAAATCATTTAAATCCCTTTGACAATCAATTTATACTTTAATTGATAAACTAAGTTTTTTACGATTTATTACAATATACTTAATTTATTGTTGTTCTTGTTGCTGGAGTAATTTGATTAAGTATGCTGCTGTTAAAAGATTTTCAGTAATGAAATCTGGTTTTACTTTCCAATTTGAATAAGACAAGACTTCTTTCTGACCTTCACCGGTTAGCAAAAGAATACTTTTTAGACCTGCATTCTTTGCAAATTCTATATCGGCAAGCTTATCTCCAATCATAAAAGAACTTTTCACTTCGATATCATGATCTTTTTTAGCCTGTAGAAACATGCCAATATCAGGTTTTCTCAAATTTGAAGCAATATTGTATGGAGGAACCGAGCCTTGTTCAAAATAAGGACAATAATATGCCTGATGAATGTGAGTACCTTCTCTTTGAAGATCATCAAGCATTTTTTGATGAATTTGCATCAACTGTTCCTCTGTAAAATAGCCTCTGGCTATTCCAGATTGATTGCTTACCAGTAAAATCAGAAATCCTAATTGATTCAGAATTTTAATAGCAGATGCCGAATAAGCATATAATTGAAAATCTTCCGGTTTAGAAATATAACCTTTTTCATCAGGATTGATTGTCCCATCTCTATCTAAGAAAATTGCTTTTTGCATCAGTTATGATCCGTAGTCTGAAGTTTTAATGAATCAGGTAATTTTAAGTTAAAGAGAACTACACGATAATCCCAAAAATTAGCAGATTTTGTATAAGCGAATGTAAGTCTCCAGCAATGAAGTTCTCTAACAAGATTTATTGTTTGAGAGAGTAACTCGTGATCTTTCATATTAATGTAATTGGTATAGTTTAATGACCAGTTTGTGGATAATTTCATATTTAATGAAGAACGTAAGCTAGTTGAGACATATTCAGAAATTTTATCTTTACTGTAATCATAATCAAAACTGACTCTCCAACTGCCTGGTTTTACAAGTTTTTCAAGATCAGCGATTGATTCAACAATTTTATCCTGTACATTTAATGAGTCTGAATTTTCAAAGAATTTTCTTGTAATAAATTCATTCTTTTCTAAAGGGAAATATTCCTGATATATTGCATCACCTGTTAAAGAAACTCCCATATTAAAACGCCACGATTTGATATTGAATTTATAAACATCCTGAGTTGCACCAAAAGATTGATTGGTGCTGAATTTAATGTCATTTTCGAAACTAAATGGATTCAAAACTAAAGTGTGATAAATATCTGACCAAGGCTTATCTTTGTTGATTAAATTATAGGCAGTATTTGACCTGAGCACAATAAAATCATTGAGTTTTTTCTCTTCATTAGACTCAGGAGTGATATATTTAATTTGCCATTTTTGTTCCAAGCTCATTCCAAGAGAAGAAGACTTTTTACTTTTACTCACGCCAATACTTCCAAAAGAATATAAGTCAGCGTTTTGTTCTGAAAAATCAGGACTCCATGAGTAATTGACTGATGGAGTCATAATATGTCTTACGGCTCTTAGCGGAATATTTTCAAATTTTCGTAAGCCATACAAAGAAAATGACATGCTTGAATTGCTATAATAAGAATAGCCATGAGCTAATTTTTTGTTATTAATATCACGATCCATTATCACTTCATCAAAGTTAAAACTTTGATTAAGTTTGAGCCAACCGAAAATACTATTATTCCAGCTTAATCCGATACTTTGTTTAGCGCCTGCATGATGTTCATTAATGTATTTTCCTAAGGAGTCTTTTGTACTTTCGTAAAATAAAGCACTAAATGAAGGACTTTTTTCTTTAACAGATCCTGTATGAATCCCTGAACTTCGCCAAGAATAGGAAAAGTTTTTCCACCAAAACTCTTTTTGCTTTAATGAGTCTGAGTTAACGGGGAATAATTCATAAACTGGTTTTGAAGGCAGACTATAAGAAAAGGATGGTAGAGTTAAATAGCGAGTGTCATTGATTAAATCTTCAGTATAGGATGAAGAGAGGTAAAGTGTACTGTTTTTAAAAGGTTTTCGATATGACAAGCTTGAGGTGATTTGTTCCTGGAGTCTTTTATTCACATCGCTTTCATTATTCCATATTTCTCTACTACTTGCGAAGTCGAGATTGGCAGAAAAATCAGATTTATCATAGAATTTTTGATGGTGTCTTTCTGTGATTGACCAATTATAAGAATATGAATCATATTGAGAGATTTGTTTTCTGAGTAACACATTAAAATACCCATCATAATCGTATCTTTTTTTATAGGGGAGATATAATTCTGTTTTCCATCCGCTTAATTCCATAAAATCAGCAGAGACTGTGATGTCTGAATAATCATTAATAGGATAATAAAAAGCAATGTTTTTAATGTATTTTCCATCGGTTGGATTATAACCAGGTTCAGGGACAAGAATACCTGATTCTCGACCTCTCTTAATGCTGAATGCAGCAAAGGGAAATCCCATTACAGGGAACTCATTGACATAGAAAATTACAGGTCTTCCCACAACCATATGATTACGATATACTCGCATTTCTTCAGCCCGAATATCAAAGTGAGGAACTTCTGCATCACAGGTGGTAAATCTCCCATTATCGACATCAAAAACTTCTTTGTCGATCTTGCGTATGTTTTGACCGTAGTAAAATCCTAAATCAAACTGAGACGCGCCTTTGATTATAAAACCAGTTTCAGTGTTGATGTCGTAATAAACGCTTTCTCCGATGAGTATCTGATCTTGATCCTGCATGATAATCTGTCCACTTGCAAATGCTTGTTCTTTGTCAAAATCAATAATCATCGAATCTGATTGAATTTTTGAAAAACCATAATTGATGATTGCTTGTCCTAAGAGACGAATTTTTTCATCATTGACATAATATTCAAGACTATCTGCTTCATAGGTTAAGGAATCATCGATAATTTTAGCTGTTTTTAATGAATCATTGATGACAATATTGTTAACATCTTTCGTTTGACTAAATAACAAGGTACTCAGCCCAATGATGCTTAAAAAAATGATAAATATCAGAAAAATGGGATTTTTACTTTTCACACAACTCTCTTTATTTTAATTGATTACTAAACTTTTAGCCAATCATAATGTAAAAAGCAAATTTAATATTGCAATGTCAAGCATAAACTGAAAAAAGTAAAAAACAAAAGACAGATAAGAGATTTATAAAACAATAATCCGATAACTTTAGTAATAAATTAATTGATATCATTAATTTAGAGATGCATATTTTAACAGTCTTTTTTCTTACAATTTTTTAGTTTTCTTACCGCTTACGCTCGGTTCACCCCTGGTTCACCCTCGTCTTGACAAATTAAGTAGTATAAAATATGTTTTTTGTGAATTTTTCTTATAAAAATAGGGTAACAAAACTATAAAGTATTAATAAAACAACGGCCCTTTTTGGGGGCCGTTGATTTTCTCCTTTGGCGTCTGCTTCTTACTTAAGGAGTATTGCTTTTTTAACTTTTTGATATCCTTGAGTATCCATCATGAAGAAGTACATACCAGAGCTTACAGAATGACCAGTTTCATTACGGCCATCCCATACGATTCTGTGTAAACCTTTTTCCATCATTCCTTTAGAAAGAGTTTTTACTTTCTGACCTTTGATGTTGAATACAGAGATGTTTACTTCTTGGTTTTGACTTAGACTGAATTCAACAGTTGTTGTTGGATTGAATGGATTTGGATAAATACTATGGAAACTTGTTTTTACTGGAGTAACAACTGGTTCTTCAGTGCCAACAGCAGTAATATTCATTCCATAATAGTTATTAGGTGTACCAGTTCTTCCGCCAGGAATACTAGTTAATGTATTGTTGAAAGTTACTATTTCAGAACCTTCTTTCCATAATTTGAATGTAATGGTTTCGTTTGGAACAATCGTACTAACTAATATAGGCATATAAGTCATACCATTGTAAACGACCACTTGTTGTTTACCACGTAACTGATTACCAACATAAGCCGCGACGATATAGTCTGGGCTAACAGGTGCACCGTTTGCAGTAATTTTTGCTAAGACATAGTGGCTATTTGGTAAGTAATTGACTTGACCAAATGGATCTTGATCGCGATCAACAATACGGCTACTTGATTTAGCTGATGCAAAAACAGATGAACGATCAATACTTCTGAAGTCAGCTGGAACTACAGTAACGTAAAGTCTGTATGCAGTTCTGTCAAGTTCTGTACCATCATTTGCCCCTTCATTATCTTCAACATAAAGATTGAGAGGTAAATTTGTGCCTGTATAGGTGTAAGTTGCAGTACCAGATACTAAACGAGCGCCTGCACCAGTAGCTACAGTATATAAACCTTGACCATTGATTGAGAATTGAAGTGTTGCACCATCAGGGTCAACGCCATTTGGAATTAAGAGATAGAAGTCAGTACCGCTTTGAACAGCAGGATAAACAACTCCGCCAATTTCTAATGCAATCGCATTTAAGGTTCTGTCTGTATCTAAACCACTTACAGTAGTATTGACTTGATAAACTACGACTTGTGCATGTTGTTTATTGGCAGTGTTCATTAAGCTTTGGCTTGAGAAAATGATATAGGTAGTGCCAGAGTAATTGAGGTTTGGACCTAAATCTGTGCCTGCTCTAACAAGATCTAAAAAGGCATCATACCCTTGAGTACTTAATGCATTGATTAATGCATCATATTGAGCACTTGTGAAGAATTTTCTCAGTACTGGAGTAAATGGTGTGTTTTCAATCAGAGTAGCAGTAAGGTTTGCTACTGCTTGACCTTCAGATACAGTGATATTAATTCTCTTAGGTGCATTGATATGATTGGCTGTGCCAGTTCCACCTGCAGTTGCAGTAGCAGTAAATACTTCACCTAAGAGACCTGATGAAGCACCACAATTTGTCCAGATAGTCGTTCCAACAGATGCAATTTTGTAGGTTTCGCCAATGACTAAAGCACTTGAAGAGATATTGGTTAATGCATTGTTCATAAATGAAACAGAACCAGTACCAGATGTAAGAGTACCGTTAGTACTTGCTGTAAATACTGTTCCTGGAGTATTGTTTGCAGCTCCAAACAATGTAACGAAGTTTGTAGGATCATGATAAACTGTACCTGTTCCCGTAAGTGCACCACCACTAATGAACATAGTTCCAGGATTATCATCTGCCGCTGCAGGTATATAAGTTGTTATAGAAAGCACAGTACCTGTTCCTGAAGCAGCGTTACCGTTAGCATTAGCAGTAAATGATGTTCCAGGATTGTTGTCAGCAGCACCAAACAATGTATTGAAATCTGTCGGATTATGATAAGCAGAACCTGTTCCTGAAGACGCATTACCGTTAGCAGTCGAAGTAAATGATGTTCCAGGAGTGTTGTTAGCTGCACCAAATAATATTTGGAAATTAGTTGCAATATTTACCATGCCGCCACCAAGATCTCCTGAAGGATCAGCAGCATTTGCAGTGAAATAAGTGCCAACATTGCTATCACCAGCCCCATACGTAGTGAAGTTTGTTGTGCCAGCAGTCGAAATGCGATAATAACCACCATTAACAATGCTAGTAACAGGTACTTCTACGCCATCATGTTGTGCAATTATTTCATAAGTTTCTCCGTTAGCAATTGCTGTTGCATTAGTAATTGCTCCATAAGAAACAATCTGATAAAGTTGAGTATCAATTATTGATGATGCTGGATAAGCAACGCCATCGTTTGTGTTGATGATTTCATAATATTCCCCATTGTTCATTGCTGTTGCATTAACAATGTCATTATCATTTGTAGATACGATAGTATATGTACGGCCACCAAGGATCTGATCAGCATCTAAAGTTGATGTGGTCATTGCCAAACCAAGATAATCATCTTCTATCACGCCTTTAGCATAAGCTTGGTTGCCTAATGTTCTAAATTCGAATGATTTGATGACATTATCAAAATTTGGATTATAAGTTAAATCAGTTGTTGGAAGAACTGGATCTGTATCTGTTTTCATCCAATAACCTTTACCTGGTTTTAATGCATTTAAAGTTGATGCACCCACTGGTAAATCAGTGTAGAAATATGCATCACGAAGTGTATTGATTTGAAGGATATCATCATCGTTTTGGACCATGATTCTTGTTTGTCCTAAGAATTCAGGAGTGTATCCAACAAGATTCCAGTTACCAGTTAAAAGACTGATATTTTCAACTTTTGCGACATCACCCGTTAAACTTAATACGATATTTGCATTACGATTATTCCATACATAGTAAGCTTCGCCAGATTCAATGTTGGATAGGGTTGAAGTCTCTGGAGATGAAGAATCCCATACTTCAGACATGGTTCTCACTTGAGTAATATGAGCTGCACTTGGAGTGATATTTGCTGCAGCGAAAACGGATGCTGGTGTAGTATTTGCAGGAACGACATTGAATGATATCAAATTCCAGCCAGGGATTAAGGTAATTTCCTGAGTTCTTGAGATACCAGGTGTATTATCATTAATATTGGTAGAAGTATTGTTTGCTGTGATTGGATTTCCGTTATTGATATTATAAGTAAATGGTGTAATGTCGGTATATCCTGCAGCATCTAAAGCAGCTCTGGTAATATTGAGTGTCAAAGTTTGTCCAGAATTGACTATGAAGAAGAATTCTCCATTTTCATTTGTTGTAATCGTACCTAATCCACCATTGTAAACCACAAGATTTGCAAGAGGAACGGTTCCTTCACCTAAAACGATTTTACCAGCAACAACAAAAGTTTCAATCGTACCATTAAAGTTGACACTATTTTGTGGTGTCACAGTGAGAGTAGGACTTGCTCCATCAACAGCTACTTGAGTTGCTAAACCTGCATACTCATTGTTGTAATATATTGATCCAATACCATAAGTCACTGCTGGAGTTCCATAAGCTAAAGCAGCTGTATTAATTCTCAATCCGCCAACATGGTTTACGTTATAAGGTGCAGCATCAGTAGCTAAGAAAGAATAACCATCTCTTTGTGGTACAATAATAATTGGTGAATCATTCCAAGTTTGGAAGAAATAGTCACCAGCTGTATCTGTAGCATATTCAAATGGTCGATTTGTAGCTGGGTTGACTTCAGCTTCAGAGTGTATGTTTGTTAACAATGCTTCAGGAAGTCCAACTCCAGGGCTAGCAAATACTCTACCAGAGATATTAATCACACTCTTTGCAGGGATATCTACAGGAGCTCTGGTTAAACCAACAGTTCCACCAGGAATTGAGTTAATGATTGAAATACTTGGAGATTCGTACAAACGATGTGCATTTACATCCCATAATTTGAAGTAAATTTCTTCATCAGCGATTTCAGTTTGTACAACAATAGTTGCTAAACCTGTATCATTGAGAATCTGTGCTTTTCCTCTAAGTTCTTCTTTCATACCCTTGATGACAAATGCACCAAGAATATCACCAATTGCAGGATCAGCACCATCAACAGTAACATCTGCGATGATGGTCATTTGATTGGTTAATGCTGTTGGAGTACCCCAAGGTTCTGTTAAATAATTATTAGTCCATGCAGGGATAGATTCGCCTGCGAGTCTAATACGACGAGTATTAATATCCGCAATGTCTGTGTTAATGATAACATCAAGGAAAGTATCATTTGCATCATTATCAATAGTGACATCAGTGTTTGCATTAGGTTCAAACATTACGATCACATCAAAAGAAGCACCAGCAGGAATTGTCGTAGCATTTGCTGGATATCCTGCAAGCAATGTGAAAGCAGCTGCATCTGGTCCAGAGATTCCAACAGACATTAAAGTCAAATCTGCATTGCCGCTGTTGGTAAATGTGAATTTTTTAGCTGGCCATTCTAAGCCTACATTATTGTTTAAACTTACATCCCATGGTCCAAAATTGTATTGTGTAATGTAAGGAGTGATCGATGTTGCACCTTCTAAAGCTGCCATTAAACTGATTGTTACAGATGAGTTGGCAACAGAAGAGATTCTGATGATATCGCCACCAGTTACAGGAAGTATATTTAATTCAGGATTGTAGGTGCCATCAGTTGCTAATTTGAACTGAGCAACATATTTTTCAGTAGCTGCGCCAGTTTCCTGTAATAATGGTTGGATAAAGAAACCAGTTGTTTGGTTTGTTATTCTGACTTCAGTAAAGTCAGCAGAATAATCATTATTATCACTTGCACTTACTGCGACATAAAGGAAGTCATCAGTAGGTAAATTGACGATACCATTGGTATTGATGTCAGCAAGGTCAAGGATCGCTTTTACTTCTACTACATTAGAAACAATACCAGGGGTAGTTGAAGAAGGACCTGATAATAATGGTTGATAAGTGACAATTCCTAAAGATGAAGATTCATTGTCATCATAGATTGATGGGTCAATCTGTCCCATATCAGAACGTGAACCCCAGAAATTGCTGATTGCATTACTGTGATTAACAGACTGAGTATAGTAGAAATTGCGACCTTGATTTAATGGAGGAGTGATCCATTCTTCATCATTTCCATCGTAAGTATTGTCATAGATATTGTTATACATTACGGTACGAGGCGCACCATAAATAGCATAGTTACCAGCATTACTAGCGATAATATTACGATAAATATCCATATAACCGTTAGTTGCTGGAGTAGCTAAACCATTAGGAACTGTAAAAATTGCAGATCCTGATGGTGCACGATTGGTATTTGGTACACTGTTATAAGTAATAGTATTACCTTTAATCGCTGGATTTGTGCTACCGAGAATCACCTGACCGCTGACATGATAAACCGCAGCGCCTTTACCAGTGAGATCAACGATATGGTTGTTTGTAATGTTGTTTTCATCATCAATTACAATTTTATCAGTTAAAGCAGCTGTTGCTTCAATGTATAAAGCAGCACCTAAACTAAAACCTTTATGATCTTTGATTGTATTTCTTTTCATTACTGCAAGGTTGTCTTTTAATTTGATATACATTGCAGTACCAGTTCCAGCAACAGTATTGTATGGGAAAATTAATCCACCTGTTGCCTGAATTGTTGTTTCGTCAGTTGGATCATAATTGTTGTCGATTAAATTGTCATTGAAAGTTAATTCATTACTTGAAACTCGAATATGATTATTTTTGTATTTATTATTGATAAATTGATTATCAGTAAAAACAAGAGGAGTTGTTAAAGTTTTTACCGCATTAAGAATCGATCCGCCCGTTGCTTTGTTTTCTTCAGTAGATACTGCTGAACCGATGATGTTGCTACGGAATTCCTTTAAGTTAACAGAACTGATGATATCACTACTTCCAGCAACATGATAACCTTTAACTGTATTGAAGTTGATGACTTCGCCACCACTAATTGCAAAACCATTAACGTTATCAGGGTTATTAGTGAGGGTGTTATTGGTAATAATCGCATTTACATCAGCTTTGATACCATCTTTACCTAATGTGATTGTATTGTTATGAATCAAAATACCTCTTTCGATATTGGTACCTTTCATAGAATTAATCACATTATTGTTGATTGTTGAACCTACTTCAGCAAGAATACCATAAGCTGTATCCAGCGTCAAATTTCCACCGTTGATGGTATTGTTGTTAATGATTTTCCCACCATTAATTGCAAAACCAACGGGATTAGAAATTATATTATTTTCAACACGACTGTCTGATAATCCAGTTTTTGCTGTAATTGCATAATTAGCAGCAACAGATCCTGTGATCGCTGGACTTGGTGCAAGAATCTGAATGGTATTATTCGTAATAATTTTTCCACCAGAAATACCAAAACCTTTATTATTAGTGATAACATTATTTGATACAGTTGCCTGATCATCAGCTTTAATTGCATTCATGTTTCGAAGAGCAGCTAATTCAGGAGTGACAACACCATCAGTATTGACGACCTGGTTTCCAGTAATCACTAAACCATTTTGGATACCATAACCTGCATTATCAGTAATAATGTTGTTGATTACAGTTGCACCAGCATCAGCAAGAATTGCACCTGCACCATTTCTGGTTATTGTGTTGCTGGCAATAAAAGCACCTTTGGAAATTGCAAAACCAGTATTTGCCTGACCATCTGCAGCACCACCAATAGTATTATTAGTGATTTTTGCACCTTGAATTGCCTTGATTGCATAGTTTGTTGCATTGGTACCTGTGCCACGAATGGTTGAACCAGAAATTACAGGTTGTCCATCGGTTGCAGAACTGGTTAAATCAATTGCATTACCTTTAATGAATGTTATTGATGCTCCATTGATGATTGCATTCTTATTTGAAGTTTGAATACCTAATCCACCAAATTTTGTATCAATATCCACACCAGTAATTGTAATGCTATTAAATAAGTATCCACCTCTGATACCGTATTTATTGGCATCTGTTTGTGGTGTTGTGCCAATAGCATCAAATGTATTTAATGCTACTGTGTTTAGATATGAGTTTGGACTGATATCAATACCATTTTCATTATGAGTAAAAGTACTGTTTGAAATATAGATGTCAAATGCAGCACTTGTCTGATAAGAAATAGGTTTGGTACTATATTCAATATTCACATAATCCAAATAATTACCTGAAACATATTCCATGTTTTCATTAACTACCAGAGGAGTTCTTGAAATAGCAACATCATGTTTAAATTCAATACCTTGCCATAACGCTGCAGTATATGGAGCTACACCAGTTACTGCAGATGTTGTAAATGTAATTGGGTTGGCTAAAGTACCGTTAGCGATAATATTTCCTCCAATAACAAATTTTGTTCCAGCTGCAAATTTAAGACTTACACCTGGCTCAATTGTCAAAGTAGTGTTATTTGCTGTGCCAGGAGACATTGCAAATTTATATCCACTTAAAGCCGTTGAATTCGTCGCTGTTAAGGTTCTGTTTGAAGGAATAGTACTTGTGATTGTATATCCTGTTGCAGGAGTTGTAGTAAATACCCAAGCATTATTTTCTGTAATGTTTGTAGGAACACTATTAGCACCACCTGGAAGTACATTGACTTTCCAGAAATAGGATGTGCCAAATGTTAAGTCAACTTCAGGATAAAATTCTGTATTTGTCGTTGTATAAGTGACCGTATTTGGACCTGGAGCAAAAGTTGGACTTGTAGAAATAGTCACTTGATAATAAGTTCTGTCGGTAGTTCCTCTTTCTGCAGAGAAAGCAGATGTCCATGACAAACGAGGATAAATATCTACAGCAGTAGAGAAGTTTGCAGGAGTAAGCATTTGGAAGGCAGTATAAGTTTGAGCAACTATATTTGCTGAATTTAGAAAAGTTCCGTCAAATCTAGCAGCTGTTATTGTGCCACCAATAGCTCCTTCAATTGTATTGGTTGCTGAATTGGTAGCAATACCAATTTCGATGTCGTTGAGGTTTGTATTTGTAACGAAACCAACAGGATCCGTATTAGAGTATATTCTAACCCAGTTTGAACCTGTAGGAATAATTGTTACTAACTGAGTTGGGTTGTATGAAGGAGCACTAAAGTTTGCAGTGGTTGCTGCTGCTGGCATTATTCCGTCACCTAACCAGATAAAATCTCTTTTAATTGATGGTTGATCTTGTGAATAAACACTGATACGAGCTGGAGCATTAATATCAGTAATTGCATTAATGTCTGCTGCTGTAAGTTGCATACGATATTCGTTTGCGCTACCAGCAATAACATAAGCTTGTTTTGTAAAGCTTTGAAGATTGTTTAAGTTTTTGATGATAATCTTTTTAGTAATACCTACGGTTTGAGCGCCACCAGTAGTGAACTGGAAATATAAATTTGCAGCACTGGTATGATTGGTAGCTAAAGCAGTAACATATGCATCAGTAAATGTGTTTAATCCTGTAAGTGTTACTGATGAAGCGAAAGTAGTTAAAACAAAAGGGCTACCATATTGGAAGTTTAAATTTACAAATTCATTGTTCGTGATTTTTATTTCCGAATTCGAAGGATTTACAGCAGGACCTGCTGCGATAAATGTGAAATTTCTAGTCACTGTTGAAGTGATCACTCCTGCATTGTTAACAGGTGCTGAAAAAGCCATTGGAAATGCTGGTCGTGTTGGATGAGCAATTGATGATAAAGCAGTAAATGAAATATTGCTGGTTACTGCAGTTGATAAATCTTCAAATTCATCAGTAATCGCAGTGTATGTTAATGTATTTCCTATTTCTACAGAAGAGTATGGTGCTCTATTGTATGTCTCAGAAATTATTGTTAAAGGTTTGGTTGTGAATGTATAAGTTGCACTTGGAGTTCCTCCGACACCTTTTTTAACTTTCCAGTTATAAACTGTATTGTAATTCAAAGGTGTAGAAGTTGGTACCTTGTAATACAAGTTTGTACTTTCTGTGTCTGTCCATGTCACTCCGTTATCCAGAGAAACAAAATAATTGCCGGCTTCTGCAATTGCAGGCCATGTCAAATAAGGAACCACAGAAACTTTTGGGGTTCTGAATGATGCAATCGCTGAGCGATTAAGAAGTTCAACATTAGCGATATTATATTGACGAACTTGCCAATAGTAAGTCGTGTTATATGCTAATATTTGTGGAACTGTCTGCAGATTAACAGCAAGAGCTGGAGCTGTAACTGTAATCTCTGTCGCACCGCTTAAAGATGGATTTGTGCTAATAAATACTTTATAATAAGCATTTGATGCACCACCATGGGTCCAAGTCAGAGTAGGAGCTACAGTTAATGTCGTCTGCAGGTTTGAGTTAATGTGAGTAGTCAATAGATTAATGTTCGTTTGTGCCCAGATACTGCTGGTCAATAGAACTATTAATCCAATGAGGAGTAATAATTTTTTACTCATTTTTACCTCCATGTTATTTTCTCATGTATCTTATATCGTTATTCTTAATAACAACTTTAATAAAGAATACGAAATTTTGTTAAAAAAAACAAATAATTTAAACCAGATTGAATAAGATTTTGATCACAGGAAATTCACACTATATACGAAGAATAATACTCTCCAGGAACAAAAAGTCAAGGGATAAATCGCTTTTCCCTTTACTATTATTCTGCCAATTTTTATTTCGATATTCTAACATTTCGATCAAATTTCTCCCTTCCCTCATGCCAGTAAAGATAATTTCACACCTTTCTTGAATACTCATAAAGCCTCCCACTGCTCAATGTAGCATCTCTTGTACCAATTATGAATCACTATGAAAAATAAGCATTTGCCTATTTTCGATGATGTAGTATCGGAAAAAATTTCCTGAACATTAGTTTTTTTTTGAAAATTTTGTAATTTTTTCAATTTTTTTAAAACTTTTAATTATTAGATTTTATGCTTGACGCTTTGATTGATTTAAAATTTCTTGATCTTGCATATTTGCTGAATATTTTTTCTGAGTTTATTGGTGGAATTTATTACCACTCTTTTCGAAGGAATCAAAAAAATCATGATATGCAATAGAATTATAAAAATTAAGAAGGAAAGAAAGGAAATCAATGAGTTACGACATTAAAAAAGTCAGAAATATCGGAATCAGCGCTCATATCGATTCTGGTAAAACGACCTTAACAGAAAGAATATTATTTTATACGAATAAAATCCATGCGATCCATGAAGTTCGAGGTAAAGACGGAGTTGGGGCAACAATGGACTTTATGGAACTTGAAAAAGAAAGAGGTATCACAATCACCTCTGCTTCTACTAATGTAGAATGGAATGATACAGCGATTAATATTATTGATACACCAGGTCACGTGGATTTTACTATTGAAGTTGAAAATGCCCTTCGCGTGTTAGATGGCGCAATACTGGTATTATGTTCAGTAGGTGGTGTACAGTCTCAATCTATTACTGTGGACCGTCAAATGAAAAGATATGGCGTCCCTTGTATTGCTTTTGTTAATAAATTAGATCGCGTTGGTGCTAATCCTTATAAAGTGAAAGATCAACTCATCGAAAAACTCGGCAGAAATGCTGTGCTTGCTCAAATGCCGATTGGTCTTGAAGATAAACTTGAAGGTATTATTGATCTTGTTGAAATGAAAGCGATTTATTATGATGGACCATCCGGAACTGAACTTCGTATTCAAGAAATTCCTGCACATCTCTTAGATGAAGCGAAAGCACTTAGAGAAGAACTCGTTGATAAAGCATCTATGTTTTCTGATGAATTAATGGAAGCTTTCCTTGAAGGAACTGTCACAAATGATATGCTGATCAATGCCATCCGTCAGGGTGTGCTTCAGTTAGGCTTAACACCTGTCTTTATGGGTACTGCCTATAAAAACAAAGGGGTTCAGACGCTTCTTGATGCTGTCTTAGCTTATCTTCCATCACCTGTTGATCGTAGAAATGTCGCTTATGACTTAGATCACAAAGAACAGGAAGTTGTCCTTTCTTCAGATTCAAGCGCTGATACTGTCGCAATGGCTTTCAAACTTGATAATCAGGTCTATGGACAGTTGACTTATGTACGTATCTATCAGGGCAAAGTCAGAAAAGGTATGGACCTGTATAATGTGGGGCAGAAGAAGCGTTTCAAAGTAGGAAGACTCATTCGTATGCATGCAAACTCAATGGAAGATATTGAAGAAGCTTATGCAGGTGATATTATCGCTTTATTTGGTATTGAATGTTCTTTGGGCGATACTTTTGTTTCAGGCGATATCAATTATTCATTGAAATCCATGTTTGTGCCTGAACCTATTATCTCTCTTGCTGTTTCTGCAAAAGATAAAAAATCACAGGATAATATGAGTAAAGCTTTGAATCGCTTTGTCAAAGAAGATCCTACCTTTAGAATGTATGTCGATGAAGAATCCAATGAAACGATTATCAAAGGGATGGGTGAACTTCATCTTGATGTGTATATCGAACGTATGAAACGTGAATATAAAGTCGATCTTGAAGTCGGTATGCCTCAGGTCTCTTATCGTGAAACCATTACCGATATGGTCAAATTTGATTATACTCATAAAAAACAATCTGGTGGTCGTGGTCAATACGCTCGCGTTGCTGGTTTTATCGAACTCTCAGGTTCTGATGACAATGAATTTGTTGATGATATCAAGGGTGGTGTCATCCCTGGAACATATATGCCTTCTACAGAAAAAGGTTTCTTCTCAAGTCTTGATAAAGGATCTTTGATTGGTTTCCCAGTGGTTGGTGTAAAAATGACCATCAATGATGGTAATTTCCATCCTGTCGATTCATCAAACCTTGCATTTGAATTAGCATCTATTCAGGCATTTAAAGAAGCATATAGAAAAGCGAAACCAAAGATTCTTGAACCGATTATGAAACTCAATATCGAAATGCCTTCAGAATATCGCGGACCTGTCATGGCAAGTGTCAATCAAAGACGTGGTGTTGTTTTAGATACTACCGTTGATACTGCCTTTACTCAAATCGATGCAACGATCCCTCTTGCAGAAGTATTTGGCTATGCGACAGCACTTCGTTCATTGACTCAAGGAAAAGCAGAATTTACCCTTGAATTCCTTAAATACGACAAAGTGCCAAAGAATATTGAAGAACAAATCATCAAAGATATCAACGCAAAAAACAAAAACTAAATAATTATCATAAAGAGTAAATGCCAGGAGTTAGATCCTGGCATTTTTCTATAGTCATATTATCTCATAAAAAAAAAGCCTTCTGATCGCTCAGAAGGCTAATGGTTATATATAAAGTTTAAGCTTTAATTACTTGTAAATGGAATGGAATACCATTGACATCCCATTCTTTCATTGCATCATTTTGTTCACTTACGGAGATGATCTCCTGACACAGTGTCTCAGAACAGATATAATCATTAAATACTTTTACTGCTTCATTGATTTCATCATTACTAACAAAGCGAACAATGATTCGATCCATGATTTCAAACTTCTGTTCTTTTCTGGTAAACTGAATCTTATTAACCACTTCGCGAGCATGACCTTCCTGAATCAAGGCTGGGGTCAACTGAACATCCAAAGCAACATAGTTTTGTTTGTTGTTTTCAAATGCAAAGCCTTCTTTTGTTTTGATGGAAATCATCACATCTTCAGAAGTCAATTCATAATTCTGTCCATTGATTTCTAAAGAATAGCTCTTATTGCCTTCAAAAGCTTCCAATAATGCTCTAAGTTGGATATTTTCCAAAGCTTTTGATACAACTTGCACTTCTTTGCCAAACTTTGGACCTGCAGTTTTGAAATTCAATTTTGCCTGCCAAACCACAAGATCATTTTGCTCATCAACAAATTTGAGTTCCTTCACATTGATCTCTTCCAATACAAGATCCTGCATACGTAAGATTAAATCCTTATGTTTTACCGGCAGATATAAAGCTTGTAAGGTTTGTCTGACTTTGATTTGTACCTGATTACGTGCAGCACGTCCCATAGTTACTAAATCAACAATCAGATCCATTTCTTTTTCAAGAGTGCTGTTAATTTTGCTGACATCGCATTCTGGATAATCACATAAATGCACACTGACTGCCTGATCTTTGTTTGAAACTAATCCTGTATAGATTGCTTCAGCAATATAAGGCGCAAATGGTGCAATCAGTTTTGAAATGCTGATCAGCACATCATAAAGCGTTAAGTAAGCTTCAATTTTATCATTACTCAGTTCCATTGCCCAGTATCTTTGTCTTGAACGACGGACGTACCAGTTGCTTACATCATCAAGAACAAATTTCTGAATAGCGCGTAAACTGCGTGTAAAATCATATTTCTCATTGTTTTCTACGACCAAAGCGATTAAACTGTTCAGTTTTGAATAAATCCAGTGATCTAGTTCTGACGCTCTTTGGGTATGTGATTGATAATCTTCTGCCTTAAATTGATCGATACCCGCATAAGTTGCATAGAATGAATAGATGTTTTTTAAGGTGCCGATGAATTTTCCATAAATCTCTTCTACACCTTTGACATCAAACTTCGTTGGAGTCCAAGGAGGGCTGACATGAAGTAAATACCAGCGAACAGCATCAGCGCCATACTGGCTCATAACTTCCATCGGATCTACTGAATTACCTCTGGTTTTTGACATTTTTTGGCCATTTTTATCTAAGATCAGGTCATTGACCAACACGTTTTTATAGGGTGATTCATCGCGTAAGATGGTTGAAATTGCCAATAATGTATAGAACCATCCACGAGTCTGATCGATTCCTTCGCTGATAAAATCAGCAGGATATAGTTCTGAATCAAAGATGTCTTTATTTTCAAAAGGATAATGCCATTGTGCAAAAGGCATGGAACCACTGTCAAACCAACAGTCAATAACTTCTGGTGTGCGTTCCATTTCTTTCTGGCATTTTGGACATGGAATTTTTACCCGATCGATAAATGGACGGTGAAGCTCGATTGATTCTGGCACTTCTGATCCATCTTCCATTTTTCCTTTTTCTCTCAGTTCCTGAATTGAACCAATGCTGACTAATTCATTACAGTCATCGCATTTCCAGATGTTTAAAGGTGTTCCCCAGAAACGATCGCGAGATAATGCCCAGTCTACGTTATTATCAAGCCATTCTCCAAAACGTTTTTCACCAACAAATTGAGGATACCAGTTAACCTTGCTGTTATTGTGAATCATTTGGTTTTTATATTCACTGGTTCTGATATACCAGGTCGATCTTGCATAATAGATTAATGGACTTTTGCATCTCCAGCAGAATGGATAAGAGTGGATGATCTGCGTACGTTTGTACAGGTGACCTCTTTCTTTTAACACTCTGATGATGCCTTTATCGGCTTCTTTGACAAATACACCCTTGAAATCAGTCACTTCTTCGGTAAATTTACCCGCATCATCGACAGGTTGAATAAATGGCAGATTGTATTTCAATCCGATCATGTAGTCGTCTTGACCAAATGCTGGGGCAGTATGAACCACACCTGTACCATCTTCCATAGAAACATAGTCTCCACAAGCGATAAAGAAGGCGGGCTTATCAACCTCTGCGTAGGTAAATAATGGCTCGTATTTTTTATATTCAAGATCGATACCAGGCATTTCTCTGACAATTTCATATTCTTCATCAATGACACTTAATCGTGCTTTTGCTAAGATCAAATGCTCAACCTGCTCCTCTTTGCTGATCTTGATTTCTACATATTTCTCATCAGGATTAACCACAAGAGCGACGTTGGAAATCAATGTCCATGGAGTTGTTGTCCAAGCGAGAAAATAGGTGTTTTCGCTATCAACTTTTTTGAATTTGACAAAGACTGATGGATCTTCCACATCTTCATAACCCTGCGCCACTTCATGAGAAGAAAGCGGTGTCCCGCAACTTGGACAGTAAGGTACAATTTTATGACCCTTGTATAATAGATTCTTATCAAAGATCTGACGTAAAATCCACCATACTGATTCGATATAATTGTTATCAAGGGTGATGTATGGATTTTTTAAATCAATCCAGTAACCCATGATTTTGGTCATATTCTGCCATTCTTTCTCATAAGAGAAAACCGACTCTTTGCAGGCGACACAGAATTTTTCGATGCCATATTCTTCGACATCTTTTTTATTCTTTAAACCAAGTTTTTTTTCTACTTCGATCTCAACAGGAAGTCCATGAGTGTCCCAGCCTGCTTTCCTTTTTACCTGAAATCCTTTCATGGTTTTGTAACGGCAAACGCTATCCTTGATAGTTCGTGCGATTACATGGTGGATGCCAGGTTTACCATTAGCAGTCGGAGGACCTTCAAAAAATACAAAACGCTTTTTACCTTCACGTTCGGTGATGCTACGTTCAGCAATCTGATGAGATTCCCAATATTCTAAGATCCTTTTTTCAAAATCAGATGCTTTTTCTTTTAAATCTATAGATTGTGTCATAATTTGCTCCTAAAATCTATCACTTAAATTTATTATTCAGAAACTTCCTCTGTTTGATTCTCTTCAGCAGGAGTTTCTTCTTCAAATAATTCTTTGAAATCTTCCATTAATTGCTCGTCTGTTTTGACATATTCTTTCCATTCGTCCATTGCTGCTTCGATATTGACACATCTTTCGCAAACGACTAAGGTGTTTTCCGTTGAAACGCCGACGTATCCGCGATCAAAACATTTCTTGCATGATCTTTTCGTTCTGTGTTTGAGCACAATCTCTTTTGCTTTATCTAAATGCTCTTCTGCTAAAAACATAATTACCTCTTATTCTACTATTATTTAATTGATTAGCATTTTCTCAAAGGGCTTAATACTGTCAAGTAAAATCAATACTTTAAACACTTTGACTCAAATCAACAACACGACTGGCAAGCGTTTGTGCAAAGGTGCGATCATGAGATACAAAGATGATGGTGCCTGGATATTGTAAAAGGGCTTGCTCTAAAGCAATTCGGCTATCAATATCCAGATGATTCGCAGGTTCATCAAGAAGCAAAACATTCGATTCCTGAATCAATAATGCACACAAAGCTACCTTAACCTGTTCTCCTGCTGATAATGTGCCAATCTTTTGATATACCTGATCTCGCTCGATTTTTAGACAACCCATCACTGTCCTAACATAGGTCTGATCTGGATTAAAGCGCAGTAAATAAGAGAGTATTGTGCTTTCTGGATCAAGAGAGTCAAGCTCCTGTTCAAAATATCTGACTTTTAAGTGTTGACCAAACAATACTTCACCTTTATCTGCATGAATTATTCCATTCAGAAGCTTCAACAGACTGCTTTTACCGCTTCCGTTTCTGCCTCTTAAATGGATTCGCTCCTGCCTTTCTACCATTAAGTTAAAATGATCAAAAACTTTAGTATCTCCAAATGAAAGACATATATCCTTCAAGGTAAATACGGTTTGTGATATCAGTGGTTCTTTAATAAATTGTATTTCTCTCTTTTTCTCGATCCAGGGCTTCTGTATAGGGTCTTTTTCTTCAAGATTACGGATTCTCGCTTCGATAGACTTTGCTTGTCTCATCATCTGTTTTGCAGGGTTAGTGACCATTTCAAATGTATAAGATTTTCCCTCTCTGCCAGTTTCTCGTTGAAATGATGATGCCCATTTTCGACGTGCTTGCGCAGCACTTTCCAATTGAGAAATTTTTGCCTGTCGTTCGGTGTATCGAGTCATTTGCAGATGAAATTCATCTTCTTTTTGTTGCAAATAATCTGAATAATTGCTTTTCATAATACAGTAAGACTGTCGTTCCATCACAATGATTTTTGTTGCCAAATGATCTATAAAACTTCGATCATGAGATACAAATAATACCGCTCCATGAAAACTGTTTAAAAAGTCTTCCAGCCATTCAATCATCTCAATATCCAAATGATTGCTAGCCTCATCGAGAATTAAAAGCTCAGGTTCTTCCAGTAACATTCTTGCGATCTTCAGCTTACTTTTTTCTCCACCCGATAAAGTTTGAATATTTCTTTCCAATATACTTGTCTGAAACCCAAGTTGCTTTAAAATCTTTTCGCATTTATATTCGATTTGATACGCTTCCCGTTCCTGAAACTGGCTTAAACTTTCTCCGTATTGCTCAATGATCTTTGGATCCTGGCTTTCACTTAGAAGTGTTTCCAAATGTTCAATTTGTAACTTTAAATTTTTTATGTCTTCTGGAAGGCAATAATCAATAACGCTGATATCCGCTTCAATAGAATCGTTTTGTGATAAATAGGCAATTCTGAGTGATTGTTTCGGCTTGATTATTTGACCTTGATTCGGTTTTAGCTCGCCAATGATTAAGCGGATCAAGGTACTTTTCCCTTTGCCATTACTGCCAATGATGGCAACTCTGTCATGAGCATTGATATCTAAGCTTAAATCTTTAATGATAGATTCGACTGAATCTTCGTATTTATAGGTGATATTTTCGCATTTTATTGTAAACATATATTTCCTCCGTATAATTCTTTTTTTGAAATGCGTGAAATCCAAAAGATTATACGTTTGCCTATGCAATTTCAGGAAATATTGTCATAGGTCTGATGAATCTTGTGAATCTCGCTTATTGGCGTATTCGGATACTTTTCATCGTGTGACCTCCATAATTAATGATCCTATATTTATTTAGATACTTGATTTGTCAAGTGAAAAGTGAGAGGGCTATGTAGTTAATGTCAAAACAGCATATTTATATAATTCAAAATCATAAAAAATATTGAAAAATTTACCCAGTTTTTCTCTTCTAATAATGTTTTATATCAACTAAGACAGAGAGTAGGGGGCAAGAGAGAGACAAGAGAGAGGCTTACTATAAACTATTAATGAAAATACCGTCTCATTTTGTTCATGTAAAGCAAGCTACCCGCTTGCTCAATTCGCAACATGCTTATTTATTTACGTTCATAAAACACGGGTCGTAGGGATTTGCGAAATGAAGCTTGCGGAATGCCGTAAATCCGCAATATTAACAACAAACTCAAATGCTGATAATATTGATTCATTCTCTTTTTCGGATGTACGGCACTTCGTTTCGCACATCCCTTGTAAGTTGGTTTCAGAT
>CAZNKI010000030.1:0-43870 GCA_964573665.1 uncultured Candidatus Cloacimonadota bacterium | reverse complement strand
ATAATTTAGAAATCCTAAAAAGCAAATAAAAGTTTATATGATTGATACTATAAATAAAAAAGATGTGATTTTACAAAGAAATTATTTGCTTTTTCACCAATTTTGTGTATATTATATATAGAGTGAATTACAAAATTTGGGTTTCTGAATAATGTATTGAATCATATACCAAACAGCAATGAGTAGTCTGATAAGACAAAAAAGTTAGAAAATATCGATATGATCAATAACAGAATCAAATGCTTTACTGTTTATTATATGATTAAAGCATAATACAAAAAAACAGAATAAAAAAAATTATAAACTTATTGGAGGTAAGATGGAAAAAAAATGGTTAAATGTTAAATAGGCTTCGGAATATTTAGATTTGTCTGTTAACACAATATATAAATATGTTAATCAAGGTAAAATCAAGTATTACAAATCAGGTAAACTAAGATTTTTGAAGTCAGACTTGGATTCTTATGTGGAATTAGGAAAAGTGTAGACTGAAAATGAACAAATCCGTAATCTTATAAGGGATAAATATAGGAAATATCATCATTTATAATTATTCTAGGGTTGTAAATTTACTTTTTAAAAATTCAAAATGCAGTTTTTTAAACTGCATTTTTTTTTATTAAATTGTACACAAATTTGTACACACGGAATTTTGTGAATCAAAACATGTAATGTTTAAATTACTATTTTGCATGTTTTTATATAAAAAAATGGCGGAGATGTAGAGATTCGAACTCTAGATACGCGACTAACGTATACACGATTTCCAATCGTGCTCCTTAAGCCAACTCGGACACATCTCCTATGAAATCCCAAAATAAATGGGATGCTTTTTTTGTAAAGAGAATTTTTAACAAAGCCCAAAGGCGGAAGAAATCATTTAATAATAATTTTATGGGTATGTTTATTGAGCTAAAATGAAAGGTCTGTCACTCAATGAATTGGAAAAGCGATTGAAGGTGACCATAAATAGAGGTTCATACGAGCGTTTTGCTTGTCTAAGTCCTTCAAGATTCATATCTTGTTCTCTATTGATCAAAAGATAATGGTGTTCATGTGCAAATTTTGCCAGTTCCCAAACAATCATTTGTGCTGATCCTTTATACTCATAATCGTATTTTTCGAAGTGTTCTGTGAGCATAGTCTGATTTTGCGGGCTAAAGATCGTAAAAGCAATTATCTGGCCATTGACACGTATCATCAAGCCTTTGGATTCAATTTCTTCCCAATAGTCAAAGGTTCTGGAAATCGCTTTAAATTCGTTTTCCACATCAGAATCTTCTTTATGATCTCTCCATTTATTACAGAATTCAAGTATCTCATCTTTATGGTGTTGATGGATCCTTTCGACCGTGTAATCAGGATATAATTTGATGAACTGTGAAATGAGATTTTTCTTTTTTGCCAGTTTTTTCCCAGGCATATTCAATAGTTTATCTACAGAGTAAACATAATCTGACCATTCGAGATTGCTGACGAGTGAGCAGTGATTGACAATTTCAGGGTGAAGGTCAATGAAGTCCTGCGGAATGAGGATAAACTCAAGATTTTGAAAAGATTGTTGAAATTCATGATAAACATGACAGAGTTCATACAACTCGAAGTATTTGCCGATGGGGAAGAACACTAGATTGTAAACAGGATTAAAGAGAAAAAGACGGTCTTGAATGATTGTATATTCTATACCATAAGTTTCACCCCAGGTGTAGAGATTACTCAGATTATAGTCACAAGCAACTTGAGGATATAAGGTCAGGTATTTTTTAATGATAGGGTAATCTTCAAAACTCAGTTTTTTGAATTGGATCATTTTTTGCCTTTCCAAATATAAGGGGTAAAGTTTTTCATCACTTCGAAATTAAGCGATTCGTAGAACTTTTCTGCACCAGGCTCACTGATTAATCCGATCCAAGAGAGTCCTTTTTCATTCAGGTAATTCAGCATTGTTTGGATAATTCCTTTGCCTATGCCTTTACCTCTGAGTGTACTTAAAACGACAACATCCTGAATATAAGCATCGCTAACCCCATCGCTGATACATCTTCCCATCCCAATGATTTTACCTTCAATGCTTGCTGTTACAAAACAGAAAGAACCCTTTATGATTTTATCCACAAAGGCAGGATCAACACCATCATTCTCTTCAGTCCACCAGCCAGCATCTTTGTACAGGATAATCAGTTGTTCTCTGTCCGCTTCTTGGACGATCTGATAATTTACTTCATTCATTGAATACCCCTAAGATTTGTTTGTATTTATAATATAAGTAATTGTTTGGAAATTGCAAATATGAAATTAAAAATATTAACAAAAACAATATCCAATAGTACATTCATGGATAAATGGTAATGATAATTTCTCTGCTATTTTGATTGAAGGGATGTTCTGAGTCTCACAAGTATATATCATATTTTTACCTGTTAAGTGGATATAACAAAGAGTTTGTTGGGCGATCTGAGTACCTAATGATTTGCTTCTAAATAATTTGTTTGTTGATAATGAAATTTCTGCCCATTTTGATGAAGACCTGGTGATCAATGAGTAAGCAAGAGGAACATCATCTTCAAACAAAGCAAATACTTTTCTTTCTGAATTAAGATTCTTCAAAGCATCAAGGCTAACAGAAGAAATCTCATTAATCTTTTGAATTTGAAAATCACTTAGTGGAACGAGGTTTATATATAATGGAGTAGATATCAAAGAGTCGGAAGAAATATATTGTTTAACTCTCAAGATTTTAGAATTTTTAAACATTGAAAGCAATTTATTCTCAATACTTTGAATTGAAGTAATCATTTGTTTTTTTATAATATCCGCATTTTCTGAAGAGTTTACAGAAATGATCGTTTTGTTCTCATTTTCTAGTATAAAAAAAGGAAAGCATACATTAAATGGATTGATCATATTACGATGATCGGCAACATATATTTCATAGGATTTTAAGTCGGTATTAACGGAAGAATGGAGCACACCCATTTCATAATCAAGAAAGTGATTAATTAGATTTTTCATACTTCTTTCTACGAACGACTCTCTTAAACTTTCGCCATAGATTAAGATAATGAAAATATAAAGTTGCAATTTTAAAGCTAAGGGTATGGGATTCTTTGGAGAGAAATGCTTTTGACTCAGGGTTCATTTGAGACAGATAGACAAATTCGAAAGCAAACCTCAGATCCTTAAAGAAGAAGATTTTTTTAATATTAGCATCAATCAGAAAGAGCTGATGATCACTATGAAGGAAGTTCTCAGCATGAGGGTCATTATGAATGAATGATTTTTGGTGCAAAGCATGCAGGACTTTGATAATTTGAGGCAGATGAGTTTTATCAACGGGTTTTGCTGTTAAGTACTCATAAATGGTAAATGAGTCAGTGATCATTCTATGTTGTGATTTAAGGAAAGCAAGCACTGGCTTTGTCGTGTGAAAACCCATATTAATCAATTGTTGCATCGTATCGAGAGATCTCTCAGCTTCTGATTTACGGTAGAGAGTTGTGAAACGAATCCATTTCCTTTGATTCTTTTCTAATGGAATTTTGAAAATGTACAGTTGATTATGAAATGAGAATTTTTTAACAATACTTCTCTGATTAGATTTCAAGGTTTCAAAATGGGACTCATCTAATGACAAAACATATTGATATAGCTGTTGGCAGAACTCCTTGTCCTGATAACAAAGCAATCTCGAATGATGATCTAAAGAGACAATACTTTTATTCATAATCTTCCTTTGATTGCCAAGCTATTCTCTAAAAAGAATTTGTCAATAATATGTACTGATACTGAGAATATGATATAAATTAATGCAAATATGTTTTATTATTTGAGTAAAAGCATTTTTCTTGTTTCAGTTTGTTTTTCTGTCTGAATTTTGTAGAAATAAACACCTGAAGGAACAGCATTTTTATTTGTATCCTGACCATCCCAAATAACTTCATGATTACCTGCAAATTGATATTCAGATAAAAGAGTTTTTACTTTCTGACCTTTGATGTTATAAATACAAATATCAACACCAGAATTAACTTTTAAAGAGTATTTAATTTTAGTTTTGGGATTAAATGGGTTAGGGAAATTTTGATGAATTGTCAGATGATTTGATCCATTATTAACCATGTCATCTGCATCTGTGTTTGTGTCAGTATTAATCATCTGAAGTTTTAAACTTCTTGAGATAATTGATTCATTTGGATTTGAGAAGCTATTTAACAAACCGACTAAAACATGAGTGTTATCAATCTTGTTATACTTTAGCTTTTTAAGATCGTTGTTTACCTCTGTAAACAAAGTATATTCTTGACCATTGTTCTCGCCATTTTCATCAAACAACTCACTAGAAACAATGTAAGTTCCATTTGATTCTTGAAAATAATAAATATTTATACTCATATCTGATAAAGAAAATAGGTAATAAACACGATCTAAACTTTCTAAGACCTGAGGAGACTCCCAAAGAGAAGACAATATATGATTATCGAAAAGATAATTATATTTTTTCGCGACATTTTGCCCCATTAGATCCAAATAGGAATAACTTTGAATAATTATTTTATCATTCCAATCAATATTGATGTTTCTATAATCACTATCTTCAATTAATCGATTCTGAGGCGTTATGATCGTTCCATCAAGATTCATTACAGAATAATCTAAAAATGAGAGTTCTCCCATTTCATAGCCAAAACAAAGTAATTGATCATCAAACTCAAATAAATAAGAATAATATAAAGCAGAATCTTGATAAAAATTAAATAAAGTTTCACCTTCAGGATTCATTGTTTCGATTGCATTCCCATCGTTATCTAAAAACATATATTTTATAATAGGATTAATAAAATCATTTTGCTCTTGCCAAACAATTAAATGGTTATATTCTCCAATTGAGAGTAGATTACACGATAAATTTTCATCATCAACTAAAGAAATATTTGATTTGTTAACAATTTCTTTTCCGCCTAAATCCCACATGACTTCATTACTTGAAACCTTTTGACCTACAATATAATAGCACATATTATCATAATTGATAAAAGTGATATAAAAAAATAGATCATCATTAGATATAAACATATCAATATTTTGACAATTTTTGAAGATAGGTGATTTATAAATCAACAAGCCTTCCTCAGGATATACATAGTCTCCATTAGTAGTAATTTTTTGTATTCTTATTTCTTGTTTATAATATTCATAACTTGATTTTTCTACAGACCATAAAACTATCAGATTTCCCTGTTGGTCAATTTTTGTTTCATAAATCAAATTATTGGCATTAATTGTAGCAATTAAACGCCCCTGAGTTTCAAACTGAGGGAGACCATTAGAATCAATGATTTGATAGTAAATATTTGATAAACTAGAATAGTTGTTTGAAATATTTCTCCAAACAATATAATTGTTATTATTATGATGAAGCAATTTAAAATCATAAACATAAGAAGAATTTCCTTGAAAAATGATGAATGGATCATTTGGAGAAATGATAATATCATCACTATTCATGATATAGGCATTTACACTTTCTGAATTATTGTAATTATTTACAAAAAACTGATAAGTATCATTATGTATAACTACAGGAGGCTTTATAGGGCTATCATAAAAAAATGTTCTTCCATCTTCTTCCCATAAGAATTCTCCTGATGTTGTGACTTTCTGTCCTTTTTTTAAAAAAAGAGTATTATGGTAAACACCCGTATAGTAATTAGTCCAATAAATGTAATAATAATTATTATTAATAACTAACTCAGGAGGAGGATTATTATTAGTATTTGAATATAAGATAATGGGATTTTGCCATACATTGATGCAATTTTCGTCAACTTTTATAAGTGTTTGTTGATACAAAGAATTTAAAAATGTAATCAACATGCAATTATTATTATCAATCTTAGCAATAATATCTGTATACTGATTTACAGAATTTGAATATATTTCTATGGGGACATCACCCCAGATTTGAGAACCATCGCTATTGTATTTTTGAGCAAATAAATTCTCATTAGTCACAATTAGTACAACTTTTCCGTCATTTGTCTCAATAAATTTTGCTTCATGATGACCAGAGTATGAGTTTTGAAATTCTTGATCCCATACAATAGTCCCATTTTCGTTCATAAGACAAATGTTTAAACATTGGTTTTGGTAATAGCAGATATAAAAACCTTGACCATTTTTATACAATATTGTTTTAATCTGATTAACATATTCAATATTCGTTAGTGAGAATGAAACTTGAGGTAATATTTGACCATTAGCATCAATATGATCAATATATGTAACACCATTTTGAAACTTATATGTGAAGAAACCTCCTGTATTATCTGAGATTATTTTATTAAAATTATTAAAACTCTGTTCATTATTTATAAATACTCCTTCATTACCCCATAATCTAAGCCCATTCATTGATATTTTTTGTGCGTAATATTTATAGGAGTTTTGTCTTTTTTCAATCCATGTGACAATAAAACTACTATCATCAGCTTTAATAATTTTGTGAGAAAGTTGATGATATATGCTAGTAGTAATAAATATACCATTTTCTTCCCAAAGCTTTATCCCATTTGATGTTAAACACTGTGCATGAAGTGATCGAGAATCATTTCTTGCATCAGACCAAACTGTTACAACACCTTGTGGCATTGAAATGGTCGCATCCATTCCTTTGATGAAAGAAGACTCAAAAATTGTTGTAGGGGTTTCCCACAAACTAATTGAAAATAAAAAGAACAAATAGCAGTAAAAAAATAAAGTGATACTAAAACGTTTCATATAGCCTCCAGTAAAACAATTTTTTAGTTTTAAATACTTATAATAATTAGATGATAACTATCATTACCTTTTTATGTTTTGAATTATAGATTGTCAAGAAAAATTATTTCAATTTTTGAATATTTATTCTGAAGAAATCAATTATTTTTTTACTACGAATCAAAGAACATAAAAACAAAGTATTGACAATTTTTCCTATTTTTTAAATAGTTTATCCAATTCATTTTTGGGAGGTTTAAATGGCTATACCAATTATCTGGTGGATTGCGCCATTATCAGCAATTATTTCGTTAGTATGTGCCTGGATGTTTTTTCATCAAGTGAAAAGAAAAGATCCGGGAACTGAACGCATGCAAGAGATTGCAGGCTATGTACGAGAAGGATCTTTTGCATACTTAAAACAGCAATACAAAGGTGTGGGGATTTTTTTTGCTGTTGCGTTCGTTGTATTTAATATCATGGCATGGGGTCTTCATTTATTAGATCCGCTTATTCCTTTTGCATTTCTTACAGGTGGTTTTTTTAGCGGTTTAGCAGGATTTATTGGTATGAATACTGCAACAATGGCTTCCAGCCGAACAGCACAGGGATGCTCAAAGAGTTTAAATGAAGGCTTGAACATCGCCTTTCGCGCTGGTGGCGTGATGGGTTTAGTTGTTGTAGGTCTTGCATTAATAGACATCTCAGCGTGGTTTTATATATTAAATGTATTCCATTACCCATTGGAAAAGATCGTAGTGATCATGTTGAGTTTTGGAATGGGTGCGTCAACTCAGGCATTATTTGCTCGTCTTGGCGGTGGTATATATACTAAAGCTGCCGATGTCGGTGCAGATTTAGTAGGAAAAGTTGAAGCTGGAATTCCAGAAGATGATCCAAGAAACCCAGCAGCGATCGCAGATAATGTGGGCGACAATGTGGGTGATGTTGCTGGTATGGGTGCCGATTTATACGAATCTTACGCAGGATCTATACTTGCAACCGCAGCATTAGGTATGGCAGCTTATACTCAGTTGCAAAATGCTGGAACTGGAGCGATTAATTTTGTGATTGCGCCAATGGTTTTAGCTGGGATCGGTGCTTTTTTATCAATTATTGGTATTTTCTTAGTAAAGACAAAAGAAAATGCAAGCACTAAAGATTTGATGTTTGCATTAAATAAAAGCGTTTATGGTAGTTCTGTACTGATTGCCATCGCTGCCTATTTTGTTACAAAGATGATGTTGCCTGCTGATTATGCCTTTGGCGTATTTTTATCTTCAATTACAGGATTAGTGGCTGGTATTTTAATTGGTTATACGACTGAAGTTTATACTTCATATAGTTTTTCTCATACAAAAAACATCGCCGAACAGGCTTCTTATGGTCCTGCTACTGTGATTCTTGAAGGTATCGCGGTAGGTATGCGTTCAACTGCAGCACCGATCATTATTATCTCATTAGCAGTCTTAGGTGCTTATAGTTTTAGTGGTGGGTTTAAACTTCCTGAAATGGGATTGTACGGCATTGGATTTGGTGCTGTTGGTATGTTAGCGACATTAGGCGTGACATTAGCTATGGATTCATTTGGTCCGATTGCTGACAATGCGGGCGGAAATGCTGAAATGAGCAATATGCCTAAAGAAGTTCGTGTAAAAACTGATGCACTTGATTCAGTGGGTAATACAACCGCTGCTACAGGTAAAGGTTTTGCTATTGGTTCCGCTGCATTAACTGCGATGGCTTTATTAGCCGCATATCTTGAAGAAATCAGAAATGCATTTATATTGATGGGGCACAAAGTAATCAATATCAACTATACGCCAAATTTCTCAGAGCCTGTCGAAGTAACTAAGATTACCATTGATCAGTTCATGACGATATATCATGTAAATTTAATGAATCCTAGATTTTTGATTGGCTTATTTATTGGCGGAATGGTCACTTTTGTATTTTCAGCGCTGACCATCAAAGCGGTTGGCCGTGCTGCAGGTAAAATGGTACAGGAAGTTCGTCGTCAGTTTAAAGAAATCCCTGGGATCATGGAAGGTACAGGAAAACCAGATTACAAAGAATGTGTAAGAATCTCAACCGTTGGCGCTCAGCAGGAGATGTTGATGCCTGCTTTAGTAGGCATTTTAACCCCAATATTTGCAGGAATACTCTTAGGCGTTGCTGGTGTATTAGGTGTTTTAGCTGGTGCATTATGTTCAGGTATCGTTTTGGCGATCATGATGAATAATGCAGGTGGTGCATGGGATAATGCAAAGAAATATGTAGAAACTGGTGAAGTTGGCGGAAAAGGATCAGATATACATAAAGCGACTGTTGTAGGCGATACTGTTGGTGATCCATTTAAAGATACTGCTGGTCCATGTATCAATATTTTGATTAAATTGATGAGTATGGTCTCCATTGTTTTTGCTGGTTTGATTGTTGCCTATTCTCCAATGATACAAAAACTCTACACAGGCAAAGATGATTCAAAGATTATTGAAGTCAGCAGTGTGATGCCTGAACAAAGTAATTGTATTGATAGTCAATGTATCGTAGTTGATTCATTAAAACAACAATAATAATAAACATTTTAAAATATCCCCCGAGCTTTGCACAATAAGCTTGGGGGATTTCAATTTAGAAACATGTCACACCGAACATGATCAAATCAAGCTAAGTATTTGTCAATAAGTAATATGAAAAGATAGTTACAGAGAAGAGAAAAGCCTTTCAGTTAATTGTTTTGACAATTTTTTTATAATTTAAATATTGAGTTCATCAAGTAAAAAAGGTGCTTTATGAAGAAGTGGATCATTATCAGTATTATTATATTCGTTGCGATTGTTTCAGCTTACCTATCGTTCGTATATTATCAAAAAACAATGAATCAAAAAGAGATGAAGACTATCAAGCCGATTCAAAAAAATGAAATAGAAAAGAAGATATATCAGCGAAGACCTGTTCCTGAGTTTACTCAGGGATTGTATGTCACAGCATATACTGCCAGTCTGAAAAAGTTTGATCAATTGCTTGCAGAAGCAAAAGCATCAGGGATTAACACTATTGTTTTTGATATAAAAGAGATGCAAGGTGATGTATATTGCGAAATACGCAGTGATAGTACGCTTTATCGTTTCAGTGAAGTCAAATTATGGGATATTGATACAGTGATTGATAAGATTCATTCCTATGATATGAACGCAGTTGCGAGAATAGTACAGTTTTTTAATATCGCTTCTGCAAAGAAGTATCCTGAATTACTGATTGCTCATAAAAGTGGGGGATATTGGAGTGAGAAAAGAGGGAAATTAACCTGGCTTGATTCCTCCAATCCATTGGTACAATCTGATTTGAAGGCGTTAATTAAAAAAGTTGCAGACACAAAGGTTGACGAAATACAGCTGGATTATGTAAGATTTCCAACAGAAGGTGACTTATCTCAAGCTCAGTTTTATTTCCAGAAAATAGATGCTGAAAAAGCACAGACGGATACTTCTTATGTGAAAAGACAGAAGAAAGATATCATTGCTCAGTATTTAAAAGATTTGAAAGAGATTTGTGATGAGTATCAAATTCGGTTGAGTGCTGATATTTTTGCGATTGTTGCATGGCAAAGAGATGTGGATATTCGAAATACAGGCCAGGATATTTCTATGATGACACCGCATCTCAATCATTTACATCCAATGATTTACTCCTCTCATTTTGCAAGAAACTTTAATTATCGCAGTGAAGATATATATAATCATCCATACTCTATCGTAAAGGAAGGTTTGGATCTTACCCGACAGTATAGTCATCCAAACTGTAAAGTGATTCCCTATTTACAAGCATTTAACTGGAAAGTGAATTATACCAAGACCTATTTATTTGATCAGTTCAAAGCCGTCATTGACTCAAGATGCCCAGGCTATATTCTATGGAATGCGGGGAATCACTATACTCAAACACTCAGTTGGGTCAAGGAATGGAATCAGAATACGCCTTATCTTAAATTGAGGGAAGCAGACAGTACTCTTGTTCAGGGAAAACAATCACAATATTAATAGAAAAGAAATATGTAATAATTGACAGAAAGAGAAAATATTTCTCTTTCTGTTTATTCTTTAACTTATAGAAAAACAGATAGATAAATATATATCATCAATGGCATAGACCTTGCATTATTAAAAAAAGAGATAAGTTCAAGGGATTTGAAGAATAAAGGAAAAAATTTCTTTGTAACTCAAAGGAGTGAGGGATGCTATTTGATGATTACTACAATAAGTTAAATGAATTACTTAAAACACAACAAAAAGAACGAGCTGATAAGCTATTTATGAGTATTTTAAAGAGATATCCACGAGAGGATATTCCTCAAAAGCTATTTGCATTGTTTGAATCATCAGAAAAGACAGCCACTGAAAAGAAAGTGCTCAATATTTTGTTTTTGCAGGACAGTCCCTGTATTCGTAATTATAAATATGCTCAATCCTTGAAAAAACTTGGCCACAAGGTGAGTTTAGCCTATCTTGTGAAGAAACTCAGTGAACGCTATCCTGGATTATCAGATGATGTTTATCAGGAATGTTTTAAAATCAAAGACTTAAATGAATTGTGGGCATTATCAAAGAAGTACGATATTATACACTCGCATAATGAACCAGATCAATATACGGTGGCTGCGTTAGCAGGTCATTGTCCTGTGATACATGATACTCATGATTTAGTCTCATTGCGTGATTATAAGAAACCAGAAATGAGATATTTTGAAGGGATTGCCAATCGTGCAGCTCATGGTAGAATATATAGTACTCCTTATCAACGAGATGAAGCAAAAGTACTTTATCAGGTGGAGGGAGATTCTTTGGTGGTTTATAACTATGCTTCAGCAGAAGACATCCCAGATCAGTTTTATCCAAAGGCTTCTGCTCAGGATGGTTTTATACATATGGTCTATGAAGGTGGTGTTGGGGGATCAGAACATCGCTCCTTTACTCAGGTGTTTATTGATATTGCACAAGCGGGTGTGAAATTACATATTTTTCCAGCAAGATACGATGATAAAATTGCAAATGAGTTAAGCGCATATCCAAATATTGATTATCGTCACCCAGTCTCTCCAAAAGAGATCATTAAAGAAATGAGCCGATATGATATTGGTATTATTCCATGGAATCTAAATGAACTTAACGAAAGATTTTTATCTTCGACGATTGCAAATAAACTGTTTGAGTATTTTGCTGCAGGCTTACCTGTTGCAACTGCTGATATTACTTCATACCGTGATTACTTTAAAAGTCATCCCGTAGGCATAACTTTTAAAAGCGTGCCTGAACTACTGAGTCAAGTTCCCTATTTATTGAGACTAAAAGATAACATTGATTTCAAAAAGCTGGTCTTTACTTATGATCAGGAAATTCATAAGGTTGTGGATTATTATTATCAAGTCATAGAACGCAATAAGGTTGGAGAAACTGAGCATACGATTCATAAAGATAATCAAACAGAAAAATTAAACCAATGCCCGATCTGCAAATCCCATGAAGTGAAAGAACTTAGAATTTTTGATCAGTATAGTTTATTTGGTTGTACTCAATGCCTTGTGAAATACATTAATCCAATGCCAGACATACAATTCTTAAAAGACTGGTATTCAAGCATTGAATATGGTAAACGTTGGAGTAATAATCTTGATAAAGCAATTGAGAAAAACCATGAGCAGAATGTTGAATTAAATCAGATCTATTTTGATTTTATTTCACGTTTTGTTCCGTTGAAATCAATTGACAGTGTCTTAGAGATTGGCTGTTATTCTGGTCAGTTTCTAAAATTTTTTAAAGATATTAATAAGCAATGTATTGGTACTGATTTTAATGAATACTTTGTAAACTACGGAAAAAAGAATTTTGGTTTAGATCTTCGTACAGGAGACTTAACAGAACAGAAATTTGCTAATGAACAATTTGATATTGTCATATTTAATCAAGTATTGGAGCATTTACATGAACCTCATCAGTTTATAAGTGAAGTCAACAGAGTCACAAAAGATGGCGGTTATATCTGTCTTTCTGTTCCTAATTCAGGGAGTTTATCTTATGAGTTAAAAGATCATTTTACAAAAGATCACTATACTTATGTTGATTACCCCAATCACTTATTTTATTATCAGAAAAAGAGTTTTGAATACTTGTTTCCGAATGATATTTTCATTCCAATATTGATTAAGGATTTTTCAACAAAGGAGATTCTTGCCAATACAGATATTTCAATCCATGATTTTAAAGACTGTCAGGATCATGAGTCGGTCAATAAGTTGCTTTCAGAGAAGTTAAATTTGTTAATCAAAGATTTAAGCCAAAAAGACAATGTTGAAAAGAGTGGCTTGTTTTGCATTTTCAGAAAGAAGAATAAGATCGCAATAAATTACTCATCTGATAATTATCATCAGATTGATGTACAAAATACTCAATGGTTAAAGAACCATGAAATAAAACAATTACAAAATATGATGCTTAAAGATATTTTGAAGAGAGTTAATCAAAACTCAAAGTATTATGAGGATTTATTTAGAAAATACAATGTATGTGTATCGGAAGTTAATGATATTGATGATTTAAAAGCTCTGCCAATTTTAACTAAGGATATAATATTAAAGAACTATGATCTTCTTCTTCATAAAGATATCAAAAAAGTGAAGGCAATCCCAACAGGTACAGGCGGTTCAACAGGACAAAGCTTACAGTATTATATCAACAAAGAAGTAGAATATTTTGGATTAAACTGTAGAAACAGAGGGTTTTCCTGGGCAGGTTTTGAGATAGAACATGATAAGGTTGTATTCTTTGCTGGTGGTAGTTTAGGCGTTAAGGATTCGATTGAAATCAAAGATAATAAACTTTACTTACCCATCATTGGGGTGAGTCATCGTGAGAGTTTGTTTCGTTATTATGAAGAAATGAAGCGATTCGAAGCTCAATTCATGCGAACTTATCCGTCAGGCATCTATTTATTTTGTAAGTTCTTAAACGAAGAGCATCTGGAATTAAAATTTAAATCAGTAGTATGTACTTCAGAAATGCTATATGATTATCAAAGAGAATACATTGAAGCCACATTGAAATGTAAGGTGTTTAATGAGTATGGTGCTTATGATGGTGGTGTCGGTGCATTTGAATGCGAATACCATCATTTACATCTTCAATCTGAAAGAGGGATAATTGAGATACTCAATGATGATGATCAACCAGTACATGCAGGTGAAATGGGACGGATTATTTGTACTGATTTGCATAATGATATATTTCCTTTTATCAGATATGAGGTAGGTGATCTTGCAATCCTTTCAGATAAGGAATGTCTCTGTGGTAGAGGTTTGCCAGTTATCGAAAGATTAGAGGGTAGAAGTTCTGATTATATAGTATTAGCTGATGGAACTCGTCATAGCGGTGTTTCTGTTCTCCATTTGTTCAATAAGATTTTACAAAGCCGTAAAGCGGATATTAGAGAATATCAGGTGATTCAGAAAAAAGATTACTCGGTGAATGTGAAAATAGTTCCAGGAAAGACATTTAATACAGAACAGAGTAACGTTATCAAAGAAGCATTTCATGATCATTTGCCTGGGTTGAGTATCAATATTGAGTTATGTGATGAAATTAAAGTTTCTCCATCAGGGAAGCGGAGATTTGTGTATAATGAGCTTGATCAGCTTAATGATGATAAAAGAACAGCAGTTAAGAGAAAACCAAAGGTTTGTCATATTGGAGGTGCTCATAGTGTTCATATGACAGACATCGTTGATGAACTTGATCAGCTGGGATATGATCAGTTTATTATCTCATATATGCCAATTGAAAAGAGTATCAGTCCAAAACATATAAAAGTGTATTATTATCCATTTAGAGATTTTCTTAAGAAAGACTTTGATCAGGTAAAATTTGAAATGGAGTTACTTGAGTTTTTAAAGAATGTAATCAAAACAGAGAAACCTGATATTATTCATGGGCACTCATTAACATACAGTTCTGCTGCATTATGGTTAATCAAAGAGTTTTTAAATATTCCGATTTCTGTCACTCCTTGGTCAACCTCTTCAATCAAAAATCCAGAGTATTTAGTGAATTACTACGAAGAAAAATGCTTGTCTGTGCTTGATTATCTATTTCATGGGATGCCTAAAGCCGTCTTAATGTTTAAAGCATTTTACAAAAATGTGGGGACTTATCAGTATCAGGAATTTAGAACGATGATGCCTTTTGAGCATTATCAGAGAAGAAGAGAAATTTCACATGATGTTAATATCTTGTCCGTAAGGGTTATGGGAGAAAATTATAAACAGGATTTGTTGATCAGATCATTGCCATCTCTTATCCAGAAAGCTCCAGGATTAAAAGTGACTTTCTTAATCGGTCAGGATGCTGATCAGGGTCGAAAGTACTTTGAGCAGATGAAGACTCTGGCTCAAGAACTTGGAGTGGCATCTTATTGTCACTTTGTTGATCGTTCTTTGAGTCAGGCAGAATTGGCAGATATGATTTATTCTCACAGTATTGTTTACTGTATTGCAACACATGACGAAGGTTTTTCAGTGAGTGCCACAGTATCGATGTATTCAGGGGCAATATGTATTGTTCAGGAGACAGAAGAAAATGAAGATCTAATTGATAAAAAGCATTTACTGAAAGTACAGATCAATCAATCATCAATTCAAGATACTTTGATATATGCAATTGATCATTTGGACGAATTACAGCAAAGATTTATGATTGAGAATCAATACCTGATCAAGTATTCAAAAGAGAAAATGATTCAAAATTTGATGAATGCTTATGAAGATATGTATGCTTGCATCGGAGCTCAAAAATGAAACGCGTAGCCATTTTACAATCCAATTATATTCCATGGAAAGGATATTTTGATATCATCTCTCAGGTCGATTTGTTTATTTTTCATGATGATTTGCAATACACAAAAAATGACTGGCGCAACAGAAATAAAATCAAGACAACACAAGGCTTAGAATGGTTGACGATTCCTTGTGGCACATCAGAAAAAAGATTGATATGTGAAGTGTCGTTAAACGATCAACTTTGGCAAAAGAAACATTGGCAAAGAATCAAACAGAGTTATCAAAATGCGCCATTCTTTAAAGATTTTCAAGACTTTTTTGAAGAAATCTATTTGTCAAAAGCTTGGACTAATCTGTCTGAGCTGAATCAGTATATCATACAGACGATCAGTCGAGAGTATCTGGGAATCAATACAGTTTTTGCAGACTCAAGATCGTATTATTTAATACATAAAAAAGCAGATCGTGTCAGAGAACTGCTTGAAAAGTGTGGAGCAACTCATTATTTATCAGGACCATCTGCAAAAGATTATTTAAGTGTGGATTTCCTGGCAGAGTCAGGGATTTGCCTTGAATGGATGAATTATAATGATTATCCTGAATATCCTCAGTTATACGGAGATTTCGTTCATCAGGTCAGTGTTATTGATCTATTGATGAATACTGGATCTCAAGCCATTGACTTTATTCACAAGAAAAAGAAAGGTGGAGTTTATGAACAAACAACAGAAGCCAGTTAATGTTTTAGTACACGCTGTTGGTAGTCCACTTGGGCAAAGCATTTTAAAAGCATTGCAGATGTCTGAGATGAAGATCAATCTTTATGTGTGTGATATTTATCATGATGCTCCTGGATTGTTCATGGTACCACCTGAATTTCGTTTGATTCTTCCACCTGTTAAAGCATCAGAATTTCATTCATTTCTCTCCGAATTTATCACGAAGAGAGAGATTCAATTTATATTTCCAGTAATCTCCATAGAACATGATTATTATCATAATCAAGAATCATTTTATCGACATTTAGGCGTTCATGTCATTACGTTGAATCAAAAAGTTTATGATCTTCTCAATAATAAGTATGAGTGTTTTGAATATCTTAAAGAAAAAGGGATTCGAATACCTAAAAGCATTTTAGCTGATCAGGATGAGAACTATATATCTCAGTTGACTGAGATTCCTTCCCCTTATGTTTTAAAGCCGATTTATGGGGCATCAAGCAATGATCTGTTTATCATTAAGGAAAAGGATCGCTTGATTCAATTCGTAAAGCTATATCCAGTGAACTATTTCATGATTCAGGAGTTCATAGATGATAAAGAGGAATATACCGTAGGGGTTTACAGAAGCCCAAAGCGGGAGTATGAAGATAGCTTGGTGATTCGCAGAGAATTGAAATTTGGATTGTCTTATAAGGGCGAAGTTATCGAAGATCAGAGTATTTCTGAATACGCATTAGATGTCTGCAGAGCTTTTCAAACTGAGTATTCAGCCAATGTACAATTGAAAGTTCGTCATGGTGAAGGATACGTTTTTGAGATCAATCCCCGATTATCAAGTACGACTTGTGTAAGGGCTCATTTTGGGTTTAATGAACCAGAAATGATTATCAAGGATTTATTAGGTGAAGTTTCATATTTTAATAAAAGAAAAGGCTCATTTTCCAGGTATTGGAGTGAGCAGTATTTTGAAGAGTCATTATGAAAGTATTAATATACTCTGATTTACACAGTAATCATTATGCCTTAACAGAATGTGTTCGCAGTCATCCAGATATGGAACTGATTATCTCTGCTGGAGATAATGTCGGCTTATTTCCCAATATCAATGAAAGCCTAGCATTAATGGAAACTAAGAGTATCATTAGTGTTGCCGGTGATCATGAACGATATTTACTCAGCCGTAAGGTGATGAAACACAGTTTTACAGGAAACGAGTCAATTATCAAACAACGGAAAAGCATCTCTTTGCATCATTTGAATATGCTGAAAGATATGAAAGATGAAGAATTTTTCTTTATTGATGGCTTGAAAATACTCGTTAAGCATCACTTGAATGAGTATCAGAAGAAGAAATATCTTTTTGATTGGGAAGTTCTAGAACAACAATATTCGGATTATGATGTGATCATCAGTGGCCATACACATTGCCCGAGCTTTTACAAGGGCAAACATTGCATTTTTATTAATCCTGGATCTTTAGGCTTTCCCGTTGGGAAATTTGCAAGACCTACTTATGCTATATTTGATACAAAAACACTTGATATACGCTATAAAACGATAAGTTTTGATCAGCAGTCTCTTATTAGAGATATCGATAATCTGTCATACAACTCAAAACTATCTGATTATTTGAAAAGAGGTTTTCAATGGAAGTAATGATTATTGGGACATCCACTCTGTCAGAAATCGTCTATGAAATATTGACTTTAAATCAAATCAAAGTTAGAGGTTTTTGGGATGATTATACTCAAGAAACTCAGTTTTTAAATATACCCGTTTTTGGGAAAATTGAAAATCTGATATCTCAAAAAGAAGACTATCTTGCATCACCTGTTTTTGTTGCTATCGGTGATAATACTGGCAGGAAAAAAATTATAGGAATGCTTAAAGAGGAGGGCTTTACATTTTTTAATGTGATTCATCCCAAAGCGCATATAGAAAACTCTGCCATAATAGAAGAAGGCAATTTTATAGGTGCGTTTTCTTACATTGGCTGTCAGAGCGTTATTGGCATGGGGAATATCATTTATCATAATGTGATTGTCTCTCATCATAATCATATCGGTGATTTCAACTTTCTGTCTCCTCAGGTGAGTATAGGCGGTTTTACTGAAATTGGGGATCTCAATAAAATTGGGATGAATAGTGTCGTTAAACCATATTTAAAACTCTCTGATGAATTGAGTATTGAACCTTTAAGTATTGTGAGTCAATAATGGAAGATAAAATTCAAGATAAATATAATCAGCTATTTGAACAATTTGGTTATTCAAACCAAAGCCTTGGTTGGGGTGTTAAAGAAAGAAGTCAGTTAAGATTTTATATTTTGAGTAAGCACTGGGATCTTAATGATGCACATATTCTTGATTTTGGTTGTGGTTTTGGCGGATTAAAAGATTATCTGGAACGCAAGAATTTACGTTCGTTCTCCTATCATGGTGTTGATATTAATTCTTCTTTTATTGATTTAGCAAAACAAAGAAATCAGAATTCTGCATGTGTATTTTCATGTAGGGATCTATTTTTTGATCCATTTGCAGATGATGAATTTGATTATTCATTTGTATCTGGGACATTGAATGATTATCGAGAAGGTCATTATGAATTTTATAAAAAAGTGCTGTTGGAGCTGTTCCGAATTAGTAAAAAAGGGATTGCATTGAACTTTCTTTCTGACTCCGCAGAAGTAAGATACTCTCATGCTTCCTACTTCAATCCTGTAGAAAGTATAAAAATCGCCAGTCAATTTTCGAAGAATCTCATCTTAAGGTGTGACTATATGCCTTATGAATTTTCAATCATTATCAATAAGCACAGTAACATCAATTCTGAGTTAAGTGTTTATGAAACATTTACTTCATTTGTATAAGGACACATCATGAAATGGAGCAATATAAAGCATCTTATATCACCGATTGATCGGATTGAATGGCTCAATCAATGGGCAAGCGCATCATGCGTCACCAAATCACCACTCAAAGAACATTATAATTTATTTATTACAGGTCGTGATTCAAAAGGTAGAGGTCAACTTGGCAAAGCGATATTGAATATTGAAAGAAAAGAAATCGTTAAGATAGAACCAATGGCATTATGTTCTTTAGGAGAGAAAGGTGCATTTGATGATAATGGAATGACCTACCCATATCCTTTGGAAGTTGATAATCAGTTATACTTATACTATACAGGTTGGCAATTAGGCGCTCAGGTGCCATGGATTAATGGTTTAGGGCTTTTATGCAGTGAAGATGGGATTCATTTTAAACGATACTCAAGAGCTCCCATATTTCATCGGAATAATGAAGACTTTATTGGGATAGGATCTTCAGCCGTCATCTATGATGAAGGAAAATATAAACTTTGGTACACAAGTATCAGAAATTGGGCAAAAGATCCCCGAGATCACAAACATCATTATTATATCAAATATGCAGAATCAGATAATGGTATTGATTGGTCTCCTTTACAGAAAGTTTGTATCAATTTTGCAGGAAATGATGAATATGCCATTGCGAAACCATCGGTAATTAAGTATAAGGATCACTACTTTATGTGGTATTCTTATCGAGGGGAATACTACAAAATTGGTTTTGCCATATCAAAGGATGGGATTAACTGGGTGAGAAAAGATCATTTGTTGGGTTTAGATCGAACATCTGATCATTGGTCGAATGAAATGGTCTGTTACAGTTATGTCTTCAGACATCAGGATCATTTATATATGCTGTTTAATGGCAATGGATATGGACGTAGCGGCTTGGGTATTGCTGAGATAGAAATCAGTGATTTTGAATATTTAGTTTTTTAATGAGGAGGGAAAGATGCTTATTCCATTTAATAAACCTTTTTTAACAGGAAAAGAGGCTCACTACATTTTTGATGCGGTCTATAATAAAATGCAGATTTCCGGTAATGGTGTATATAGCAAGAAATGTAATGAGTTTTTTGAGAAAAGGTATGATATAAAGAAATGTTTATTAACCACCTCATGTACAGATGCTTTGGAGATGTGTGCACTTTTACTCAATATAAAACCTGGTGACGAAATAATCATCCCTTCATATACCTTTGTATCAACTGCTTTAGCATTTGTTCGGGAAGGGGCAAAGATTATCTTTGCAGATAGTAGAAGTGATCATCCAGGAATCGATGAAGATAAAATTGAGTCTTTGATCACTGAAAGAACAAAAGCAATTGTTCCTGTTCATTATGCAGGTGTGGCTTGTGATATGGGAAAAATCATGAAGATTGCGGACAAATATCAAATCAAAGTCATCGAAGATGCTGCACATTCAATTGATAGTCAATATAAAGATCAAGCCTTAGGTTCAATTGGTCATTTATCCGCTTTTTCCTTTCATGAGACAAAAAATGTGATTGCAGGAGAAGGAGGGATGATTGGGATTAACGATGATGAGTATTTGCGACGTGCTGAGATTTTATGGGAGAAAGGGACGAATCGCGCTGAATTTTTCCGAGGAGAAGTGGACAAATATAATTGGGTAGATACAGGATCATCATTTTTACCTTCTGATTTAATTGCTGCATTCTTGTATGCGCAAACCGAACAGATTGAGGTGATTCAACAGAGAAGAAAGCAGATTTGGGAACGTTATTATTCAAATTTCAAGGGCAAAGTAGAAACTTATAATATTCAGTTGCCAGTAATACCAGATTATGCTATGAATAATGCGCATATGTTTTATATTGTATGTGAGTCTTTGTCCCAAAGGAGTGAGATTATTGCTTATTTAAAGAAGTATAACATTCATTGCGCCTTTCATTATATTAGTTTACATCAGAGTCCATATTATAAAGATCATTATGCAGGAGAAGCACTTGTTAACAGTGACCGCTTTACAGATTGTCTGGTCAGATTACCTTTTTATTATGAGTTAAAAGATGAAGAGATTGATTTGATTTGTGAGTTAATACTGGAATATTTATCTAGAAATTCCTATGAGAGAGGTTAAGAGGATGAAAGATATCTTTATAAGTGTCGTCATTTTTACTTATAACAGGTCTCATCTACTGAGACGTTCGATTGATAGTGTATTAAGACAAAGTTATCGAAATTTTGAGTTGATTATTGTTAATGATGGTTCAACAGACAACACAACTGGTGTATTGTCCGAAATTATTGATCCAAGAATAATTATTTTTCATAAAGATCATGAAGGAGCTCCTTTGGCGAGGAATCTTGCAATAAAAGAAGCTAAAGGAGAATATATACTTTGGATGGGTGATGATGACGAACTTAATCATGATATTTTGACAAAGTATGTATCTGTGATTTCAAGTGATCCAAGTATTGATATATTATATTCCTGGTATAATATCTATAACGTAGAAAAGAAAACTTCTTTTATCAGAAAATATCCTGACTGGAGTATCAATCGGCATTTATTGGCAGGAGAATTATTATTTACTGCTCAATTTATGGATGGTGGTGGGCTATTTCGAAAAAAGATATATGATACTATAGGTATGTACAATCCTTTTTTTGTAAGAGCTCAAGACTATGAATTTGCTGTACGGGTTTCACTGGATGATGATGTTAGATTGAAGATGATCCCTGAAGCATTATATACTTATTATCGTTATAAAAATAACACATTAACGGGAGATTGGAATAATAAAGATTTAAGATATGATTCTGTAATTATTGATTATTTGCTTAGTAATAAAAGTATTGAAGAATTATTTCCAGAAGATAAGAGTGTAGAAGACATTTCTCAAAGATTTATTAGAATATCAGAGAGATATTATCAAGTCCAAAATCCCATCAAAGCCTTTGATTACTTAAAAAAGGCTTTGCAGTTAACAAATTCTATTGAAGTAAAAAAGAAAGTAGAATTACGTTCAAATGAACTATCTGTACTTTATGATCAATACAAAGGCGATATTCAAGTATCAGAGATTGAGCAATTAAAAATCAATCGCTATTTTGAGCCATTTAATTATCGTAAAACAATACTTCCATTTATAAAAGAAAAAAGTAAGAAAACTGAAACAAAGAAAAGTCTATTAGAAAACATGAATAATTATGAGAATGAGAGTAATCGTAATAAAAACTTAGATAACAATCCAGAATTTTCAGTCATTATGGCGAATTATAACGGTGAAAAGTACATCGCACAAGCGATTGAATCTGTATTAGCCCAAACATTTATCAATTGGGAGTTGATTATTATTGATGATGCTTCAAAAGACCGATCTGTTGAGATTATTCAAAAGTATTTAAAAGATCCTCGTATTCGTTTGATTCAACATCAGAGCAATCAAAAGTATATTCAAGCTTTAATAAGCGGAATTGAAGCGATGAAATCCAATATTTTTGGAGCGCTTGACAGTGACGACGCATTGTTGCCTCAAGCCATAGAAGTGATGGTGAATGCCCATCGAAAATATCCAAAAGCAGGATATATTTATTCGCAGTTTATGTATTGTGATGCAGAACTCAAACCCAAGAGAAAGGGCTATTGTAATCATATCTCTCAAGGAAAGAGCAATCTTGATTCGGATAAGGTCAGCCATTTTCGTACCATCAAGAAGAATTACTATAATCAAACACCTGGATATGATCGAAGTGTATTACATGCAGAAGATAAAGATATTTCTTATAAAATGGAGGAAGTATCTGATTTAGTGTTTATCGATGAGGTTTTATATCTGTATCGGGTTCTTGATGAATCCATCTCTCATATTCCAGAAAATAGAAGAAAAAGTTTGGAGACGATGACTCAGGCAAAGTGTGATGCGATTAAAAGAAGAACTCAAAAGTCTTTAGAAGTCAATCAACAAGCATTAAGCGCTTTTGAAGAGGGGTTTCAAGCTGTCTATCAGAAATCATTCACTAAGGCAACAGACTTATTGAACCAATATCGGCGATTGATTGATTACTTGAGCTTCGCACGTCATGATCAAAGAAAATCATCTCATCCAGTTATTTCAGTGATTGTTGTATGTTATCAAACCAATAATGATCTCATTGAATGTCTTAAATCAGTGCTTGCTCAGATCAATGATTATGCTGAATTAATTGTTGTTGATAATGGTGGTAATGATGAAGTGCTTGCACAGATTTTGCAGATGCCTTTACTATATGTACGAAGTCCGAAAAATCTGTATCCTTCAGAAGGGCGAAATATTGGAGTTTCTTTTGCACAAGGGGAGATCGTTGCTTTTCTTGATGATGATGGGATTGTCGCACCGAATTTTCTGACCTCTATTTATCAAGCATTCAAAATGACTCAAATAGCTTGTTTGCGCGGAAAGGTCTTGCCAAAACAACAAAATACTTATGATCAGTATGCCCGCCACTATAATTATGGGAATACTCCATTTCCACATTTTATGGGAATCGAAGGTAATTCTGCTTTTTTAAAGAATATTTATATAGAAGTTGGAGGGATGAATCCTTTATTATTTGGAGGTGAAGGAGCAGAACTTTCTTTCCGAATTGCTCAGAAGTATTCAGATTCATCATGTATCTATTGGCCATATACAGTTATTTATCATGATTATGCAAATAATGATCAAAAATTTACAAAAAAGATAGATCGTCATGACTTGATGAATCAATACTGTAATTATTTAAATCCAGAGTATGAACAATACCTAAAATATCACAGATCAAGGAATAAACTTTTTAAGGAACAGATTGATGGAGTTCAAGCAATTATATTTCAAAAGGAAATTTTCAAAATCTTTTTCCTGAACAGTATCAAAAAGAACTTGATAGATCATATTGAACGCTACATTTATGCTCTCAATGATATTCAGCAGTTAGGAGAGACTAAAAGACCAAGAAGTTCTGTGGTTGTTTCATCAAAAACAGTAAATGCTGATTTGCTAAGTCTTCTAAAACAACTAAACAAAGAAGATCAGCTTGAAGTGATCTTTATTAATAATGGAGGGAAAAATGCCTTGATTGATGATCATAAAAAGTGTTGCCATACTTATGTTATTCTTGATGAAGAAGTTGCGATTCAAGACTCAAGGACTATTGGATCTTTGGTTGCGATGAGCGAAAACGTATGTTTTGCTGATGATGACCACGAATTTCACTTAAAGAATCCTATGGTCAATCGAAGTCAAATACAATTGGATATAGATTTTGAAACATGGGAATATAAAAAAGACTTATACTTGCCTTTAATTCACTCCGTTGAACGATTCCGAACAATCACAAATGTTCAAATCAGTATCATCATTATTGCCTGGCAGTATAATGATGCAATTTTAAAAAATGTACAGAGCCTTGTTCGAGATCAAAAAGCGACACAAGAGATTATATTTGTCGATAATGGAGCTGGTGGATCTGTTTTTGAGCCTTTGAAGCAGTATGTTGACTGTATGATTCACCTTCATCAAAATACAGGTGCATATTTAGCCAGAAATATCGGTGCTTTGTTTTCAGAATCATCCATTCTTCTATTTTTAGATGATGATGCTTTAGCACTGACTGATTGTGTTTATACGCATTATCAACTTCATCAGAAGTATGATATTATCTCTTTAAGAGGTGCTGTGTACCCCAATTTAAGCTATGATCGGGTATATGTGCCAATGCCATACTATTTAGGAAATGTCGATTTTCCAATTTATGCCGATATTGAAGGGAATACATCTTATCAGAAAGAAGCGTTTTTTAAAGTAGGTGGATGGGATGATAACATTCGATATGGCGGTGGAGGAATAGAACTTGCGATTCGCTTATATCGTGCCTATCCAGATCCATGCTTACAAATATACTCTCCTTTGCCTGGAATAATTCATGATCCACTAAAAACAAATGAAAGCAAAGAACAGAAACGTGAACGTCAATTGAAATCTTTGAGTGAAACAAAGATAAAGCATCCTGATTATGATGAGATTAAAGAACAATGGACGAGTTATGCTCACAGAGCGCAATTTATTAAACTTAAAAATGAGATTGTAATCAATAGTCATCATTCTGAAGAATACCGAAAGATGCTTATTGAAGCTTATAAAAATCATTTAAATCAAGCCGTGTCAATAAATGATCCTGTGATGATCTTGGGCAATGCGGATAAAATATTGAGCTTGAATCCATTGGAGTCAGAAATCATCTCACTACTAAGAGATGCAGAAAAGAGACTTGGAGAAGGATTTTTGCATCATCGCGAAGAAGTCTTTTTAAAGAAACTCAGTACTCATCAGAACATTGATTATTTTGCTCTTCAAGCAGCACAGTTTTTTAATTCATCCCTTGTCATGGAGCTGTTGAAAAAGTATTTTAATGCTAAGAGATTAAGCAAAAAAATATATGAAAGTCAAAGTCTCGTTTCAGTGATCATCCCTGTCTATAATAGCGATCAGGCAAGTATTCAACGGACATTAGACTCGGTTTTTTATCAGACATTTAAGAACTGGGAAATAATTGTCATTGATGATGGATCGCAGAATGATAGTCTAACTTGGATCAAACAGTCAATTCCTCATGAATTTTTGCCAAAAGTACAAGTGATTACACAAGAAAATCAAGGAGTATCACTTGCAAGAAATAATGGCTTTAAACTTTGCCGTGGTTCTTATCTTTGTTTTTTAGATTGCGGAGATCATTTAGGTCGTGAATATTTTGAAGAAGCATTAATGGTACTGGAACAGGATTCTAGCGTATCATGGGTGTATCCAATTACTCTTCAATATGGAGAGAGAAACAGATTTTGGTCTTTTCATGAATTTGATCTTCAAAGAAACCTTCGAATGGCTAGTCAACCTGTTACTTCAATAATGAGAAGAAGTTTTTTTGAAGAGACGGGATGTTTTGATATAGACTTTAAGTATGGCTATGAAGATTGGGCTTTATGGGTGAAAGCCGTAAGACTTGGCTATAAAGGAAGACTAATCCCAAAAGTCTTATTCTTTTATCATAAAGTAGAAGAATCGAGGAGTAATATCCTTCATTCACTCAAAGATAAAGAGTACCAAAGCAAGCTGATGATCATTCATAAAAATCAGGAATGCTACAAGGAAATCACGCCAGAACTCGAGGCTTTATTAAAATCAAAATTACGCATTAGTAAGGATATTATTCAAACTCAATTTGAAACAGACATTACAAGTAAAAAAGAAATGTCTAAGCAAGGAAAATTACGAGTTCAATTTTATGTTTATAAGAATGTGCATTGGCCAATGTTTGAGCAATTGTATTATTATCTTAGAGATAGGGAAGAGATCGAAGAGATTACGATCTGTATCCCCAATCTTTTAAATCTTACACAGGACACATATTTCAATGACTTTAAAAAGATCGTGGATTTAGGGACAAGAATCGAGCAGAATCCACGAAATGCAAGAGCAGATGTGACTTTTATTGCAGATACAATTGCAGGGAAAGTAAAGGATTGCGGATTAATAATTAATGTTGGTCATGGCACTATTTCAAAGGGCTATTATTTTACTGAGAGTATTTGGACTGAACGAGAAAATTGGGTAGATCTTTTATGTGTGCCTGGTGATTATGCTAAACAACAGTTTGAAAAGATATTACGAACCAAAGTTGTCGCTACAGGTATGCCAAAACTTGATCCTGTGTTTTCAGGAAAATACAATAAAGATTACTTATGTCAGATCTTACATTTGGATGAGAAGAAGAAAATTGTGCTGTATGCCCCAACATTTAACATCGATTTGAGCAGTGCTTTTAACTTTGTTGACCGCTTTTCTGAATTAGCTTCAGAAGATTATTATGTGCTAATCAAGCTACATGGATCAACAGTGACTTATTTATCAGATCAGTACATTGCAATAGCCAGAGATAATAAGAATATACTGTTTATCGATGACTCAAATCTTGCGCCATATATCGGTGGAGCAGATATAATGATTTCAGATGTATCTTCTGCATTTATGGAATTTATGGCTCTTGATAAACCAGTCATTTTGTATAATAATCCAAACATAAGTAAGTATCATGGGTACGATCCCAATAATATTGAGTATTTATGGCGTGATCTGGGCAATCAAGTGCTTAGTTTTGATGAATGTAAAGAAGTGCTTTTGAAACTGATTAATGACAATGATGATGGGAAATCCGAGAAAAGAAATTTTTATGCGCAGCAACTTTTTTCAGAACGAAATGGTAAGTCATCCTCAAAAGTATGGGAAAATGTTATGGAACTTTTTCAGGATAAATTACCTCAACAACAGATACCCGTTTTATCCATTGTATTATACCTTTATCAAAACGAGTTTTTTATTCGCAACATCCTTCACTTCATTCAGTTTTACTCTGTATTGCCGATTGAAGTCGTATTGATAGCGAATCCAAATGATGTTGATCGGGTGTTTATTGATTCGATTACACAGTATCATGAACTATATGATTTAAAAGTTCATTTCCTTAGTCATCAGAAACATGAATCTCAGGCAATTATAGAGGGGTTTAAACAATGTAGAGGAGATTATCTTATTTATCTTCAAGATGATGGAATGGTCTTCAAAAACTTCGACTACATTATCTACAAGAGCTTTATTTTAAATCATGATCTACAAGCATTTACCTGTATTAATAATCTCAATGATTTGAAACTAAACTATAGTTCTTATATCCAAAAAGATGCAGAAATGACCTTTGAGCGGTTTTCATACTCTGTATTTAATCAATATGAATGTACCGCTTTTGAACCTGTTGATTCACTAAAAAAGCTTCCCTTTATTGCACTTAAAAAAGACGTATTTACAAAAAATCATTTCAATGATATCGACTCATTGATTCAGCATTTGTGTGAACAAAGAATGCTGAAAATTAATCTGTCATTGTTTATTCATTATCTCCCTTTTCAAGAAAAAGGTGAGTTACTTGATCTTTGGCGATCAAGATTTCATTTAAACAATGAAATGATTGGTGCATATGTCAAAAGGTTGATTGATACTCTCAATCAACATAGTTATTCAGATTTGATGGAATTACTTATCAAGATTTTTATTCAAACTCAGGCACATGATCGAAGAGAATTAATACAGATCGCCTATCAAAGTTTATTTCAGAGATATTATGATGTAAGGTACAAAAAACAACTCATCCAGATATTCAAGGATTTCCCAAATTTTGTATCCAAACTAAAGCTTGATTTAGATATGATCAGCAAGTGCAAAGGAGTAAAAGATCTTACATTGCCACATCAAAAGAAAAGGGTAATGCTCTATTATTTTAAAAATGTTCATATTCCTATTTTAAAACCGATTATGGAAGAATTGAAGAAGAATAAGGAGATTGAACTGGCGATTGGATATATGCAATATGCGCCAGAAATTCGTGCTGGATTTACTCCTCAAGAGTTAGAAATCATCGCTTCTTATCAGTTACCAATGTATGAAGTGCCTCAGGATTTTAAAGCAGATGTGACGGTCATTGCAGATTCCGTGTATCCTTGGGTTCAAAACTGCGGGAAGCTGGTTCATATAGGCCATGGGATCTTATGCAAGGGTCAGTATTATACAAATACAGAAACTGCACAACGCGAGGAAATGGCGGATGTTGTTTGTGTGCCTGGAGATTATCATGCCGATGTGATGAAACAAGTTATCAGTAAACCAGTAATAGCCACAGGTATGGCAAAACTCGATGCATTGTTTGATGGGACATACACCCGTGAAAGCGTTCTTGAGCATTATCAATTGCCTTCTCAGTTTAAATATCTGTTATTTGCTCCAACTTTTAATGATGAATTATCTGCAATCCCATTTGTTATGGACAGGATCAATGAAGTTTTACCTGATCAGAAGAGTATATTGCTGATCAAACTACATGGATCAACGCGAAGAGAGTATGTAGAAATGTATCAAGCGATGGTGGATAAAGATCCAAGGGTAATATTTGTAGATGAATTGGATATAACGCCATTCTTAGCGCTTGCAGATTTGATGATCTCCGACGTATCATCTGCCATGATCGAATTTGCATCACTTGGGAAACCATTGATTTTGTTTAATAACCCGAACTGGACATCTTATAAGAATTACAATCCTAACGATATAGAATTTAAATTTAGAGAGATTGGAATCCAGGTAAGATCATTAGCAGAGATGAAAGAAGCGGTGAGAATTGCATTTCAACAAGATAGAAAGAATTTCTTACCCATAGTGAAAAAATTAGTCAAGAATAGCACAGAATGGAATGCGACACAGAAGATTTGTGAGATAATTCAAAAAGCTTAGAATTTTGAATAAAAAGTTAAAACACAGATTTCTCAGTAGAGATAATCGTATTCTATCTCATTGATATACAATAGATAAAGAAATATAATAAAAAACTCATTTAAAAAGCTTGACAATATAATATGGCTTTTAGAAATTTATAACAAAAGAATAAATTTGGAGGTCGTCATGACAATGCACGAATTCTTAGATCGTGTAGCTGCAAAAAATCCAGGACAACCTGAATTTTTACAAGCTGTAAAAGAAGTTATCGAAACTGTATGGGATGTTTATGAAGCTAACCCACGTTTTGTCAAAGCAAACATCTTAGAAAGAATCGTAGAACCTGAAAGAACAATCTTATTCAGAGTTGCTTGGGTCAACGACAAGGGTGAAGTTCAGGTAAACCGTGGTTACCGTGTACAATTCAACAGTGCAATTGGACCATATAAAGGTGGACTTCGTTTCCATCCATCAGTAAACTTATCAATTTTAAAATTCTTAGGTTTCGAACAAATCTTCAAAAACAGCTTAACCACACTCCCAATGGGTGGCGGTAAAGGTGGCGCAGATTTTGATGCAAAAGGTAAATCAGACGGCGAAATCATGCGTTTCTGCCAGGCATTTATGGCTGAATTATTCCGTCATATTGGTGCTGAAACAGACGTTCCTGCTGGTGACATCGGTGTTGGTGGACGCGAAATTGGTTACATGTTTGGTATGTATAAAAAATTAGCTAATGAGTTTACTGGTGTTTTAACTGGTAAAGGTTTAAACTGGGGCGGAAGCTTAGTAAGACCAGAAGCAACAGGTTTTGGTGTTGTTTATTTTGCCCAAGAACAGTTAAAAACTAAAGGTCAAACATTTGAAGGCAAAAGAGTTGCAGTATCAGGTTTTGGTAATGTGGCTTGGGGAGCTTGTACAAAAGTTGAACAATTAGGCGGTAAAGTGGTTACTTTATCAGGTCCTGATGGATATATTTATGATGAGAATGGTGTTTTAGGCGAAAAGATTGATTATTTGATAGAAATGCGTAACTCAAATAATGATCGCGTTGAAGATTATGCTAAAAAATTCAATGTTCCTTTCCATGCTGGCAAGAGACCTTGGGAAGTTAAAGTTGATGTGGCTCTTCCATGTGCTACACAAAACGAACTTAACGAAGAAGATGCAAAAAAACTTCTTGCCAATGGACTTATCTGCTTAACAGAAGGAGCTAATATGCCTTGTTCTCCAGAAGCTGTTGAAGCTTTCTTAGCTGCAAAGATTTTATTCTCCCCAGGAAAAGCATCAAATGCTGGTGGTGTTGCTACTTCTGGTCTTGAAATGTCACAAAATGCAATGCATTTAAACTGGACACGTGAAGAAGTTGATGCAAAATTACACAACATCATGATCAACATTCACGAAGCTTGCTGTAAATATGGTAAAGATGCAAGCGGATTTGTTAACTATGTAAAAGGTGCTAACATTGCTGGTTTCTTAAAAGTAGCTAATGCTATGGTTGACCAAGGTGTTATCTAATCATAAGATTTAATTATCGGGAAAGGCTGTCAAACGACAGCCTTTTTTTCTATGATTGCTAATTGGAGGGAAAATGAGTTACGATTTAAATGCCTATAATTTAATTGAGTTAATCAATGATTTTTATAAAGATCCCCTAAATATCAGTACGATGCAGAAGATCAGTAAAACGATATCCTTCTGTTTCAAATCAAAAAACAAGGTATTAATTGCTGGAAATGGCGGTAGTGCTTGCGATGCGATGCATTTTGCTGAAGAGTTTACTGGTCGCTTTCATAAAGACAGAAAAGCTCTACCTGTCATATCTCTAACAGATAGTTCTCATATTACCTGTGTCGGTAATGATTACGGATTTAACGAGATTTTTGCCCGAGGAGTTGAGGCTTACGGACAGGATAATGATTTATTTATCGGTATATCAACGAGCGGTAATTCTCAAAATATCATCAATGCATTTGAAAAAGCAAAAAAGCTGGGAATGGTGACTTTTGCTTTATTAGGTAAAGATGGCGGAAAACTTAAAGGTCAGTGTGATTTTGAACTCATCGTTCCAGGTGAAACCACAGACAGAATTCAGGAAGTCCACATGCTGATCTTACACTCTATCATTGAGGAAGTAGAGAGAGAGTTGTTTCCAGAGCTGTATTAATTGATTGAAATCAATCAGAAAGGGTCCTACATGAAGTTAGCAACATTGTGTTATATTCAAAATGATCATAATCAGACATTGATGATGCATCGAATCAAAAAAGAGAATGATATGCATGAGGGGAAATGGAATGGCTTGGGCGGTAAGTTTGAAAAAGGGGAGTCTCCCGAAGAATGTGTGATCAGAGAGATTTATGAAGAAAGCGGACTTCATATTCAATCTCCAGAACTGCATGGATTTTTAACCTTTCCCGATTTTGATGGTAATGATGACTGGTATGTATTCTTATTTACTGCTCATAATTTTTCTGGGCAATTAATCCAATCATCAGAAGGTCATCTGGAATGGATTGATAATGATCGTTTACTTGAGTTGCCTTTATGGGAAGGCGATAAATACTTCCTGTCGTGGATGAAAGAGAAAAAAGCATTTTTTAGTGCAAAGTTTAACTACAAAAATCAAACATTAGACTCTCATTCTGTCGTTTTTTACCCATTTAAATAAAACCGATACTTCTATTTTTTAAAAATATGTAAGACGTTATAATAATGTATGTTAGATCTATTCTGTCTGCTTTATGCTCTCTTTACGTCCTTCTTCTATCCTGTAGAAAACTTACTTTGACATTGTAATTGCATTATGATTGTTAAGAGTATTAAATCTATTTTCATTACAAGAGTAATTGAGTATAGAGAAAAAAGATAATTCATCACTTTGAGTATTTCAATCTTCATCATAAAAAGCCTTCACAGATATTAGATATCAATCAAATACATGCCTGCTTTTTCATCATCTTAGCCAGAAAAGTCTCTCACTCACCCCTCACTCAGCTCTCTCTCAGCCCCTTAATTGATATTACTCAAACATAAGACTCATTTTTGGCAGATACTTTATAGTTTTAGTTCATGAATTTTATCATTTTCGCGTGCTTTTTATATAAGTCCTATCAATTAAATAGTCAAGTAGAGCGCAAGGGAGAGACAAGAGAGAGACAAGCGGAGTGCTTAACAGCAAAATTGTGAATATTGCTTTATGTTTTTCTGTTTTCTTAGATAGCTGATATAAAAGATTATACGACCACGGAAGTCACTGAAAACACGGAAGAAAACGATTAATTAAACAATGATAAGTTATTATCGTTTTAAGTTCCGTAGGAACGACAGAATCCTAACCCAGGGTGAGCAGCCCTGGGTGAAGATGCACTCCAAAATAAAGCATCGTAGGTGCGCAAGAAGTTCTGTCACCCCCAAAGGGGCTATTCTATTTTTCATCTTTAACCCAGGGCTGCACCCTGGGCCAGGATTCTTACGCTCCTAAGGAGCGATGTACTTTTTCGGCCTTACGGCACTTCGTTTCGCAAAGCCCTACAAGTGTTAATTAGATTATATATGAATGATTTCGATTATCGTGATTATCCATTGTTTTTTTTAGCACATCTGCGTGTTTTATATCTGCAAGCAAGGATGCATTCAGAACGAGGATTGATGCAAGGGGCATAAATAAATGTGAATTATAGATGATGAATGATAAATTGATATGGAATAAAAGGGAATGATTATTTCAGACGCGATAAATCGACGTCTCTAATAGATGACAAGGTTGACGCATGATTCATGGGCCTGGGATTATTTGAGATGGTCGTATTTTATTGATTATTATTCAGCACCTAAAGGAGCTGTATAATGTAATCATCTGAATTCGTATGGTTATCACCATAAACTATATATATGATGCTATTCCATAGCATTTTAAAGGAAGATTTTATTACCCATGAAATTGGCAAAAGAAACATAGCCTACGGTTTGATAAAACCGAAGGTATCAGATTGCAAATAAAAACAGAAAAAAAGTGAAAAAAAATTTGCTTTTTCTTTGGAAGTCATTATTTTAATAAAAAGTGCCATAAAATAGGATAATTGTGTTCAAAAAACTGGGTTTTGGTTTTAATTTAAAAATGAAGGTAAGCGTATTTTAAAAAACATGTATGGAAAGTAATTTTGAGTAATGATTTGAGATGGTGATAAGAATAGAATTTTTAATACCTAAAAAAATGAAAGGAGACAATGATTCACACATCTAAAATGGCGGAAATAAGTAAATAAACTAATGATGCTTAAGGTCTATTTACTTAATTTTCAAATGAGAGATATGTTCAAAACTTGTTTTATTAACTTAGGGTTCATTATCAAGCTGTGTTTTTTTAACTTTGTTTATATTCTGATCATTAGAAGAATCACCCACAACACAGGAGAATGTATGAAGAAAAATCAAAAGACTCTGTACCAAGGGATTTTTAGCAAGCATATCATTTGTTTATTTGATCTGCTTATCGTTTATTTTTTTCAAGCTTTCGAAATTATACAAACATCAGAAAATTTTATCACAAAATGTATTAACCCTATACATCGCGTCAGTTATTGTCGTATAATAAATTATATCCGACCTCCATTAGTTTTTCATTCCTGTAAATAAAAACAAATAAAAATCTATTTTACACACACATCCATAAGTATTTTGAGAGCGATTTGAATTATAAGAAGGTCATGATTATATAACTATCGAATGACCATTTAATCTTTATTTACAGCTCGAGCCGAGCTGTCTTCATGACTCATTCAAAGTTCTCAAACAGTGGGCTATTGAAGCTCATTATCACGCACACAACTATCAATTAAAAAATTGCCTTTAGGGCAAAGTGGATTTTATTATGCAAAATTTACAGGAGGAGACCTTGTTTATCCAAATCAATAAAAGCTTTGATCTGTCAGATATAGAAATAAATACCCCGATACTCCGAGATTTGTTCAAATATGGTAAAATCAATGTTTATGATTGCGTATTTTCATTTGATTTTGAGGAAGTTGGCATTGAGCGATGTGATCAGCAGACGATCAAGGATTTAAACAAAGAGTATCATCGCTTGATCAAAAAGGATCCAAATTCAGAAGAAGCAAAAGCGATCAAACAATATATCAAACTCAGTACATATCGACATAAGATTATCGTGGATTATCCTCAAAAAAGGCGAATCAGACAGAAGCTTGATTATATGATTTATAAGGAATTACAACAATTAGCGCCTGAGCTGGCAAAAAGCATTCAAAAAGCGATTTATTATTCGGAAATGTAATAAAAAAATAGTGGAGGAAAATATGGATTACGGATTTAGTACATTTGACTTTGATCAATTTATACAAAGTGGCAGAAAATACATTTATTCAAGAATACTGGTACAATTATTCGGTGGGGATCATTTTTCAGCATTAGTGTTACAAACAGCTATCTTTTGGGCAAAAACTAATCGCAATTATTTCTATAAATTTCTATGTCCATGCAATCATCCCCTATATCGATCAGGAGATTCATGGTGTGAAGAGCTTTTGATGAGTTATAAACAAATCAGAAAACAAATGAAAAAACTGGATCATTATATTATTACCCATAAAAGCTACCAAAACATTATCTACTATTCTGTAAATTTCGTATATTTAAATGCACAAATCGAGCAAATCCTGAAGAAGATCAATGAGAACAATTTTGATCAAGCAAAGGAAACAGGAAAGAAAATGCGATCTGCTCAACGGGCAAATCAGAGATGCCCAAAAGGGAATTCGGGAAAATCCAAAGTGGCAGATCGCGAAGTGACCAAAAGGTCAGATCCATTATCAGAATATACACATAATAAATCTCAATCATTCTCCTCTGAAGACTATCGTTGTAAAATAGAGTATCTGAAATATTACAAGATTGATGAAGCGGAAGCTCATTTTATCGCAAGCAAATTTTCACTGAAATTCATCAAAAACAAGTTTAAATTAATTGAAGAAAAGTATCAAAATTCAGAGATCCGATCAATACAATCCTACGCTATTGGGTTGTTTCATCGAGAGAAAGAGCAAATATTAGATTATGAACGATTTATCAAACAAAGTCAACAAGCAAAGGAAGATAAAAGAATCTTACTGGATAACGAAGCACAAAAAAAGGAACAAATTGAAAGCGATAAGAACAAAGCTTATGAAGCACTTACTCAGCAATTGGTCGAGAAGTCCACAGAGGAGGATCGTGTTGCATTTGAAGCATACATTCGAACGCACAATACTTTGATTTTCAGAAAGCTCATTCTCAAGGGGCATCAAGACTATTTAGTCAACTTGCATTATCGATCATTTCTTTATGAACGGCATCAATCAAAAGTAATCAAGAACTAACATTCATTTTAAAAAAGATTACATAAACGTGAGTCAATCAAAGGGGTCATTTCACTAATTTTCTGATATTCCCAAATGGCAAATCTATTGAACGATATAGAGTTAGAATAGATTTTTCTGTTTACATGAGTGAACCATCGGAATTTTTCCTAAACTATATATATAGAGGGAGATGATTTTGACCTCTTTGATCTTTTTAAAGAAACATAGTGTGGAAGTTATGAGAGAGAGATAATTAAGGATTTCTGGATAATAATTACCTATCAATGGCAAAGCGGTTCGAGCCGAACCAGCTCCATGTGGACGTTATGAGAGAGGAGTAAATCGTGAAGACGAAGAAAGGAAAGGAGAAAATATGTCAGAAATGAGTAAATACCTCATCCAATTTATCATGTGGCCTGTACTTCTGAGTATGTGCGGTTATATGTGGAAAGATATATCCTATCGGGTTCGATCAATCGAACAGCGATGTATCAAAATGGAAATGGATATTGTACGGATTTACACCAAATTAGAGAGTGAAAGTTAAAGAAGTTGTTGGCGCCAAAAAAATAAAAAAGAAAGACCATTCAGGAGGTAAAAATGAAAGTCTATCTCAAAAAAAACATCACTGCTTACAGTGGTAAAGACAAAGAAGAGGATGTCGTATATCAAGCGCACAATCAAGGAAACATTTGTATCGCCCTCAACTATACGCGTCCTAGAGAGACCTCACAACAAATTGCATTTGGGTTAAACGGAAAGAATGTTCAGGCAATTTGGACTTCGGTCAGTGCAGGATTTAAAAGTGATCTAAAAGCATATGCATTAGCATATTCAGCTCACAATGAAGATCTGACCCATGTCACGGCATACGCGTTATTTTTTAAGATGTTGTATGCGCATAGTTCATCATTGGGCAATACGGTATCTGATCTCGAATATGACACTCTTAAAACCAGCAGTGCAAAATCAGTTAATTCAGCAATTAGTGCAGGATATCTTCCTTCATTTGGTTTGTCACTTAATTTAAGCAACAACATGTAAGAATGATGGATGTGATTAATTTGGGCAGGCGTGAAACCTGCCCCTACGTTATTTGGGATTGTCCCCGATATTTTTCTTTTGGGCAGACACACAGGTCTGCCCCTACGAAATTCAAAATGAAAGAAGCAAGCTGGTAGGTTGCGTTACAGATCGCAACCAAGTTGGTTGTGTTACGGTTTTAGACGCGATAAATCGGCGTCTCTACTAGATAACACCTTTAACGCGTGATTAATTGTGCCTGATGGATTGAAGATTGACGTAATATTTCTTTTTCGGCCTTACGGCACTTCGTTTCGCAAAGCCCTACAGACCAATTTTGGTGACAAATAGGGATGTTTACAGAACGAATAATCATGTAGGCGAGGACGCCTACCCTCCCAGAATTCGCAACCAAGTTGGTTGCGTTACAATATCTCGTGAAACCTGCCCATACATTACATTACGTTATATAATGGAGGATATATGAATCAACTCATCCAACAATTCCTACTTCTATTTCCTAAAGAGCAGTTATTGTACTTTCTCATTCAATTACTTCAGGAGTTAGCCAAGAAGACGGACAATGAGATCGACGACGCACTTGTATTTGCAGTAACAAAAGTCATAAAAATAGCATTGTGCATTGAGGATAAGAAAACTGTAAATTAAGGAAATTGAAACAATAATAAAGCCAGGGCATGTGATCACATGCCCTGGCAGATTTTTTTATGAGGAAGTTTATTTAATCATTAGCATTTTTCTGGTAATAGAGCCATGATTGGTTTCAATGTTATAGAAGTAAACGCCTGATGAAACTTCACTTCTTGTGTTGTCTTTGCCATCCCATAATACATTATGAACACCTGCTGGTAAGTTTTCGTTGATCAATGTCTTAACTTTCTGACCTTTGATGTTATAGATATTGATACGCACTTTACTGTCTTGTTTTAAACCAAATTGCAGTGTTGTCGATGGATTAAATGGATTTGGATAGTTTTGTACAAAAAGAGCTTTAGGTATCGGTGTCATGCCTGTATCTTCTGGGTTTAACAATTGATTTAAACGCTGATACTTACTTTCTTTATTAAAACGTATATCATTGATCGTTGTATGACTTTCCGTATAGTCAGATGATTTATTTTCTATCTCCTGTAATGCTTCTAAAAGAAGAATATTATCAAGATTGATTTCTGAACAGATCACATTTATCTCATCATCGTCATTTTCAATGATATCATAAAGAATTTCTTTGGCTGGGGCATAGTTTGTGTTACTTTTGCCTTCAATGAGCATATAGCAACGTTTCTCATATTCAGTCAGAAGAGAGATGTAGTCATCGTTTTCATCTGAAGTGAGGTAAGCAGGCGGATTATCTTTTAAGTTTTGATATATCAATAAAAGGGCGTTAAAATCTCCTTTTAAATAGCCTGTAATATTAAAGCATTCGTCAATCGATTCTTTCCAGTAATCTTTTTCTGATTCAATTTGATTTATCATCACATTTTTATAGATCAAAAGAGCAGACAGATATTCACCACTCATAATGTATAGTCTTGCCTGATCAATTTGATTATCGATAATAAATGGTGTGGTTTGATTTGCTACAGGATCAAGGTTAGTAGTGTCAAAAAATCTATCATAGTAATGTTGTTCACCTGAATATGAAGGATACTTAACATATACACCACCTATAGCAACATCCCAATAATTTTTAGAACATCTGATGACTGATGGAATTTCAGTTTGAATAGTAAGATAAAAATCATATCCATTACTTGCAGGATTATAGAAATTATTATGTCCAGACTTTAATTTTAATGAAGATTTATCCAGTAACCAAACATGAAGTAAAGATTGATATCCATTACCAAACTCATTATAAGCATTATACGATAAATCAGGAAAAGCATTATTAAGCAATCTTAAATTTTTCTTGCTTTTGAATATATTATTGGTCATTCTTGGAGAAGAGCCCAAAACTTCAATACCTACTTGAATATCATCAAACTGACAATTTCGAATTTGCCAGTTCAAATCAGGTGTAAATTCACCTTCTTCCAAAGAATCAGCAACCGCTCTTGCAACAGGGAACACATAGTTATTTTCCATTCTTATTCCCATTGGCATGTTAGTCGTATTATTATTACTTAAAGTTAATCTGCTAAATACGCAATTTGTAATTTTTGTATTTGTAAAGATACTTTCTATACCAATGTTATTATCTGTAAATTCACAGTTTGAAATTGGTGAAATACTTCCTTCACCCAGTATTCTGATACCTGTATTATTTTGATTAAAATTACTGTTGATTATTTTATCAAGATTTGTATTTTGAGTATAGTAGTCAATTGCAGTGTCAAAATCTTGAAAAGTACTATTGTCAACTTCCAGATAACTCCCATCATTATTACGATATTCAATACCAATACCAGATCTTAAATTGCCTTTTAATAATGAGTTTTTAATCTCAATCACAGTAAATTCACTATTACATCGAGTCAGGGTTGATATTACTTTATCATGTGAAGCTAATTCAGAATCATTCACATTTACGAAGCTATTATTTGCATATTGAATACATGCTTCGTCAGCATTTATATGTGAATTATCAATTTCAAGGAAAGAGTTCGGTTCATTAGCAATAGCGATTGACCTGGTATCTATGGTACTGTTGGTAATTGATGCATTTCCATGATTTTCTATGAAAGCTTTATCAATAAATTTTGAAGTTACTTCTGCGTTATTTACTATTAACTGAGCATTAACACTGTTTGTAATTTGAGTATTTTCAAATTCAATATTGTTATTCAATGTAATTGAGCCTTCATTTAAAATTGATTGAGCGTTGATATTACTACTAATAATAGATACATTCCCCTGATTTTTGATGAATGCTTCATTTTGTAAAGTAGATTTTAAATTAGCATTTGAAATGTTTAAGTGTCCATTTACTTTATTAATGATGCGTGCATTTACAAACTCCACATTATTATTTAAAATAAGTGTTCCCTCATTTTTAATATCGTGGTATATTTTTTGATTAGAGAGTGTTACCACTTCATTTGCATTTATATAATTTGGTGCCATTGGATTACCGATTTTTATAAATAAGCCATCGCCTGCTTCAATCTCAATGTCAACTGCTCCATTGTTTAATGGATAGACCACACCTGTTAATGCATTGCTTACAACCTGATTCTGAGGTAGGTTATTGATTTGAAGATGAACTACTTGCGGTGATGCAGTAGCAAAAGCTGAATTGACATCAATCAGGTTCACACTTGTTCCTTCAACACCTTGTATCCGTTTGTTTGATCTTCTGTTCACTAACATCAGATAGACTTGATTATCTGTATCAGTATAAGCTCCATACTGAACATAACCTGAATAAGAAGGAGTGACTGACATATCATCCATTGGATGATCTACTCTACCGTTTATAGAAATGTTACAGTTTGTTAAAGAAACATCACTTAAAGTAGGCATAAAAGTACCTGCGTCTTTCCAATTCAGATCTTTAGTAATTAAACCAATTTTTTTAATATTAAATAGAGCGTCTTTGATTATTTGGTATTGTGTAGTCGGTTCAATTACTCCATTTCTTTTATTAATCGCTGCAACTTTAGGATCATAATCACTTCTATACTCATTTGAAGTAAATAAACTCGATGTGTTTGTTCCAGGTTCAGTATTAATAACATTGAGATCAGTGTTAACCATCATCCGAAAAGTGAATATTCCATCCGCACCATAACACAAAGGCATATACATCAACATTTTTTGCTGAGCATCAGGCGGTAGCATGATGCCATTCCAATATCCTTCTTCACTCCATTCTCCATAAGTTTGAACAACTGGTAAAAACTTTGTAGCTTGATCTCGAGTTCTTTTATAGGTCTGGCACAGACCATCAATTAATGTCTGTATATGCCCAGACCAAATATTATTATTATACGAGCTCTTTTCATTTCCATATAAATAGTAATCTGGAGTTAAGATTGATGAGTCTGTTTCTTCTTTAAAATGTTTCATTAAATCATAGCCTGTTGAAGAATTGCTCGTACATCCATATCCATTGACTGCAGTGATCATATGCAGTCCATTTGCCAATGCTTTTTCATTGATTTTTGTAAATGAATCAAACTGTGAGGGTAAGGGTTCATCTCTTGAATCAAAATAGACAATATTATCTTTATTAATAAACTCGTCTAATCTTGAATTAACACTAGAAAGCAGAGTAGAATTGGCTTCTCTTAAAGATTTACTTAAATTGTCCTGCATCGTGATCTTGTCGATATATAAGTCACCATTATTTTTATAAAACAATGTTGGTGATATATAGAGGATTTTACCCCACCAATAGGTAGCAATATCGGTATTGGCACCTAAAAAACTTTCTATCATACTCAAATTCACTTTATATTCTACTAAAGCATAATTTCCATCTCCTTTTGGGAGTCTGTCATAATGATACTTTGTAATGTCAATTCCACTGTAAATACTTGGATTACATGATTGAAGCAAATTAGAGATATCTCTATACTCAACAATCCCTGATGCGTTTTTCACAGCAATCTTTAAACCTGCTTGAAAGATGATACCTTCATTGGCGTCTACTGGTTTGATATTATATATAATATAGATATCATTGATCAAATTGGGGACTTTACTTGTCAACATGATACCTGTCAAAAGTGTACTCTCTTCTCCATTAATCTTAGTTGAAGCCATCGTTTCTCGTACTCTGAGATTACTTAATGCCAAATATCCGTTACCATTTGCCCTTGGGCTACATATCAAAGCTGAGTTATCTTCGCTAAGCGATATATTAGTTTCAATACCAGGGGTTGTATTATATTCAAGACCATAAAACCATTTGGGATTGGTGTGATAACTAGGCCAAGAACCTGATGGAATGGTATATTCAGCCTCAAATTCATAAAAACTGCCATAACTGGAATGGTAAGGACCATTACTGAGTCCATCCTCAACAGTCGCATCAAAGCCCATATTATTAAAAGTATTCAGCAAAGTTTGGAAATCAATTGTGTTACTGTAATCATATTGTGTTCTGACCCTCATATTGTTAAAATAACTATTTTGCATTAATTCAAGATAATCAGGATAATACTGTGAAAGGTAATAAAAAGAATAATCTCCGATTAAAAAGTCATCGGAATGTTTTGCAAAGACAATTGTACACAATAGAATAAGGGCACATATCATATATAATTTTTTCATAAATTCCTCTATTAAAAATATTGTTAATCGTCTCATTCTGGTCTTTTTTACAACCAGAAGTTTATATTATCTATAAAAGTAGTGAAAACTTTTAAATCATCTTTATTTAATCAAACTAATCTTTCGTGAAGAAAGAAGTTTTTGTGTAGATCTGAGCTGGCAAATATAGATCCCAGAGCTTAGATGATCAGAGTTCCACTGTACTTTTCCATTTTTTTGTTGTTCGGTTGTTAGTTGGAGGGTCTCAATCTTTTGTCCTTTGATGTTAAAAATATCAACAAAAAGGGGCTGATCATGAGATTCAGTTTTTATCTCAAAGTTAACATTAGGATTGAAGGGATTGGGATAAGCTTTAAATATTACATTGGATAAAGTTTCTGGGATATCATTAGCTACTGTTGTTTCCAAGATATTGGTATTCCCTGCATAGACAAAAACATAGCCTCGACCTTCATTATATGATAAGCAAGGGGCACCTGCTGCGATATCGGGAATCCCATCACAGTTAAAATCTCCTGTTGTTGTGGAATATCCCATACTAGCGTTTAAAGGTAAGACAAAAGGAGGTTGAATGACTAAGTCACAACTGCCATTTACATTTTGCCCGCCCAGATAAATCCATAGGTTTCCATAACTATTAATCATATTCATGTTGCCAAAGATAATATCATCATATCCATCCGCATTGATATCCCCATAAGAGAACCCAACGCCCATATAGCATTGTCCATCAAGTATTAAACTCGGTGAGTTAAAGTTGGTATTTCCGCCTAACCAGATTTTGGGATATATTGGTTCGTCCCAGTTACCAATAAAGTCATCAGCACCATCCCCATTGATATCTCCACAATATGCTCCACCAGAATAAGCGTTTAATTGAGAATCACCAATATCAAGAATTTGAGAAGCAGTGATCAAGGTGTCAATCACCGTGTTACCATAGATAATGGCATTTACAACTTTATTCAAATCAGTATTATAATATCCAATGATAAAATCATCGTAAGCATCGTTGTTGATGTTACCTATCCCTCTGATCTTTGGCGCTCCAAAAGGCACATTTGCTCCCCAGGTGGCAATGTATTCCAGATGAGGTGAAACAGGATCACCATAGAGAATGTAAAATTGACTACTGCGTATATTTGTAGGATAAATTCGATTTACAAAGACAAAACCAAGATCTTCACAGCCATCACCATTAACATCACCAATGGGTTCCCAAAGATGCTCACCTCCATCTCCTCCAATATAATCTTCGTAATAAAAGGTATAATTAAAATCTGGGATTGTATCACAATCTGTCCCACTGTAGAAGGCACTGATCCCAGAAAAGAATTGCATTGGAGGATTTGCTCGTTTATAGCAGACCAGATCTTTTAATCCATCGCCATTTAAGTCCGCAGTTCTGAGATACAGTATGGCATTTAGTGTATCCTCAATTGAACTTCTCAGCAGGGTCAGGTCAGGCTGAAGCTTATTAGCAAAATTGGGAGATCCATAATAAAAATAGAGCTTTCCTTTATGATAGGGATAATATCCTACAGCGCCAGGATGATCAAACTGTGACGAAAGAACTACCAAGTCATCATGACCATCGGCATTGTAATCAAGAGATACTACTGATTTACCATAAGCACTCCAAATATGTTCTCCTTCAGTTTGCCAGATGAGCTCCATCTGATTGACAGCAAAGGTGGTATTTATACTTACTATAATAAGGATGAGAAAGATTATCCTTTTCATTTTTCCTTCTTTCTTAAAATTGATAT
>CAZNKI010000029.1:0-45225 GCA_964573665.1 uncultured Candidatus Cloacimonadota bacterium | reverse complement strand
CTTTACTTTTACTGCAAGCAAGGATGCGTGCAGAACGAATCTAACAAGCTGGAAATTTGCTTTACGGGCGTAACGCGATCAACCTGATTGCGATTTTATTCTTTCACTTCTATCTTTAGCAAGCCGGTAGCTTGCTTTACTTTTGCTGCAAGCAAGGATGCGTGCAGAACGAATCTAACAAGTTGGAAACTTGCTTTACTTTTACTGCAAGCAAGGATGCGTGCAGAACGAATCTAACAAGCTGGAAACTTGCTTTACTTTTGCTGCAAGCAAGGATGCGTGCAGAACGAATCTAACAAGCTGGTCGCTTGCTCTATGATGCTGTTTAATTTAATTTAAAGTTTGCAGTTTGCACCATTTTTTCTTCGCTCCATTCAGATGGTTGCCATGCTCTGACATATATCTTGGGTTCTTTGTCTTTAAAATCTACGAGTAAGAAGAGATACCCCTCATCACTGTAAACAGAGGACTGATAGTTTTGTCGCATACTGATTCCATAAGTATCTGGCTGATTATTTTTGATCAGGACTTTCAGGCTATTATACCCTAAAAATATATCCTGATTACTTTCAAAAGATCTTTTTAGATTTGTTAAATACTGATTTTTGGTATATTTCAGATAACTTGCATCTGGCTCTTTACCAAAGCGTTTAAAGTCGATATCTTTATTTAAAGGTTCTTTTTTTATTACTCTACCGATAATAATTACGGCATCATCAGAAAATAATGTTTCAATTGTTGACAAATCACGCGTCATATAGGCTGTTCGGTATTTTTCAAGAAACTTGATCATAATCTGATTACGCGTCCAAACTTCTGGACTGGAGCTATTTTTTTTGTATTCTTCATACAATTCTTTAAACAGAGTAAATGACACATCCACCATTTTACCGTTTTCATCAAAGTTTAACACAAGATAATCGGTATTCTGTTTTTGAACTGATGGATATCGTGAAGTGATACAGAGTCCTCTGAGTTCCCATCCATCATAGGTTTTATTGATCTGCATTTCATTTTGCTTATTCGCTATACGAATTTTATTATACTTGATCAGATTACTGATATTATTCAATAAATATGGATCATCACCATAAGCTTTTCGAATATCTTCCATATTATTCTTATTAATCAGAGCCATAAACTCATTACTCTGATGTTCAATCGATTTTCGAAGAGGTTCAGAGCATTCAGCTTGAGCAAGAGATATGGGATCACTTTTCTTGTTTTCCTTTACTTCTTCTTTCTTTTTTGGATCCTTTAATGTTAAAGTAAAATTGTTTTTGAACTCAGGGTGCTTAACAAGATTCCAAAGATCGCTGATCACTTTGATTTCATTTCTGCTGTCATAAAATTGATATTCTGTATTGATTTCGATTTTATCAAAGTTTCGGCTGGATCCAAAGAGTGATAAGATTGCTCTGCCATCGGTACCTTCAATTGTTATCTGGTTAGAACCGTCCCAAAAAGAAAATCTTAAATAAGAAACGGGTTTATTTTGAAAACTCATACTGATCATTAATTGATCTTCTGTATCTGACACCTTTTCTCTGGATTGATATTGATAAGTGATATTTCTCATAATATTATTGATATGATTAGGCACTTCCACATGATAATTAACGCCATTATATTCGATACGTTCTTCAGGGAGTGAGTTCATGAGAATCATAACAAAATAATAATACTTCAATGCTGAGCCGATATTGCCATCATTTTCCATTGTTAATGCCTGATGATAGATATCCCTGATCTGCATTTTTCGTTCGGTAAAGATTTCTTCAAGATCAGTTTTCTTGATATAGACGAGCACTTTTATCTTACCTGAATCAGAGGTTTTAATCTCCTGAAGATTCTTAAATGTGCCGATCGAATGAGTTTGAATGATAGATTCCATTGATTCACTGGCTTTTGTATTTGTTTCAGAAATTTTATTGGATAAAGAAGATCGGACATAGACTACAAGCTTTTCACTTAAATTTTTTATTGCATAATCACGCGCCAGCTGATAGTTTTTATCTGAATATTCACCATAATAATATTCACCCGATCCGACTATTCTTTCCCTTGATTGCCCAAACAACAATGACACTGAAAGTAAAACCATCAATAAAACTACTTTTCGAAACATACTACCTCCTCAAACACCTCAGAACTTTTCCCTCATCAGAATTGTTATAATATAAAGACTGAAGTCCTTCTAACTCATCTTTTCAAACAATTCTTTAAATAAACTATATTTCTTAAGTTCTCAATATTGTCATTTTCATAAGTTTTTATTTAGCTGTCAAGTGAAAAAAGAAAACTAAATTATCTTCTTGTTTATGATCACATTTCACTTATAGAAAACCATGACCACCCTGTCAGCAAAGCTGACGGGGTGGTCTTACAAAAAAAAACTAATCGCTTTAATTCGCAAGCAAGCAATTCCCATTAAAAACCTCCAATCCACGCCCAATTCCAATCCAACCGGCACTGCGATTTCAACGATCAACTCAATTCCCCTATGTGGAGGGGTGGCAGCTTTGCTGACGGGGTGGTCTTTGTGTATCTATATGTTTTTAAAGCTTTTATATCCTTGTTTGCACAAATCTCGTAGGGGCTGACCTGTGTGTCTGCCCAATACTGTAAAGTACCCTACCAGATTGCTTTAACTCGCAAGCTAGTAGCTCGCGTTACTAAACTTATGGGAGAGTAAAGTTCCTCGTTTACTTTATTCAACCCTTACGAGGAAACCTATACTTAAAATTAAAAAACAATGGTATTGATCTGACAAGACGAAAACAAATACTAATGCTACAGTTGTTTTTCATCCTTTCATACATTTCGCTTGACAATAAATTACTCTTCTATAAGTTAAAATAATTAATCAACTGGGGGATTGTTATGAAAAAATTAATGTTGATCATTAGTATTATGAGTATTAGCTTACTTTGTCTTGCAAATAATGAACAAAGAAGTTTCCGTATAGGTTTTTATAATCCACAAGATTCTAAAGCAGGTTTAATGCTTGGCGGTACAACAGGTATTGATGTCGATGAAAGAGTAGAAATCAATTTCAGTGGCGATTTCTTTATCAGAAACTATACTGATGATAAAGATATTAATGTGCAAAACACTGTAGGTGGCAATGAAATTGTTACAGTATTGAGAACCGCTGATATTAGCACTTATTACATCCCAATTATGGGTAATGTCAAAATCAAAATTCCTTATACAGAAAACATCGTTCCTTATGCAGGTGGTGGTATTGGATATGCTATGGCATGGGAAGATATCTTCATCGCTGCAGACACAACAGCAAACTCTTCAAAAATTGATGATGTCAATTTCTATCATGGTTTTGCTGGAAACGTAAATTTAGGCGTAAATTTACCACTTGGCAGCAAATCAAACCTCTATTTAGAGACTTTTTACAATTGGTCAGTCTGCAAAAGAAACAAAAAAGAGAGCGCAACAGGCATTACATGGGATGAGCTAAATATGTCTGGCACAGGAATTAGACTCGGCTTAGCAATAAATTTTTAAAAAAAGTGCAAAAATTCTCTTGACAGAAAAAGTCCCTTATCATAAATAGGATAATGTAAATGATAGATGTGATCGAAAGTTCCGGAGTGGCTCAGGGGTTAGAGCGGGTGGCTGTTAACCACTAGGTCGGGGGTTCAAATCCCTCCTCCGGAGCCATAAATTTAAGCAGGTGAAAACCTGCTTTTTTTATTATATATTTACATCATTTATCTGTTTTACGTCGATGTTTTAAATTAGAACCATAATGTTCATTTTAGTAGTTAAGATAATTTCGAATTTCGCAATTATTGGGTGTCCAGTTAGTATGAATTTTCGGCTCGAGCCTAGCCAGCTCCATAACAAATTATAAATGATCATAAAATCCGAAATTCAAACAATAAGACTCGATTACAAGATTCACGGCAAATATGTCATCAAAAAGCAAATATCAATTCTACTCACGCTTTTTGAGCGACGCAGATAATGCCATTCCCCTTTTTGTTATGTGAAATCATGTCCAGCAACATCATAAGCAGATGAAATGGGATCCCGATAAAATAATAAAGAGGTAAAATCAGCATAAAGAGTTTACTGATACCGATCAGAGTCAGAGGGAATTTCATTGTAAACAGCCAGTCGATCCTTCCCCAGAATCCATAAGAGTATTTAAGCTCAATGATTTTAAAACCGCATGATTCAAGTTTAAGTCTAAGTTCATTGATATCATAACCTGGTCGTACATGTTCTTCGGTAAAAGCAGCAGCAGGATCCAAATTACTCGGTGTGGAGATTATTAATAATGCATTCTGATTACTGCTTTGGTAAATGTTTTTTAATACAGCAATATCATCCTCAATATGTTCCAGAATATCAATCGCAATGGTGAGATCCTGAGCTTTTGGGCAAATAAAATGTTGTAAATCTCCCTGATAAATCTCAAGAGATTTATCTTTCTTTATTGAACGATATCGATGGTAAGAATCCATATAATCCGTTTTTAAATCCATAGCAATAATCTCTGCATGAGGATATCGACTGATCACAAAGTCACTATATTGACAAAAGCCAGCTCCTGCATCATAAAAAACAAAAGATTTTGTTTTTGGGTAGTATTTCATAATCAGGTTCTTCACATAACTTTGTCTGAGGATCAGATAATCTAAAGCAAAATAAAATGCTTTTCTGATGAGTGGATAACGTTCAATCAATCGGGCAAAAATATTCTTTACAGGATCGTATTTCATGGATTCTCCTAAAATAGCAAGAGACGCTATTGAGCGTCTCTTGCAAAATATTGCTTTATAAATTGTAGTATAAATTCATTTCGTATGGATGTGGACGATGACCAACTGCATGGACTTCTTTCATTTTTATATCAATCCAGGCATCAATTAATTCTTTGTTGAACACATCACCAGCTAAAAGATACTCATGATCTGCTTTTAATGCAAGTAATGCATCTTCAAGATTGGTAGGTATAGATCTTAACTGATCTTGCATCGCTTTAGGCCAATTGAATACATTATCATCATAAGGTCCATAACCTAATTCATTAGGGTGAATTCTATTTTTAATACCATCAAGACCAGCCATGAGAATAGCGCTCATCGCAAGGTAAGGATTTGCAGTTGCATCACCGGTACGGAATTCTATTCTTTTTCCAGCTTCAGTATGAACATAATTAGGAATGCGGATCGCAGCACTTCGGTTTGCTAATCCGTAGAAAAGTTTCACAGGCGCTTCAAAACCTGGAAGTAAGCGTTTGAAAGAGTTGGTGCTTGGATTGGTAAAAGCAGTTAATGAAGGACCATGCTGCAAAATCCCGCCAATGAAAAATAGGGCTTCATGAGATAAATCTGCATAGCGACCTTTTTCAAAGAAGATGTTTTTTCCTTCTTTTCTTAACAAGATATGGAAATGCATCCCGTTTCCTGGTTCATTATAAACTGGTTTTGGCATAAATGTCGCAGTTAAACCATATTCATGAGAAACTTTACGAATCGTATCTTTCATGATCATGACAGAGTCGCAGATTCGTGGAAATTCTGAGGGTTCTGTTTCAATTTCCTGTTGTCCTGCAAGTCCTACTTCATGATGGTGATAACGCACATCAATCTTTTCTTCCTCAAGATAATCTACCACTTCTTGTCTTAACTCAAAATAGCGATCAAAAGGAGTATCCATGTGATAGCCTTTTCTGTCCTGTTGAGAAATGGCTTCTCCATCATGTTCGTCATCTGGTAAACAGTCTTTGTTTTGAGAAGATGAGAAATGATATCCTGAGCTGTATTTGCTGTTATAATATTCTGCTTCGTCAAACAGATAAAATTCTAATTCAGGAATCCACATCGATTGATCAGCAATACCAGTACTTTCCATATAACTTTGTGCTCTTAACGCAAGACTTCTTGGATCTTTCTTCACACCGATTCCCGTTTGAGCATCACAAATAGAGCAAAGCATACGAATAATAGGCGTCTCAGTAAACTTGTCTAAAGTTGCGGTACTGATATCAGGTCGAATTATCATATCACCAGATTCAACAGCTTTCATTCCAGGAATACTTGATCCATCAAATGAAACACCATTTTCGAGGACATAATCAAGTCTTCTGGCTGGGAAAGTGATATGATACCATCTTCCTTCCAAACCACAATACTTAAGATCAATGGCTTTGACTTCATTTTCTTCAATCATTTTTTTCAATTCATTGACGTCCATTACAGACCTCCTGTTTATTTTTTTAATTTCCTAATAATAATCGTGTAATAATTTCTAAAGGGCGATTGATAATCATGCTAAAAATGGGAATCTTAAAGATAAATGAAATTGCCATTATCAGAACTAATATCATCGCACCCTGTTTTTCACGAGCCGTATATCTGAAGTACATTTCATCAGATAAAAAACCACCCAGTATCTTTGAACCATCTAATGGTGGCAAGGGGATCAAGTTGAATAATCCTAATGCAATATTGATAAATACTGAATAATAAAAGAATGTCATTGCAATCTGTAAACTTTGAAAAATCATTGGATCTTGTATTAAAGCAGTTCCATTTACAGTCATGATTCCTCTCATGATCATTGCGGATAAGATCGCCATAATGAAGTTGGATATCGGACCTGCTGATGCAGTAATCGCTGTATCTCTTTTCATATTTCTAAAGTTGTAAGGATTAATCGGAACAGGTTTTGCCCAGCCTATATGAGCCACAAAGAGCATGATCGCTCCTAATGGATCAATATGAGAAATCGGATTGAGTTTTAGTCTTCCCGCTTTTTTTGCTGTATCATCACCTAAAAGATAGGCACTTAGCGCATGAGAATATTCATGTATTGTGATACTCATTACCACAACACACACCTGAATGATTATGGATGTAATATTCATATTAACCTCGGATACACTTTAAGAACTTTCTTTTCCCTACTTTGATGATCATCTCTTTTTCAATATTTAACTGCAAATTATCGTCATTAACTTTTTCATTATCAATGCTAACCGCCCCTTGTTTGATCATTCGGCGTGCTTCACTACCTGAAGCGCATAACTGATAATCAGTGAGTAATTTTACTATCCAAATCGGAGATTCAGTAATCGTTGCGGTTTCTATATCAGTTGGTATTTCCTTTTGAGAAAAAACTCTGTTAAATTCTTCATCAGCATTCTTTCCTGCTTCTTCACCGTGATATAATGATACGATCTCGCGAGCAAGTCTTTGCTTGATAAACTTAGGATTTGCACCTGATTCAAGCTCTTTTTTAATTGAAGCTATTTCATCAGGATCCACTTTCGTTGCATAATTAAAATAATTGATAATCAAAGCATCAGGGATCGACATCACTTTTCCGTACTTGTCTGTTGGCGTATCAAAAACTGCGATATAGTTGTTTAAACTCTTACCCATTTTATTCACCCCATCAGTACCAAGAAGGATTGGAGATAAGACAGCGATTTGTTGTTCCATATTATAAAACTTCTGCATATCTCTACCAGAAAGAATATTAAATTTCTGTTCCGTAGCGCCAAGTTCGACATCTGCCTTAATGGCAACAGAATCATATCCCTGAAGTAATGGATAGAGGATTTCATGCATAAATAATGGATTTCCAGATTCCCATCTTCTTCGGAATGTATCATGAGCCATAAACTGAGCCAATGTATATTTGGACAACATCTTGATCACATCCATCAAGCCTAAATTGCCAAACCATTCTGATTGATAGCGAATCTCTGTCTTTTCTTTATCGAGCACAGTAAATAACTGTTCCATATATTTTTCACTGTTTTTCTTCACCATATCGGCAGTTAAAGGAGGACGAGACTCATCGCGACCTGTTGGATCACCGATCTGAGCTGTATAATCACCGATAATAATCACACCTGTATGACCAAGATCCTGAAACTCTCTCATCTTGCGAATCGGTACTAAATGACCGATATGCACGTCATAACCTGTTGGATCAATACCATATTTAATACGGAGAGGCTGGTCAGTTTTGATGGATTTTTCTATTTTCTTAATTAATTCATCTTCTGGAATGATTTCTTCAACACCTTTTTTTATCATCTTCATCTGATCATTCACACTTTTCATGATAACTCCAATTTATTATTTATGAGACAATATGCCAATGCTCAGACCTTTATTTTATTTGTCAATACAAAAAGCAACAAAAATACAAAAAGAGAAAAAGAGACTGTTCAAAATCTATGTTCATAATAAGGCCATCTTCTCATCGTTTATTGAGAAAAGTGAGCCAATATAAGTCATATCAAGCTTTCCTTGACAACTCTAATTATAAAAGTTTTAAATCTGAACTATTAGAGTTAATGAATAATACTCGTGAAGGTAGTTATCAATTCGCGCCTTTATAAAAATCCGTTAAGTCGTAGGGAAATTCGATTGGATGCGAACAGCCGCATGTTTGAGCAGATGGTTTTCTTGCATACTTGCATTTGATTAAGTTTTTTTAACAGCGAAGCTGTGATAGGATTGTAGCCCTGGGTGTCTATACCTAGGGTGGAGATAGGATTTTTATAACAGCGCTTGAACTTTCTTTGCTTACTTTTTTTCTTTCAAGAGAAAGAAAGTAAGATTAAATATGTAAAATTCAAGTAGTTAAGATTATTGTAATGTCAATTCTAGAAATTACCTAAAAATGAACATTTTAGACCTTTTTTCTTTATAATTATTCTTAAAACACCTATTAGATGTCTCTTTTTTTAATAAACAGTATCGAGAAAATAATTAAGCTTATCAAAACAGAATTATTCTTTTTCATCAGAGAAATTGTATTTTGATTGACAGTGAGTAAAGCGCTACTATTCTGACATTGAAGAAAACTGGAGGCTTAATGGCTGAGAATATCGTTTCTGTAGAAAACATCAGTAAAAGATATGCAGAAAAAGAGCTGTTTGAAAGCAGTACTTTTGGAATACATAAAGGCGAAAAAATTGGAATTTTAGGAATAAACGGTTCAGGGAAATCTACTCTTTTGAAGATTCTTGCAAAAGAAGAAAGTGCTGATTCGGGGAAAATCAGCTACCAAAATAATCTGAGCATCGACTATCTTCCTCAAAATCCTAATCTTAATAATCAACTGTCAATTCTCGAACAGATCTATTCAGGGAACCATGATCATTTCAAACTGCTCAATGAATACTACCGTTTATCATCACTTCTGGAAAGTTCTTTTAATCAAGAGATTTATCTTCAACAAGAAAAAATTCAAGCTGAAATTGAACGTACAGATGCCTGGACGATCGACCATAAAGCAAAATCAACACTCACAAAATTTGGTTTAACAGACTGGAGCAAAAAGATCAGCAATCTATCTGGCGGTCAGAAAAGAAAAGTGGATATTGTCCGTGTGTTATTGGATGAACCCGACTTTATATTAATGGACGAACCAACGAATCATCTGGATACAGACATTATTGAATTTCTTCAGGAATGGATGATCGAATACAAAGGCACTATTTTATTTGTCACTCATGATCGTTATTTCCTTGATGCCGTGAGTACAAAAATCCTTGAGATTGATAATCAGAAAATTCGCTTTTATCCAGGTTCTTACTCAGATTATATCGAGAGAAAACAACTTGAGATTCAGGATTCTGAACGCAAAGAAACACGAAGACAAGCACAATTGAAAAAAGAACTGAAATGGTTGCATCGCGGTGCAAAAGCCAGAGCGACCAAACCTAAAGATCACGTGGAACGTGTCAAAGAACTCATCGATAAATCTTATCTGACCACCAATCAGGAACTAAGCATCTCCTTTCAAACCCAAAGATTAGGAAAAACGATACTAGAGATCAAAAACTTAATTATCGCTTATGAAAACACGCTATTAGATCATTTCACCTACAATTTTCAAAAGAATGACAGAATCGGTATCATTGGACCCAATGGATGCGGTAAAACCTCATTGTTAAGAGCAATCAGTGGTGAGTTGGAAGCTAAATCAGGGAGTATCAAATTCGGACTGAATACAAAATTAGCTATTCTCAAGCAGGAAGAACCTGTCATAGACCCAAAGATTCGCGTTATTGACTATATCAAAGAAGAAGCTGATAATATTCGAACTAAGGATGGTGTACTTCATTCAGCCGATCAGGTACTTGAAAAATTTCTATTTGACCGAAAAATGCAACAAAGTAAGGTCAGTGCTTTGTCAGGTGGAGAAAAGAAGAGATTGTTTTTACTTAAATCATTGATGTTTGGTTCAAACTTTCTCATTCTTGACGAGCCCACCAATGATCTGGACATTCGCACATTGGAGATCCTTGAAGACTTCCTTGATGCCTACGATGGCTGTATCGTTCTTGTCTCTCATGATCGCTTTATCTTAGATCGTATCGTGGACTATCTCTTTATTTTCCAGCCAGACCATAGTATCAGAATGTTTCCGGGCAATTATTCCGATTATCTATTAGTAAAGAAATTTGAACAAGAACAGGAAATTGAAGATAAACGAAAAGCAGAGAATAAATCAGTTCAAATTCAGAAACCAAAGAATACAAAAAAGCTCTCATATAAAGAAGAAAAAGAGCTTGAATCGATCGAACAGCAGATTGAAGCACTCGAAAACCAAAAAGTTCAAATTCAAAAAAAAATGGAAATTGAAGCATCAACCCTCTCTTATGAAGATTTTAATCAGCTTTCAAAAGATTTGGAAAGCATCGATGAGAATACAATGAGTCTTATGGAACGGTGGGAAGAACTTGAATTGAAAAAGAGTCAGGACTCATGAAACAGTTAACTTTAATTCTCATATTAATCATTTGTTCATCATTATCTGGATTACTCAAAAACGATCTGGTTTACTATTACTATACTGACCAGTTACAAAAAATCGGACTTACTGGTATGCCTTATTTAGGTTATAGTTCAGATAACGGATTAGGTGTTGGGGTTCAAGGGATTTTATTCGATGCGAGTCCTGATTCATTAGGATTTAACCCTTTTGAAATTCAACTTGATTTTTCCATGACGACCAAAGATGAAAAGAAAGCTGAATTTGATTACAGCAAAACATTTATCAAATCTAAATCCGAATTGATCGCACACTTTGAATATAAAAGAAAACCTGCTGACTTCTGGGGAGTCGGAGGACAAACTCCTGAGGAAAATAAAGAAGAATATAGACATGAGCAGTTTATCAATTATATTAAGTTCAAAAAAGAAGTGATCCCAAATTTATTTGTGGGTCCAACACTATCTCTAAACGCTTATCGAATGCTTGAAAGATCAGATTCATTACAATTAATACAAGAGCTTATTCCAGGTTCAGAATCGTCTTTTCTCGTAAGTGGTCTGGGATTTAACTGGGATTATCGTCAACTGGATCAACTCTCATATCCTCGTAATGGTTACCGCATTATCTATGAGCTGAGTCTTTACCATAAAGCGATGGGATCAGACTACCAGTTTTTTAATTCATTACTTGATTTAAGAGCTTATCATTCTATCTTAAACAACAACATCGTGTGTGCTCAGATCATCAGTCACAATCAGAGCGGAGAAGTCCCCTTTCACATGATGACGAAACAAGGTAGTTCCACAATTAATCGTGGATATCCCAATGCCAGATTTATCGATCATCATCTTTTAAGTGCTCAGTTTGAATACAGAAGTCCATTTTTCGAAAGAGTAGGTATCGCTGTATTTTCTTCTTTTGGCAACACCTACCATCAATTGAATCAATTTAAACTATCAGATACTCACATCACTTATGGTTGTGGAATGCGTATCAATGTTTCCAAAGAAAATATGCTAAATTTCCGTGCTGACCTTGCCTTTTCAGAAGAAGGTAAACAAATCTATTTAAAAGTGGGCGAAGCGTTTTAGGGAAAAAAACACTTATTTATTGAGAGAGCTTTGAATTAGTCATGGAGCCGGCTCGGCTCGAGCCGTAAATGCCTTTGATTGAGAACTGAAAATTTCTTTAACAGTATTTCTCTTCTAATTCAAAGCTCTGATATTAATTATTTTATAGAATTGTCTTGACTTTTAAGATAATTCTTTTTTGATTGATTAAAATAAAATAATCGAAATGTAATGAAGGATCAGAATTAATGATAAGTTTAAAAGAAGATCTGATTGATATCAAAGAAGCATGTGGATTAGCAAGCAGTTTATTAGGAAAATATGTAAGTCCATCTAATATAAGCTATTTAATTCAATATGGCAGAGTAAAAAAATATGGTGAAAATGGAACTACATTAATTTCAAAATCCGAACTATTGCATTATTATAATACATTAAATTATAATAAAGAGTCTCTTTGGAAAGAACAGCTTGGGAATGATTTAAACTGGGCGTTATCATTTAATCAGTACAAAGAAGCTGAAACTACGAAACATGTTCATAGATTACATCCCTACAAAGGGAAATTTATCCCTCAGCTTGTTGAGTATTTTTTGGATAATCATACTGATGAGTTTAAACATCAAACATTTTTTAACCCTGGAGATATAATACTTGATCCTTTTTCAGGAAGTGGAACAACTTTGGTACAATCATCAGAGCTTGGAATTCATGCAATAGGGATTGATGTTTCAGAATTTAATACAATGATTACAAACAGTAAGATTGGAAAATATAATTTATCTGTTTTAAAAAAAGAATTAGACCAGATTACTCGATCTCTCAGTGAGTATCAAAATTGTAACCATTACATAGATTTTGAAACAGAACTCACTAAAAAGCTTTATGACTTTAATAGTCAATACTTCCCAGTGCCCGATTATAAATATAAAGTTAGAAACAAACTAATTAATGAAAAATCATATAGTCGTGAGAAGGAATTAATCTTTTTAGATACTTATAATGATCTTATATCCAAATATAATATTAAACTACAGCAAGATGTAAAAGAGAAATTTATTGATATTTGGTTTATTGATCATATCAGAAAAGAAATTGAATTTATTAATAATCAAATAGAGAAAATTACCGACAATAATTTAAAAACTATTATAAAAGTAATACTTAGCAGAACAGTAAGAAGTTGCAGAGCAACTACCCATGCTGATCTGGCTACAATTTATGAACCAGTAATAACTACATACTATTGTTCAAAACATGGAAAAATTTGTAAACCAATATTCTCAATCCAAAAATGGTGGGAAACATATACAAAAGATACTTTAAAAAGGCTGTATCATTTTGACAAACTAAGAAGCAATACTCATCAAGTATGCTTAACTGGTGATAGTAGAACCATAGACATTTTTGAGACAATTAAACAATTAGATAACAATTTTTACCAATTACTTAAAACTCAAAAAATTAGAGGGATTTTCTCATCTCCTCCATATGTAGGATTAATTGACTATCACGAACAACATGCCTATGCATACGATATTTTTGGATTTCAAAGACAAGATGAATTAGAAATCGGGCCATTGTTTAAAGGCCAAGGAAAAGAAGCAAAAGAAAGTTACATCAAAGGGATAAGTGAAGTTTTAAAGAATGTAAAACCTTTTCTTATTGAAGATTTTGACATATTCCTTGTAGCAAACGACAAATATAATATGTATCCAATAATTGCAAAAAACGCTGATTTAAAGATTGTAAATCAATATAAAAGACCTGTACTAAATAGAACTGAGAAAGATAAAAGAGCATACTCTGAAATAATTTTTCACATGAAAAGTATTTAATAATTACACTCAATTCATATTTTAGTTTTTAACTTTGGAGGGAGAATGAACTTAAATACTGAGAAAATTAAATCTACTGAAGAAATACTAAAAAATAGTCTAAGAGCAAAATTTAATAAACATCAACCTGAGCCATCAATAATGCCTTTTCATACAAAATTATTAGGAAAAGACAGAATGGCTTTATTTTCATTTATACACTCTCTAAACACTAACTTTGGAACAAGTATCTTCGAGCCAGTAGCAAAAGCATTAGCTCTTACGAAATTTTTAAGCGCAGAATCTCAGCAAATTGCAGGTAATCTGATATCTTCTGAAGCCCAAAATGTGATCCAAAACATTATGAATAATTTGAGTATTGCATCAATTTCTCCTAATAAAACAGAAGAAATAAATCAAATAAGAGAAGTTTGCCAATCAGGAGAAATGAGAGCAATTAAACCTACAAAAGTTGATCTTAAGCTAATCAGTCACAATGAAACAATTTATTTATGTGATCTAAAAACTGCAAAACCAAATGCGGGTGGATTTAAAGAATTTAAAAGGACCCTGCTTGAATGGGTCGCCACAACACTGGCTGTAAACCCAAATGCTAATATTCAAACTTTTATTGCAATTCCTTATAATCCTTATGCACCTAATCCATATAACCGATGGACAATGAAAGGAATGTTAGATTTGGAACATGAATTAAAAGTTGCCGAAGAATTTTGGGATTTTTTAGGTGGTGAAGGTGCATATAAAAATCTACTTGATGTGTTTGAAAAAGTAGGCAAAGAACTAAGTCCAGAAATTGATGAGTTTTTCTCAAAATATTGCAAATAATAAAATATTACACTTATTTATTGAGAGAGCTTTGAATTAGTCATGGAGCCGGCTCGGCTCGAGCCGTAAATGCCTTTGATTGAGAACTGAAAATTTCTTTAACAGTATTTATCTTCTAATTCAAAGCTCTCATTACGCTAACTAAAATGGTTGAAATCTATTTTCATCCCAGAAGATTAATTCAGCTTCTTTCTGGATTTCAAGCAAATCATCATAATGTTGTTTTTCCCAACGAACTAGTACTCGATAGAAAGATTTAATTTCAGGCTGAGTGATCAGATCTGCACTTTTTGAGTAAAAATCAATCGCATTCTTTTCTAGTAGTATCGCCGTTGAAATTGAAGAAAAGAGGATTTGATCTGAAGCGATTCTCTTTATAAAATCACTTGAAATCATTGGACTTGATACCTGATCATGTTCTAATTCTTTTGCCAGATTACTGATGGATTGTTCTTTACTCAGCTCCTGATAGAATTGTAACAAATAATTATAATGTCTTTTTTCTTCATCAATGCGATCTTTAAAAAAGGCTTTAACTTCTCCCTCACTTTGATCATAAGCTTTCTGATAAAGTGTGATACTGTCTAATTCGCCGATCATACCCATTTTTATTACATTAATCAATTCTTGGTTCATCTCATCCTCCACATTTTTTTATGATAATGTACTCAGATTTGATAAAAAACCAAATATTTTAATCCTTCGTGATTTTCATGAAAAGCCATTGACGAATTTATGCATCCATTTATATTCGTCATATCATCAAAAAAAGATAAATAAATTAATCAGGAATATCTATGATCATGCTTATTTTTACTGTTTTTATCAGCATACTTGCTCTATCTTTGTTTTTCAACATTAGAAAAAGCAGTCATTCGCACAAACGCTTTTCGATTGTGATCGCCTGTAAAAATGAAGAAAATAACCTGATCTCTTTATTTGATGCATTCAGAAATCTGGATTATCCAAAAAATGACTTTGAACTGATCCTGGTCGATGATCATTCGACGGATCAAAGCTTTTCAATGATGCAAAAATTCTGTCTTGAAAATCCGCAATTTCATGCACTCAGGGTTGATTACCCTTATAAAGGAAAGAAGTCAGCTTTGGACAAAGGCATCCGCTTTGCCACATACCCCAATGTACTATTATGTGATGCTGATTGTATTCCACAAGCGCAATGGTTATCAGAATGGTCTCGAGCTTTCAGTGACCAGGATTTACCTGACTTTGTCATTGCTTATTCTCCAGAATTAGAAAGTTCTGCATTTCGCTCTTTTATCACCTTGATTACTGCTTCCAATTATGCAAGCACTTGTGCGCTTGGTAGCCCTTTTAGTTGTACAGGCAGACACCTGTTGATCAAGAAAAAAACATTCCTTGAACTTGGCGCTTATTCTGATATTGAACATATCCAATCTGGAGATGATAAATTACTCCTCAATAAATTTGTCAAAGCAAAGAAAAAAGTAGCCTATACATACAGCCCGAAACTTTACACAAAACCAGTGAGTCGTACACTTAGGAAAAATCAGGATCTTAGAAGGTTTGGTAAATTTAGCATGAGTCGTTTCTTTTGGAAAATGATCAGTGTTTTAGTCGCTCTTTTCTTCTTATATTTACCTTATGATCTGTTCTTCAATCAAAACTACACCCAATTTATAATGCTCTATTTAAGCGCTTTTGCTTATGTGTTCATCTCAGCATGTTTGCATAAAGAAAAGTTTAGATTCTCATTTCTTCTCTTCATCATTATTTACCCTTATTTTTTATTATATCAATCTTTAAAAGGAACTATCGTCAAATGGACATGGAAATAATCAATCAACTCAAATCATTTTATCATAAGCATCAAGTTGGAATTAAAAAGATCTCATTCTTTCTTAAAATCATTTTCACAGTTCTGCTTTTTACCTTTCTCTTAAAAAAAATCTCTTTCAGACTCACCTTTGAAACCATCAAAGACTTACCATTAGAAGTCCTGGGAATTTTACTGCTAACCACGATCATTAAGTTTATTCTGCAAATGCACAATTGGAAGAAGATTGTCCAGATAGATCACACAGTTTCTTTATCACAAGGTCAGATCTTTAAAACGCATTGCATTGGATTACTCCTCAAACTTCTTATTCCTGGCGGACAAGGAAGTTTTGGCAAAGCTTTTTATTTACAGCCTTTATCAAAAAAGTCATCTTTACTATTAATATTATTTGAGAAATACTTTCAGGCATGGATCTTTTTTTGTGCTGGTACATTAGCTGCTGCATTTTATTTTCCAAAATATATGATTCTCTTTATCTTAATATTTTTAATCTCAGCTGTCTCACCTTATATTGTACCAATGGTTTTCAAGAAAGCTATGACCGAACACAAATGGAGCAGATACAGATTAAGATTACCTTACCTCTATATCACTCAAATCTTTTTTCTCTTGATTACATTTTACCAATACTATGTAATCATTCGTCTATTCTATCCTGTTTCCATCGTTTTTATCTCAAAAATCGTCTCATTGATCTTAGGTGCAACCTTACTGCCGATTTCTTACAGTGGTTTAGGCTTAAGAGAATCTGTTTCAGCCTTGCTGTTCAGTCAAAATAATTTCTCAGCTGAAATTGCTGTGGCGTGTTCTCTGACCATCTTCTTTTTAAACTCCATCCTTCCTGCCTTGCCTGCATTGTTTTTTATATTCAGAAAGAGAAAGTAATCTATGGATTTTATCGTTTCCTACGAAACCTTTTTAATCATACTGCCATTAGTTTTTCTTGGTGGTTTGATTGATTCAATCGCTGGCGGAGGAGGATTGATTTCACTTCCTGCCTATCTGATCGCTGGCTTACCTACCCATATCGCTTTAGGCAATAATAAATTTTCCTCCTGTTGGGGCACCTTACTTTCAACTCTTAGATATCTGAAACATGGAATGATTGATGTCAGAGTTGCACTTACAAGCGCCGTTTTTGCGCTTTTAGGATCATTTCTCGGAACAAAGGCTGTCTTATTACTCAGTCCTGATATCTTGCGTTATATTCTAGTTTTTCTTCTGCCGATCATCAGTTTATTTACGATTTTAAAAAGGGATATCGGAGTCATTGATAATTCACATTCGCTGACTCAAACAAGGAAAATCATTTTATCCATCATTGCATCATTACTTATTGGTTTCTATGATGGCTTCTTTGGACCTGGAACTGGCTCATTCCTGATTCTTTTTTATGCAATCATTCTTCATTATGATTTCATTGTTGCAAACGGGAATACAAAAGTCATCAATTCAGCATCCAATGTAGCGGCAATGATCACATTTCTGATTCATGGCAAAGTATTGTTGGTCATCGGCATCCCAGCAGCAATCGTAGGGATATTAGGCAACCTGATCGGTTCAAAATTTGTCGTCAAAAAAGGCGTCAAAATCATTCGCCCGGTCTTTATCTTTGTCTTCTTACTTCTCTTTGTTAAAATCCTTGTTGATCTGATCATCAAGCATGGGTGATTAATATTTAGATGTAGTTGAACTATTAAGATATTTTTCTATTGCCTCAATCCGATCTTTTCTGTTTCTCTGTTGTTCAACCTGATATCTTTTTTGAATGGGTTCTATGTAAATATCACAGTTTTTCCATTTTAAAAGCTCATATTGGGGATTTTGATGGTTAAGATTCATTTTCTCATCTGATGCGATGTCAACACAAGCGCCATCAATACAAAGACGACCAAAATATCTGACGACCCAGCTTCCTTTGTTATCGACAAATGGTTCAACCACATAATCTGACAAGATATCTTTTACTTTGAAAAAATCACTCGTATGAACAATAATATCCAAATCATGCGGATGAATCTCAACTCCAAGTAGCGCTTCGCTGATACTACCTACGATATACCATTCAATATTATGTTCTGAGAATTTTTGAGCAAGAAATAACAAGACTTTTTCCCAATCAAATATGCCTACAAACATTGAAGGAGCGATCAGAGGAAAGTTCTTTATGATCCGTTCAATGTCTTCTATATTCACACCAATTGTTTTATCAGTCATCGGATATCTCTTGATGAAACCTGTATCTGTTGGCTCATACCATGCAGACCGAAGGTTTTGTTTATATTCTTCTTCTACCTCTTCAACCATCAAAAGAAGTACATCTTCATTATATTTGCAATAGCATTTCATATTGTCCTCACTGGAATGATAGAATGATAATAAATATTCAATCATTCACACAATTATTTCATCATCAGCATTTTTCTAACTGATGCGTTACCTTGTTGCTCTATACGGGCAAAATAAACTCCTGAACTCACTGTGTGTCCATGCTGATCAGTTCCATTCCAGATCACTTCATGTGATCCTTTTGATAAGGTTTCATTTAAAAGTGTTTTTACTTTTTGACCTTTGATATTGTAAATAGACAAACTCACCTTACCATCTTTAGGTACATTGAGACAAATTCGGGTCGATGGATTAAAGGGATTAGGATAGTTATTCAGTAGAAGTGGTTTTTGAACAGGTAATGTCATATCATCGGTGGAGATCGGATTTATTGGATCTAAATAGATCATCAATATCGTATTACTGCCTTCATTGACGACAACTCCACTCACTGTTTGATCATAATAATCCCAGCGACTGAGTGTAATAGAGTATTCTCCTGCACCACAGTTAAAAAGAAAGGCGCCTAACGAATCGCTGTATTCTGGCAATCTGCCATAAATACTGGCTTTGACGCAATCAACAGGCATACCTGTATAAGAATCATACACGATAGCGCTTATACCACCAATATATACCGAATTGTACTCATAAGCACCTCGGTCAACGATAGCTTCATTCTCAGGATGACCTGCAACAATTCTCTTATGATAATTTAGATCAAACGCTGGCAATTCAGGAATGTTTAAGCCTGTATCAATGCAAGGGGAATTAACTGATAGTTGAAAATCATAATTATCGATTCCCAAGAATAATGGATCTGCTACGATATTATTTCCCGCATCAAGGTAATTATAGACATTTGGTATAGGGAGTTCCATACAGTTATAGGAAAGCTGCGGCAGAGCATCATCATTTAAACTGCCACCGATGAACTCAGTGTAATTATCAAAAATATTGTTAGTAAGCACAGTTGAATTGTCTGAACCCCTTAAAAGATATCTAAAATTTACATAAGTATTATTGAAAATTTTCGCAACTGAATAACATTCAGTCGAGGAAATATCTCCATAATTTGATGAATTCATTCTCACAAGTAGATTATTGAAAAAATGACAGGGATTGACTGAAAAATCATCATAAGGACCGTAAAATTTTAATGGATATTGTCTGAATTTTATGATATTATTATATGCAAAAGCATGACTATTTTCAGAATCACGAAGGGTTAATGCAATATCACCAATCATTAGATTATCCGAAATGATGTTTGTACCTATGCCAGAACTTGATATTAAACCTAAAATATTAACCGTTTCATTCTTTTCTAAAATATTTCTTCTGCAAAAAACGGTGTCATTTTCACTACCACTATATGGTGTTAATTCAAACACGCCATCAAGATAACGATTCCCATAATAACTGATATTCCCGTATAGATTACGATCATTGTCCCTTTGTGAAGGATAATTTCTGTTATTATAAAATTGATTGTTCAGCCAAAACTGGTTGGAGTAGTCAGGAGTTACTTCAAATCTGCCTGGTCCATTAAATCTGCATTTTGCAATGGTAATATCATGTTCTGTTGGATTTGAAGTATCATCATCAATTTTTATGAATTTTGATGATGATGCTGGATATAAAGCATTATCAACTTGAAAAACACAATTATATATTAAAAGATTGTCACTCATTCTTAGAGATTTTATTCCACACATATTATTAAGAAAATAACAATTTCTTATAGATATCCTTCCATTGTTAAATATTAGAGCAGCATTAAAAAGTTCACCATTACTGTCTTCTATAAAAGCTGAATGTTTTATAACACAATATTCAAACTCGCTTTTTGGGGCATTTGTAGTCATCGCAATTGATCCCCATCGATAATCAGGATGCTCTTCAATTTTATCAAATATTATCGGTTGTTCTTTTGTCCCTTTTGCGATGATTTTCCCATTTACTTTGATCATCTTAACTGTTGGAGGAACTCCATTATTATACATAAAATTATAAGGATCTGATTTATCAGCACTTTTAATTCTTACTTCAACTCCTGGTAAAATAGTGAGTGTAGCACCTGCATTAATGTACACATTTTCGTTTACGAGATATGGATTGTTTTCAGGGCCCAGGTCGTATCACTGCTAATATTTCCTCCAACCTCTATACTATAGAGGAAAGTCATACAAAAGAATAGAAAAATATAAGTTATTTTTTTCATATATTCTCCTTTGAGATTACTAAGTCTCACGACTATTATTGGAAATCATGAGGGGCTAATTGCCCCTCATGATTTCCACAAACTTCATCATCATATCATTCTACTAAATTATTGATGACATTTTCTGACTTATTTCATCATCAGCATTTTTCGTACTAATGCTTTACCTTGTTGTTCAATGTGCAATTATCAATTTTCCATGCTTTGAACAATTATTTAATCTAGATATATTTTTGACAATATATTTTTTTTCATGATTAATACTTCATAAATCTGATCTCTTCTTATTCCGTGATTTTCGAAATTTCCGTGCTTGTAAAAAAGAATTCTTCTTTTGTTTGAGACGCGATAAATCGACATCTCTACGAGATGACAATATGCAAGGAGTTTAAATGGAGATTCTTCACTTCGTTCAGAATGACAAAATGGTTATAGCTGATAGAGGTGCCGGATTAATTAAAAATTGTCGTTATATTTGTTTTTTTTTGACCACCCCGTCAGCTGACGCTGACACCCCTCCACATAGGGGAATTGAGCTGGTTGTAGATGATAGATGTGCCGGATGAATTAAAGATGGTCGTTTTATTCTATGATTGCGGGCTTACGACATTTCGTTTCGCAAGCAACGGCAAACAAGAATTAGGTTCAAGCAGGGATGCTTGAACAACGAAAGAAAAGCAAGCGTATGACAATCAGGTTGATTACCTTACGAATAGAGCAAGCTAGTAGCTCGCTTTACAAAATGGCAACCAATCAATTCATAATTTATAATTCATAATTCACAATTTATAATTATCCCCCCTATATATATAGGGTTCCCATTTTCCTATAAAGTATCAGATAATTTTCTTGTCGATGTTGTATCTTATTGATAGATAATGCAAAAAATAATTAAAATATTTTCACGCAATTGTCTGATGAAAATATTTTTTACAATATATTGTTTATAATTTATCTATATAAATACAAATCACATTCAATTTTTATTCTTGAGCAAGAGAAATATCAATAGTTGATAGTTTTTGTTGGGGAAAATTGTCAATTATATCTTCTTACCGTTAATTAAATAGTTGAGTAGAGGGCAAGTAAGGGGTAAGTAGAGGGTAAGTGAGGGGCATATTGCCAAAAAGTGGTGATTTTTAGTTCAAAAAATGCTTTGGGAAGTATTTGATATCAAGTATTTTTTGGCTATATTTAATTTTGCGGGTTTACGGCATTTCGTTTCGCAAGCAACGGCAAACAAGAATTAGGTTCAAGCAGGGATGCTTGAACAACGAAAGAAAAGCAAGCGTATGGCAATCAGGATGATTGCCTTACGATTAGAGTAAGCTAGTAGCTTGCTTTACTGATGCTTGGATGAAACGAGGAATAAAATAAATTTATAGATCAGCAGTAAAAGCATTGACAAAATCAAGGTCTTTATAAAATTAACTTTATGAATTATATTATTGATACAGAGACGAGTGGATCGTCAAAAGAAGATAGAATTATCAGTTTGGCAATAGCGGAATTTCACAATAATCAGGTGCAGCATTTGAAACTGGAATTGTTTAATCCAGGAGTACAGATCAAAGAAGGCTCCCGATGGGTGCATAATATTACAAATTCAATGGTGAAAAATAAACTCAAATTCAAACAAACTGAAATGTACCAACATTTATTAAAAATCTTTAAGGACCCTTCCAACGTGATAATCGGTCATGCGATTGAAAATGATCTATTTATGATTGCCAGAGAAGGACTAGAATGTTCCTGCAGAATCTTGGATACCGAATATTGCGTACGAAAAATATTTAACTTATCTAAAAGCTCGCTAAGATTCTTAAAAGCCGAATTAAATTTGGACTCAAAAGTTCTGGAAAACTTCACGGCTCATACAGCAGATGGCGATGTGATGATCACTTATCTGGTGTTGTTAGAACTGCTGAAAGAAAAACCGCTTGAAGATTTAATACGTTTAACGATGGAAAAATCATTATCTCAAAAAATCCCTGGCAAAAAGTATGCTGCTTTCACAATCCCTGAAATGATCAAACTCGACAGAAATTTAGTTCGTGAAACGTATTTAACCACCACCAATCCATCATTGAGATACTGCATTCAATACTATTTAAACAAAAACAAAGTTGTCGCTCATTTACAAAAGCAAGGATAAGATTTTATTCGTTAAACATTCCTTATTTTGGAGTTATATTATATAGGTCAATGATGGCATAGATTGATTTAAATAGGAGTTATGATGAAAAAGATACTTCTGCTGATAATTGTTTGCTGTGTGATGAGTTTAAATGCAGACGTTACAAGCCGTTTACAATTCGCCCAAAAGCTTATACAAGATAAATTATTCGATGAAGCACTCAATGAATTGGATTTCATCAGTAGCAACAGCCAAAACACATTAGAGATCGATGAAAGTAAATCATTGATGGCAGAGATCTACCTTCAACAGGGCTTAACTACCAAAGCTGAGAGTATTTATCTGGCATTTTTAGCAAATCCATCCAATAAATCTTCACAAATTCTCGAAAAGGCAAATCTGCAGTTGGCTCAGATATATTTTAAACAAGATAAGTATGCACAAAGTCTTATTTATACAGAAGCACTTCAAAAAGACTATGCTTCAAGTGTTTCTGCAAAACAATCAATACCTATATTGCTTGAATCCATGTACCAAACCGAAGACTATAAAAATCTGATCTCACGATCCAATGAATTGAGCAACCGTTATAAAAATGAACCAATCAATGCTGAAATATTATATTTCAAAGCCCTTGCTAGCCTTAAACTGCAATTAAATCAAGATACTGAAATTTATTTGGAACAAATCATCAATCAATTCCCAGACTCACCATCAGCCAATAAAGCCCTTGAACTCCAAGTAAGTATTCTATATAAAAAAAGCGGTCTTCAATCCAGTATTCAACATATTCAAAAGCTCTTAAACAAAGGAGTCAATAGAAGTTTAGAAGAAAATCTCAACCGACTTTTACTAAGCTATTATGCTGAATCTCAAGATTATCAAATGCATCAAAAGACAGCTCAAAACCTCATGGAAAAGTTTAATCTTTCCGATCAAGTGGATTATTATGCACTACAGTGGCTGTTTTCAAATGACAAACTAAAACAGAATCAAGCTGTATTACAAAGATTGAACGTTCTGAAAATGATTTTTAACAAGAGCAATTATCAAAAAGAGGCAAACTATTATTTTGCCAAAGCGTATTTCTTAAACAAAGAATTCAACAAAGCGTTGGAAATTATCGCCCAAGATTTACCTGAGATAAAGGATGATGCCTTGATCTTCAACAATGTATTCCTGAAAGCAGAAATCTTGAAAAGTCAGGGACAAATCAATGAGGCATTAAGCCTTTACAATCAACTTATTAGAAAGTATGCTCTTCTTTCAAGAAACGATGAAGTTTACTATGCTATTGCTGATCTTTACTTTAATTTTATCGAAGATTACGATCAAGCTGAATTTTATTATCAACAGGCAATTAGCAGTTCCAGTCAAAAGGAAATCACCATAAAAGCCTTGTATCAAACCGCTCTTTGTAACGAAAGACAAAAAGAATATCCAGAAGCAATCAAGTCCTATAAACGAATTTTGAAAAGCTATGACTCTGATTTAGCTTCTTTAAACACAAGCCTTAATATTACAAAAAATAGCATAGAACAACAGATTCGGAAAATCTACCTCTTTTATATTAAAGACTATAATATGATCATCGCTGAACTACAGAATCAAAACCCAGAGCAAAGAAACTCAAATCCAGTGGAATTTATCGCTCAATCAGCATGGCTTAATAAAGATTTTGAAAATACCTATGCCCGTTTATCGATCATGAGTCAAAGCAATTCCAATCAGGAAATGATTCGCATCAAAACTGCACTAGCTTATAAAGCTTTTTTGGAAAACAATAGCAACAAGTATCAGCTTTTAAAGAATGAAGTTGCGCAAATGCTGAATAGTGTTAGCAATGCTGATTTTAAAACTGAGATCAACCTGTTTTTCTCTTTTATTGATCAGCAAGAGACACTTAGTAATGATCTCATCAAGCAATTTGAACTACTTTTGAGTAAAAAAATCAAGGATGACACATATTCATTTAAAAATTTCTTTAGATTTCTTGTCAGCGATTATTACTATAAGCAAAACAACATGGAGCAATTTATTAACACAGCTCTTTCAGTTAAAAAAGATCACTGGGTCAACGAGTATGATTTTGAGATGCTTGGTATTCGTCTTGGTGAAGCGTATTATTTGAAAAAGGACTATAAGAAATCATTAGAATATTTTGAACTCAACAAAGAATCCATCAGCATGAATCAATCCCGAAGTTATTACCAGTATGCAATGAGTTTATACCATAATAACAACGAAGAACAGGCGATGAAAATGATCAAACGAGTGGTAATCAACTCATCTCAGTTAGCATCCCAACAACAACAGGACTTCATCAATGCCCGTTATTTTGTTACTGATCATTTGGTTCAGAAAAAGCAGTACTCTGAAGTTATCGACTTTTTAATGATGATCCCAGAAAAACAAAGAGCCGATAAAGATTACCTGACCATGAGTCAGGTTTATCAGGCACTTGGGAAAAACGAACAAGAGAAAGAAGCAATTTTACATATTAAAGAGAAGAATCCAGAGATGTTAAGACGCTTGGCAATGCTTTATGAATTGAATCAAGAGTATTCTTTGGCTCAATACACTTGGAGTGAACTCCTTAGAAAAGAAACTGATCCCGTCTTTAAAGCGAAAGCTTACTTTAGCTTAGCCAATATCAGTTATAATGAAGGGATGAATAATAAAAACAAACCTGAATCTTCATTCCAGGAAGCATCCAAAAACTATCAGCTGGGATTTAGTTTAATCAATCCAACTTTAGTTCAAAATCAATCACTCTTCTCTATTGCTCAGATATCTAAAAATTATGTGATTAGCCAGTATAAAATCAATAATCGTCCAAAAGCAGAAAGTTTAGAGAAGGAACTTTCAGTTTATCTTAATCTTGAGCCAGATACAAAATCTGAAATAAAAATTCATCAGGCAATATATTATCTCAAACTCGAACCGAAAAAGTGTGAAAAGATTCTCAGTGACTTAATCAGTGAAAAGAATATGAGCGTCAAAATCGTAGAAGAAGCTTATCTCTGGCGAGGGATCTGCTATTTACAACAAAACAAAAACAAAGAAGCAATTGATGATTTTCTGATGATCAGCCATTCTGATAATGCTCAGATCAGAGTTCAAGCACACTTAAAATTGGGCAATTACTATTTTACAGCAGAAGAGTTTGATTTAGCTTCTCAATACTATACATCTGTGATTCAAAACGACAGCACTGGCGCTTACGCCTTTGATGCTGCAAGTAATTATGCCCTACTCACGAAAATTACCAAAGAATGGGAAAAAGCAATTCAGCTATATCAGATGATCATCAAAAGATGGGGCGACAAGCAGTTAAATTCAGAAACCCAATTTAACATTGCCTTCTGTTATTTCCAAGCAAAACTCTATGACAAATCCATTCAGATGTTTGAACAATACTATGCATCATTTACGAGCAATGAACTTAAAGCAGAAGCATTGTACTGGATTGCAGAAAACTATTTTTCCAAAGAAGAATATCAGCAAGCGGTTAACGCATTTTTAAAAGTCAGCTACACCTTCCCCACTCTTGTTAAATGGGCAAGCTTATCTGAACTCAGAGCTGGTGAAAGTTATTTAAAAAACAATCAAAAAGATAAAGCGATTTTAACATTAAAACGAGTGATCAATGTTTATGGCGCATCTAGTGAAGCAGGATTGGAAGCAAAGACGATCCTTGATGGCTTAGGCGTTAAATAAAGAAATCCGCATTTATCTGATGCAAGACACTATTCTTTGAGACGCGATAAATCGGCGTTTCTACTAGATGCTACATGAATTACAAATCGTTCTGTTCTATTGAGAATATTCATTGAGACGCGATAAATCGGCGTCTCTACTCGATGCTACATGAATTACAAATCGTTCTGAACCAAAGAAAAAATTCATTGAGACGCGATAAATCGGCGTCTCTACTCGATGCTACATGAATTACAAATCGTTCTGAACCAAAGAAAATATTCATTGAGACGCGATAAATCGGCGTCTCTACTCGATGGTTTTCGGACGTACCGATCTTCTTTTGACATGTCCCAACAAGTGATTAAAAGATTCAAACTAAGATGATTATCAAACTAAGATTATACATTGTTTAATTGCCCTATGAATAAGGCTTGCTGTCTATTTACCTCTGCTTTATCGTCCGCTTCTATCCTGTAGAAAAGTGGAAATTATTACTAATCTTATGATTATTGATCTGAACAAAAAAAGGCACAGCGAACTGTGCCTTTATATCAATGACTGAGTAATGAACTTACCAGTTATATCTAACATTTAAGTCTTTAACGGCTTTAACATCATCCACACGTTTTACAGGTGTATTTTGAGGTGCATTAATCACTAACTCAGGATGATGAATACATTCTTCATTGATTTCCAACATTGCAGCGATAAATTCATCAAGAGTTTGTTTGCTTTCTGTTTCGGTAGGTTCGATCATCATTGCTTCATGAACAATCAGAGGGAAATAGATCGTAGGCGCATGATAACCTTTATCTAAGAGACGTTTTGCAATATCCAGCGTTTTGATTTCGCATTTACCTTTATCTTTAAGTTCAATCACGCATTTTTCTTTTTGCCAGTCACCACTTGCCACAAATTCATGCATACAGTAGGTGTGATTATGAGGTACAGAATACGCATGTTCAAGTTTTTTCATAATGTAGTTTGCATTAATAATAGCATTTTCAGCAACTGCTCTTAAGCCTTCAGCGCCAAGTGTTTTAATATAAGCCCAAGCTCTGACATTCACAGCAAAATTTCCATAGAATGAATGAACTTTACCGATCGATGTTTCTTTGTGAGAAAAATCAAGCATATAATGATCATCTTTTTCTGCAATCATGGGATAAGGAAGGAATTTTACTAAATCTTCTCTTACACCGACAGCACCTGAACCAGGACCACCACCACCGTGTGGTGTACTAAAGGTCTTATGCAAGTTAAAGTGCATCACATCAAAGCCGATATGACCTGGGCGAACAATACCGAGTAAAGCATTTAGATTTGCGCCGTCCATATACATCAGGCCATCAACAGAGTGAATGATTTCAGCAATTTGTTCAATCTGAGTTTCAAACAAACCTAAAGTATTTGGATTAGTGAGCATAAAACCAGCAGTATTTTCATCAACAGCTGCTTTTAAAGCTTCAAGATCAACCATTCCTTTGTCATCAGATTTGATTTCGACCACTTTCATGCCTGCAAGTGCAACAGAAGCGGGATTTGTACCATGAGCTGAATCAGGAAGGATGATTTTGTTTTTATGAGTATTGCCTTTGAAGTCGTGGTATGCTTTGATGATTTTTAAGCCAGCAAACTCACCATGAGCTCCAGCAACAGGCTGTAAAGTAACGTTTTTCATACCAGAAATTTCTGCTAAGTCCTTTTGAAGTTCAAAGAGAATTTGAAGTGCGCCTTGAACAGTATGTTCAGGTTGATAAGGATGAAGGTCCATGAGGCAATTGCTTCTGACAAAGGCTTCATGAGATTTTGGATTATACTTCATTGTGCATGATCCAAGAGGATAAAAACCTTTTTCGATGAAGTGATTTCTATGACTTAATTCCACAAAATGTCTCATAACATCCATTTCACTCACTTCAGGTAATTTAACTTCTTCTTTTCTTCTGTATTTTTCTGGGATACAATCATTTAATTGAATGTTCACATCGTTTTTAGAAAGAACAGCACCTTTTCGGCCTTGTCTTGATTTTTCAAAAATTGTTTCAGCCATTGTTGACCTCCATTAATGCTTTTACAAAAGAATCCATTTCTGATTGAGTTTTCTTTTCTGTGACTGCAATTAAGAGAATATTTTCTTCTCCAATTTCAGCACAGTCAACGCCAGCCATAATATCTTTTTTGATCAGGAGATCAATAATTTCTTTCGCTGGCTTAGTTGTCTTCACAGCAAATTCTTTGAAGAAAGGATGTGAATATGCTAATGAGAAACCTGGAATCTTTGCAATTTCGTTTGCTAAATAATGCGCTTTGGTAGTACATTGCATTGCCACTTCTTTGAGTCCGTTTTTGCCCATGATACTCATATAAATCGTAGCTGCTAATGTACATAGTGCTTGATTGGAGCAAATATTTGATGTAGCTTTATCTCTACGAATATGTTGTTCACGTGCTTGCAAGGTTAAAGCATAAGCTCTTTTGCCATCGGTATCAACGGTTTCACCAACGATACGGCCAGGCATCATACGGTTTAAATCCATCTTGGTTGCTAAAAAACCAAACAATGGTCCACCGTAGAATTGTTTATTACCTAAAGCTTGTCCTTCACCAACCACGATATCTGCATTGTACTCAGCAGGTGAGTTCATCACCATTAAAGAAATAGGATCAACAGCAGTAATAAAGAGTGCTTTGACTGAGTGAATCAAAGTTTCAAGAGCGAACATATCTTCAAAATTACCTAAATAATTAGGAGTTTGAATCACAACACAAGCAGTTTTATCATCAATAATTGCTTCTAGATTTTTTAATTCAATGACAGCATTAGTTGCTGGAATATAGACAAGTTCCATGCCGATGCCTTCAGTATAGGCTTTGATCACTTCTTTATATCTTGGATTGATCGTATCAGCAATCAATGCTTTATATTTTCTTGTTTTACGTGCCGCCATAAGAATCGCTTCTGCAATCGCTGAAGCGCCATCATACATCCCTGCATTTGAAATTTCCATGCCAGTAAGATCACAGATCATGCTTTGATATTCATAAATCGCTTGAAGCGTTCCTTGACTAACTTCAGCCTGGTATGGAGTATAAGCAGTTAAAAATTCTGGTCTTGAAATCAAATAATCCACAGCTGCTGGAATAAAATGATCATAGACACCCGCACCCATAAATGAATTTGCTTTGTTGGTACATACATTGTTTTTTGTAATGTCGAACAGTTTTTTTGAGATTTCAAGTTCAGACATAGCCTCATCTAATGAGAGTTTTTCTTTTAAACGGAATTTTTCAGGGATATTAGCGATCAGTTCATCAAAACTGCTCACGCCAATTTCCTTGAGCATTATTTCCCGTTCCGTATCGGTATTGGAAATATAAGGCATAAGAGACTCCTTTTATATTTTTTCTTCTATTGTTACTTTTTCTTTTAAGTTTTCTTCTTCAAGCGCTTCCATTTCTTTTAACGCCATATTAATCAGTTTCACTCTTTCGTTGTAAGGAATAAATGCACTTTTAAAGCCATTGATAATCAGGTTTTTTATATCTGCATAATCTAACTTCAGAAGATTGATTGCCAGCATAAATTCATCTGTCATCGTGGTATCAGAGATCAAGCGATTATCTGTATTGAGGGTAACTCTCAAACCATAATCGAGATAGAAGTCGATTGGATGTGCTTCGATACTTGCGACTGCTTTGGTATGGAAGTTACTATTTAAGCATATTTCAAGAGGGATTCTGTGATCATTGACATAATTGAGCAAATCACCATCTTCTAAAAGTCTTGTTCCATGTCCAATACGATGAGTACCGCAATAATGAATCGCCTGAGAAATACTTTCCGGACCATAAGCTTCGCCAGCATGAATGGTAATATTCAAATTATTTCTAAGGGCAAGATCAAATGCATCTTTATGTTCTTTTGCAGGATGATTGTATTCTGAACCTGCAAGATCAAATGCAATGACGCCTTTATTTTTATAGGCGACTGCTAATTCTGCAAGTTTAATAGAAGTGGATGGATTCATATTTCTAATCCCACAAATTATGACTCCTGTTTTGATATTCATTTTCTTTTCTGCATCTTTCAAACCAGCGATCACGGCATCAGAAATTTGAGTGAGCTTTAAACCTTTGTTTGTATGAAGTATAGGAGAATATCTCACTTCCATATAACGTATGTTTTCAGCAGCACAATCTTCAGCCAATTCATAGGCAGTGCGGTACAGAGAATCTTCAGTCTGAAGGACAGATAAGGTAATTCCAAAGCCTTGCAGATATTGATCAAGGCTGGTACAGCTATCTGTGCAGGAAACTATTTTCTTTAGGTCTTCCTGAGTTTTTGCAGGAAGCTCCACCTTTTGTTGTTTTGCAAGATCAAAGATGGTTGACATTCTCAAAGATCCATCTAAATGTACATGGAGGTCAGTCTTAGGGAGTTTATGAATAAATTCTTTTTTAAGCTTCATGAGATTCTCCTTTCGTTTCATCTTCTATGAATTGTTCATTATTCCATATATTATAATGAATTATCTTTTCCAGAGCTATTCTTTTTTTTGAAGAAGCCAGAAAAGAAACTGTTTTATCGTAAACTGATGATTTTTCCTGTGGATATCCAAATGGACTCATAGCAACGATTCTAATATGATCAGGTATTTTAAGTATTTTTTTTAACTTATCTTCGTTAAAAGCACCTAACCAACAAGATCCAATACCAAAGCTCCAAGCAGTTAAAATCATTTGTTGAAATGAAATCGCCACATCGACAAGATAGTAATCCTGATGATTGATATTTAGTGATTTATTTGGATCAGCACAGGCGACAATAATCAAAGGTGCATTTTTAATAAAGAAATTTACAGAACCTAAGGCACTATGAAAAGCGATATGATTAATTAAAGATTGATCCGTGATGAGGATATATCTCCAACATTGCCTGTTCTGTGTAGAAGGAGCTAATCTTCCTGATTCAAGAATCTGATTAATTACATCTTGTGGAATAGGATCAGATTTGAAACTTCTGATACTTTTTCTGCTTTTAATCAGATCAAAAAAATCCATAATTACTCCTTTTATTCAATATGTAAGAAGTGTATATTTCGTCAATGATTTTCTTAGTGTCTTTATATTTTGTTCAATTTAAGCGATTTATACAAAATTGATGTTTGTGTTTTTTAATAATAGAACTTTTTTCTGATAAAAAGCTGAATATTTTTCTTCATTCATTTCAGTAAAAATTTAAAACGATCTTCATATTTATAAGTGAATCTCTATCACTTTATTTTTCAATGAGATATCTACATGTAGAACTGGAATTGTTTTTTAATTACTAATGGCATAGAGTTTGCAATAAATGTTTAGAAAATGGAGGTTAATATGCTTACGGATTTACTATTCGATCGAACAGCTTGTCCTGATATAGAGCAGAGCATGAATGTTTATTCATTGAGACACAAAGCATTAAGCAATAATGTTGCGAATGCGATGACTCCAGGTTATAAAGCACAAAAAGTAGTATTTGAAGAAGAATATAAAAAAGCGATGGATACCAAGCGTATCAAGGGATTTAATACAGATAATCAGCATATGGCGCTTGGCAGAAGAGATTTTAACCAAATTGATGCAGAAGTGCTTCTTAGAGACAATCCCATCAATGATACAGGATTAAACAACGTCGATATCGACAAAGAAATGGCTGAAATGGCTGAGAATAATCTTCGATATGAAATGAGTACAAAGTTAATTATGAAAAGATATGCAAACATCAAAAATGCAATTAGAGGAAGATAGGGGTTGAAAAATGATCAATAAATCTTTATTCAGTACTATGGGAATCAGCGCAGATGGATTATCTGTTCAAAGAACCAAAATGAATGTAATTGCCGATAACATAGCAAACGCAGAGACAACCCGAACAGAAAGTGGAGAAGCCTATCGCAGAAAGATTGTCAATCTTGAAGCAGGCAGAAAAGACAAGAAATTTGCAGAGTATTATAAAGAGAGAAAAATCGATATGGCATTAACAACAGATAATCATGTTGATGATCGTAATTTTAGATACTTAGATCAAGAGAAACCTGTCGGTGTTCACGTTGCTGAAATCAGTCAGGATAATTCTGCATTTAGAATGGTTTACGATCCAGCTCATCCAGATGCTGACAGCAAGGGATATGTTGCATTTCCAAATGTCAATATTGTTCAAGAAATGGTCGAAATGATATCAGCTTCACGTTCATACGAAGCCAACGTCACTGCACTTAACAGTTCTAAAGACATGATACGTAACGCCTTAAAGATCTAAAGGAGTAAAGCATGGCACTAACAATCAATCAAACAAGCATCAGCAACCAATATAATATTCAGCAAAAATATGCAGAGATGTACAAACAGAGTAATAAGCAAAAAGTAGAAAACACTTCACCAAACGAAGCTCATCAAAGTATTGAAGATTTGAGAGATATTGGTTCAAGCAGTTTAAAGAATTTTTTAAGTTCAGATGAAAAAAAAGTATTAAAAGAAGTATTTGGAGATTTATCTGTTGACAAGCAAAGCCAACACTTATATAATAGTACTCAGTTAAGCAAACTGTTAATAGGCAGTAAAGTTGACATCAAATTATAGGAGGCTTAATCATGAATGATTTGAGATTATCAGCAATCAATCAACTCAATGATATTGATTCTTTAAAAACCAACAGCAATGGTAAAATCCACATCAATGCTGGTGAAGTAAACTTTGGTGATACCATCAAGAGTTACATCTCAGAAGCCAACAATATGCAAATTCAAGCCGATAATGATGTCAAACGAATTATTGCAGGAGAAGAAATTGACGCTCACGAAGTGATGACTGCTGTAGAAAAAGCGAGTATGAGCTTTGAAATGGTCATGGAAATCAGAAATAAGATGCTGGAAGCTTATCGTGAAATCATGAAGACCCCAATGTAAAGTTTTAAATAGACTGAGGACATATGAAAGATCGTGTTAATAATATATTAAGTAAATTCAAAGATGTATATTTGAGAATGGAATTAAGACAGAGAGTTTTACTCGCTGTCTTAATTGCATTAACACTCACAGTAATTATCTGGTTAATTACCTGGAGTACAAAAGTCGAATACAGTTTATTATTTGGTAAACTAACTCCTCAGGATGCTCAGACAATCATTACAAAATTAGACGAACAAGACATCCCTTATAAAATCAAAGACAATGGATCCTCAATTTTTATTCCTGCGGACAAGGTTCCATCGACAAGAATAAGCCTTGCATCAGAGAGTATCGGAGTTAAGAATCAAGGGATTGGTTTTGAGATATTCGATAAAACACAATTAGGGATGACTGAATTTGTTCAGAACGTGAATTATCGAAGAGCAATGGAAGGTGAGTTACAAAGAACGATTCAATCCATTAGTGGTATTGAATATGTTAGAGTGCATCTTGTTTTCCCTGAAGAGAAGATTTTTAAAGAAGATCAACAACCTCCTTCTGCATCAGTGATGATCAACACCAAGCAAACCTTAAATGAAAAACAGATAACTGGCATCACCAATTTAATTGCATCAGCGATTGAGGGTCTTGAACCAGCAAAAGTAACTATTGTTGATCAAAATGGAAAAATCCTAACAGAAAGCTTTGATGATGGAATTACAGGACTGTCCAACCGACAATTAAAAATCCAAGCAGAATATGAAAATAAAGTCGCTTTAAAAGTTCAATCTATGTTAGATCAGATTCTTGGAGCCAATAACTCTGTTGTACGAATCACAGCAGAATTAAATTTTGATCAGGTAGAAACCACCGTAGAGAAGTATGATCCAGAAGGTCAGGTTGTTCGATCTGAAGAGCTTGAATCCAATAATTTAAGTAATCTGAAAGACAGTTTATCAAATACATCTGAGCACTCCATCACCAATTATGAAATCAATTCAACTGTACAAAGAATCATTAATCAAACAGGCAGTATTAAAAGATTAACTGTTGCAGTCAATGTGAATTTTAAAACTAAACTACAAGAAAAAGATGGAAAATCAGTCCGTGAATTTGTTGAGCGAACCCCAGAAGAAATACAGCAGATTCAACAATTGGTACAGAATACAGTTGGACTGGATACTAATCGTGGTGATCAAATCGTCGTAAATTCTATGTTATTTGATAACACTGAATTAGAATATATGAAATTAGAACAAGATAAAGAACTTCGAAATAAGAAACTCATTGAAATGGGTGAAAAAGGATTTATTGTTTTAATATTAGTCATTCTCATATTTATATTAATTAGCCAGTTCAAAAAAATCTTTGCTGTTCCAGAACCAGAGCCAGAAACAGAAGAAGAGTTACGCCCTGCATTTGCTGAAGGTGCTGGAGTTGGAGAAGGATTTTATCACGAAGGTGAAGAAGGGATGCCCATGGGTGAAGGCAAAATTTCTTATACTTATAAGCCAATGAAAGACATTGAAATAGAGCAAACAGAAGCCATACTTTTGCAGGAAGCAATACAGAAGTTTGTGGTTGAAAATCCAGAAGTCGCTGTAAGACTTATCAAAAGCTGGATCATAGAAAATAATCCTTTGCAGTCTCTTCAGGCCGCACAAAATAAGAAAAGCAATAAGTGAGGGAAAAATGGATTTTGATTTTCATTTTGAACCAGAAGTCATCGCAATGTATCAAGATTTAATACGCAACATGAATGGTGCAACAAAAACAGCTATTCTTATGATCGGATTAGGAAGAGAAGCTTCAGGACAAATTTTTAAGTTATTATCAGATACAGATGTAGAGTTGATTACTGCCAAAATCGCAACAGTCAATGCAGTTGAACCAAAGATATCAGAAGCGGTATTTGAAGAATTTTATGAAATGATCAAAGCTCAGGAGTATATCTCTCTTGGTGGTATCGATTATGCTAAAGAACTTTTACAAAATGCCCTTGGTGATGTAAGAGCGATGGAAATTATTAAAAAGATCCAAAGACTCATGCAAGTGAAAGGTTTCAATGTATTGAAGCAAGTTGACTCTACGCAATTACTCACATTCATACAAAAAGAGCATCCTCAAACTATTGCTTTGGTATTAACTCAATTAGAGCCTATACAGGCAGCAAATGTTTTAGGAGAACTTCCTGAAGATTTGAGAAATGATGTAATCATCAGATTTGCTGCGATGGAAAGAGTATCCCAGGAGATGATCAATACAGTAGAGCAGATATTGGAAGAGCGTATTGACTTCTCACAACAAGGCAGTCAATTTGGTGGTGTTCGTGCCGCAGCAGAGATTATCAACCTTGTGGGTTCAACAGTTGAGCGATCAATACTCGAAGCAATTTCAGCCAAAGATCCTAAACTTGCCACTGAAATCAAGAATTTAATGTTTGTCTTTGAAGATATCTTATACTTAGATGACAGAACAATTCAGATGATCCTCCGTGATGTTGATCAAAAAGATCTTGCTTTAGCCTTAAAAGGTGGAACCGATGATGTTCAGGACAAAATCTTCAAGAATATTTCAGAACGTTCAGCAGCTATTATTAAAGAAGAAATGGAATATGCAGGTCCTGTACGCTTAAGAGATGTTGAAAATGCGCAACAAACGATACTTGATATCATTAGAAAGAAAGAAGAATTAGGTGAAATTCAATTAAGTAAAGGTTCAGAAGACTATGTTCAATAGGATGAAGCATGAGTTTTAAAGAATCAGCCAGTTTTTCATTCAACATCAATCCTGGATTTCCTGTAAAAAATGCAAGAAAAGCAAAAGAGCATCCAAATCCAGATGAGAGTATATTTAATGCTTATCAGCTCTCTTTAATCGAAAAATTAATCGCATTCAATGTACAGAATCAATTAGAAGAAGCACAGGTTCAGTTTCAAAAAGAAAGTGAAGAAGCTTATCAAAAAGGTGTCAAGGCTGGATTTCAGCAATGTCAGCAACAATTACAAGCACAGGTTAATCAAAGCGTAAAAATATTCAATCAAATATTGAACAACATTTCTTCTCAATACGAACATATTAGTGAAGAACAAGAACAAAACCTTTTGGAATTTATTATAAACTTAAGCAGAAAGGTCATTGACACTGAGTTGGAGATTAATCCGGAGATCATACTCAATGTATTGAAAAATGCCTTGAATTTATTAAATGAAAGAGAAGAGTTAAAGATATTGGTTAATCCAAAAGACTGGCTAACAGTAAAGGATAATATCAATCGTTTAAACCTACGCATTGATTTACCAAAGCAAATTGAAATTATCAATACAGCAGACATTTCTCCAGGAGGATGTAGATTAGAATTTAAATCAGGATCAATTGATGCTGACATAGATACACAATTTGCAGAAATCAAACGTAAACTACTTAAATATGCTAAGTAAGATTAATTTTAAAAAATACTCAGAAATACTTGAAAGAGTAAACTCAATCAAACAAAACGGCACTGTCTCACAGATTATTGGATTAATTGTAGAATCAATAGGTCCTTCTGCATCAATAGGCGACATCTGTTACATTCATACCAATGATGGGACAATACATCAAGCTGAAGTAGTAGGTTTTAAAAGTGAAAAAACCCTGTTAATGCCACTTAAAGAATTGTATGGCATTGCACCAGGGAACCGGGTATCCACATTTAGAGAGCCCTTTTCTGTTGGTGTTGGTGATGAATTGATGGGCAGGATTTTGGATGGGCTTGGAAATCCTATAGACGGCAAAGAATATTTTAAATTACGAGAAAAAAGATCAGTTTATGCTTCTCCACCTAATCCATTAAGCAGAGAGAGAATCTTAGAACCCCTTCAATTAGGCATTCGTGCAATAGATGGCTTATTGACTTGTGGTAAAGGTCAAAGAACAGGTATCTTTGCAGGTAGCGGTGTGGGAAAAAGTGTATTATTGGGAATGATGGCACGTTATACTCAAGCAGATGTTAATGTCATTGCATTAATAGGTGAGCGTGGTCGTGAAGTCAGAGATTTTATAGAAAATGATTTAGGAGAAGAAGGACTAAAAAAGTCTGTTGTCATTGTCGCTACATCTGACCAAGCTGCATTAACCAGAATCAAAGGCGCAATGGTAGCTACAACTATTGCCGAATATTTCAGAGATCAAGGCTTAAATGTACTATTAATGATGGATTCTGTCACCCGTTACTGCATGGCATTAAGAGAGATTGGTTTAGCAGTTGGAGAGCCGCCAACAACCAAAGGGTATACACCGTCTGTTTTTGCAGCTCTGCCAAAATTGTTAGAGCGAGCAGGCACTTCAAACAAGGGATCAATTACAGGCTTATATACCGTACTTGTAGAGGGTGATGACATGGATGAGCCAATAGCTGATGCGGCAAGATCAATACTTGATGGGCACATAGTACTTTCAAGAAAGATTGCAGCCAAAGGCCATTATCCAGCAATTGATGTTCTAAATAGCATCAGCCGTGTAATGAATAATGTAGCTCAAACTGAACATAAAGAAAAAGCAAAAAAGACATTTGAAGTATTAGCCACTTACAGAGAGTCTGAAGATATGATCAATATCGGCGCATATTCAAAAGGTGCTAATAGTAAAATTGATTATGCAATCGATAGAATTGACGCAGTAAATACATTTTTAAAACAAAGCATCGAAGAATCTTCAAATTATGAAGATACCGTAGATTATTTAAATCAATTGGTGGATTAATGAAAAAATTAGTAATATTTTTTGTGGTTTTTATCACTTTATCGAGCATATTTTGTACTAATGTACATGCCCCATTTATTTTCAAAATCGAAGATAAGATCTCAGTAAAATACCCAATCATCGAAAAGGACTCATTAGTCAGCTTTGAGGAAAATATGATAAAAGTAAATGATCATGTGATTTTTACATATCAGGACAAAGAATTTTCAATCCCGATCTATGATGAATTAATTGAAACTCTGGATAGTATTTCCACTAATGAAGAAATTTTTGTAGTTTCTGACATAGAAGGGAATTTTGATGCATTATTTCAGTTGTTAACTAAAGCAAAGGTTATCAATAAAAAAGGGGAATGGATTTTTGGTAAAGGTCATTTAGTCATTGTTGGTGACATGGTTGACCGAGGTGAATTTGTCAATGAGTCATTATTGTTAATTTACAAGCTTGATTACGAAGCTCATCAATCGGGTGGTCAGGTACATTATTTGCTTGGGAACCATGATCAGATGCTTTTAACAGGAGATTTACGATATGTTCATCCAAAGTATCAATATATTGGTAAAGCCTTAAATCAGAAAGTCAATGAGTTATACGGTCATAATACCTTACTTGGAAAATGGATGCGTAGCAAAAAAGTTGTTTTAATAATCAATGACATGCTTTTTGTTCATGGGGGTATCAGCAAAGAGTTAACAACAGAACATTATTCAATACAGGAAATCAATCAATTATTTTGGGATTATTTAAATAATGAAAAAGTGGTTGATAGAACAAATTTATTACTTAGATCCAAAGGTCCAATTTGGTACAGAGGGCTTGTCGGAGAAACAAAGATTTCTGAAGATGAGTTTAATCAGGTTTTATCATACTTTAATGTCAATCGAATGATTATTGGTCATACGATTGTTGATTCAATATCTACAGACTATCATGATCATTTGATTCGAGTTGATGTATATCATATAGAAATGCCTCAAGGATTGAGGATAAGTAATGGTCACTTTTATCGTATTGATGTTTATAAAGATGAAGAACTATTGTTTTAAGAAATATCGGAGGAATGATGCGATCTGCCATACATGTAACACATGAAGCAGCCCAAAAAATCGGTGGTATTGGTGCAGTTCTTTCTGGATTATGCACAAGTCAGGTTTATCATAACAGATATCATAAGACATATTTTTATGGACCATTGTTTGATGACTCACTTCAATCTGTAAACAGATTGGGTACTGATGCAAAGATTCTTTTCTCAAATATTGATGGGATCTATGAATCATTATATAATCAATCGCTTTTAAATGTAGTCGATAAATTTAATATTGACATAGTATATGGGCAAAAAGAAATTTATGATGAAATCCATCCTGAAAACAGAAGTAATGTAGAGATCATATTGATTGGCATAAAAAGCATACGTAAAGATCTTTTAGACATTTTCAAATTTTCATTATGGGAAAAATACAATTTTAACTGTCAATTATACGAGAATGACTGGGATTTTGAACAGTATCTTCGCATTGCTTTACCATTAAGATCGATATTTAGTATATTCTTAAACTGTGATGATATGGTTGATTATTATTCGCATGAGTATATGGGAATTTGTTCATGTTTATCCATACTAAAAAACAAACAGAAAAATGAAAGATTGTATTTTTATGCGCATGAAGTATCCACAGCAAGAAATATTGTAGAAAAAATTCCGGGTCATGATGTAAGCTTTTATAACATTATGAATCAAGATCTATCAGACAAGGTGAGCATGGAAGAAAGATTTGGTTCATACAAGCATAATTCAAGAAATGAACTTATAAAATTTGCATGTCTTTTTGATGATATTTTAGCAGTGGGAGATTTTGTTAAAGATGAATATCAGTATTTAAATCCAAAAGTCAATACGAAAATTATTAATGTATGCTACAACGGCATTCCGATAAACAAAATCAGCTTTGATAAAAAATTAAGCAGTCGTAAGAAAATCCAAGAATATTGTAATACATTATTTAATTATACACCTGAAGTAATACTGACCCATGTCTCTCGATTGGTGATCAGTAAAGGTTTATGGCGTGATGTAAGTCTTTTAGAATCACTTGATCTCTTATTTACTGAGAATCATATAAAAGGATTTTTTATAATACTATCTTCTTTAATCGGTACAGGTAGAGATATCACAGACATTCACAAAATGGAAACCGATTATGGATGGCCAGTTTGGCACAAAGAGAATTGGCCAGATTTAGTATCATACGAGAATGACATATTTTGGTCTTTACATTACTTCAATGCAAAATCACGATCTATTAAAGGTGTATTTTTGAATCAATATGGATTTGATTCTGGTCATTTAGGTAAGAGATTCCCCAAAGATACAAATTTCTCAGATTTGAGGATTGCATCTGATGCTGAATTCGGGATGTCAATTTATGAACCCTTTGGAATCGCTCAAATAGAAACAGTCCCTTATGGAGGAGTAGCAGTTTTAAGTCGTGCCTGTGGCTCATCATTTCTACTTGAACAAGGATTCAATAAAGAGGTTAGTTCAGCCTATCATGTTATTGATTTTAGCAATATTTCGCATACTATTAAAAATTTTCAAGATATAAATATCCAACAAAGAACTCATATAGAAAAAAAGATGATCGCTAAAGAAGCAAAAAAGATATATCAGAAGATTCCCAAAACAGAAAAAGAGAGAGAATATTTATTTAATCAGTGCATGACTCACTCAGAATTCTTAAGTTGGGATTCAATTGCAAAAAGAATATACAAGGAGCAAGAGTGAAAACAATATTTACATTTAAAGATAATCATTTAGGAGAAATTTATATAGTCATACCGAAAATACGAGAAGTATGCAGAGGATTAGGATCAGTGGTAATTACCTATGATAATGGAGAAAAAAGAAACATTGAAACTAAAAATCAAACAGAACTTATGAATGAGATTGTAGCATTAATTGATCAATACTACAATAGTTAAAAAACATATTGACATTATAGTTTATCTGTGATATAGATAAAGTATAATAAAAATAGAGGGAAATATGAATCCAAAAAAAGTTTTAATACTTGATGATGAAGAAATGATTCGCATGCTTCTGAGAAGATTACTTGAGAAAAAAGGATTTGAAGTTGTAGAAGCCAGTTCAGCAGAGGAAGCATTAGATATTCTTAATGATGAATTCATTCATTTAATGTTTTTTGATCTAATGTTACCAAATATGAATGGTATTGATTTATGTAAGTTAGTAAAAAAACAAAATCCAATAGCTATTATTTACGCGATGACAGGTTATACATCAGTTTTTGAATTAGCGAGTACCAGAGAAGCAGGATTTGACGATTATTTTTTAAAACCATTAAAGCTTGATGTCATCTTAAAAGCTGCGGAAGATGGTGTGGAAAAGATTTGTCGTTGGATGAAGTTGAAACCGATTAATTAAAATTCTGCTTTAACTTCAACATTTAGCTGATGAATGATATCACTTTTTGGATATTTATTCAGATTATAGTTGATAGATAATTGAGTGTATTGATTAATCTTATAAAAGAGTTGGCTGTTATATTTATATGCAATGCCATCTCTTTTATTTTCAGAGAGATATGTATTTAATGAAAAATCACTTTGAGCATAAGAGAATTCTATATTGTTATTAATCCTATAATGTTCCTTTAGAAACATCATAATATCTTCACGAAAAATCCATTTATTTTGATTCCATGTGTAGTTGTAGTTCAATCTTTCATTATTTTCATTCTGATATTCAATCTCTGAGTTAAATATATAAATATTTTTAATATTGTATCTTGCGATAATTCTATGACTGGTTAAATCAGATTTTTCATTGTTTTTTAGAGAAAATGTTTTTTCAAGTTTTAGGACATATTCTAAATCAACATTATTTAATTTATTCATATTGAGGCTATATTCATGATTCAAAATATTTTGCTTATCAAGTTGCTGATAACGATTATCTAAAGTATTATCCCTTAAATAAAGATATTTTAGAATTATTTTATTTTGAACCAGATTATACCAGAAAATTTGCCTTAAGACTTTTCTTCCGTAAACTGTCGTACTGTCATTCATCACATGTGATCCATTAAAAAAATAAACATTGTATTTATCTCTATCCTTTGAATTTTCCTGTATTAAAAACCAGGATTCAGTTTGAATCTTATCGAGAAATTGATTATCAAAGTAATTAGATAAATTAGTGTTTAAAGAAAAATCAAGTTTCACATCAATTGTCTGCTCTGGATTTCCTGAGAGAAAGTAAACCCAATCGTATCCCCCATTTTCAAGCCAAACACCCGTACTATCATAATTCCCTTGAGATCCAATATATTGGAGTTCTTTGATTTTTGGGTAGTATTCCAGATTATTGACAGAATACTGCATAAAACTTTGAATTGAAGATTTAAAAAAATGATTATTAAATTTTAGTTCAAGTAAGTCATACTTCTGATCACTTAAAGATTTTATAAAGTAATTAATATTCTTTTTTGAATAAGATAATGAGTTGTAATGATTTTCTTGAATCAATTGAGACATGATTGAGTAAGTATATATCTGATTATAATTTCTATAATAATCATAAATTCTCTTATTAAATTCATTATGATAAGAAAGTTGTAAAGATGATTGATTGTATTTATAAGAGTTATCAATTTTAAATGAGTTTTTCATAATTTTATTGGCTAAAGAATCGGAGACTTCCTGAGTTAAATAAGTCATATTATCTTTTATATTTAAACTTACAAACTTATAATTGGTTAATAAATCGACAGTATGATCCTGCATTTGTGAATAATCTTCATTAACCTTATTTTGTTTCCCATATAGATTTTTAAGTGTAATTTTATTTAAAATTGAATCTGTTCTTAAATTTAATTCACTATAATAATGATGATGTTCATCAAAATTATTGTTTTTTAACCATTCATAATATAGATAATGAGATAACTTACCACGAATATTATAATTAACTTTAGGACTTAAGTATATAGATGCAAGTGAATCTGGATATGCTAAGAGGTAAAAGTCACTATTTTGAGATGATGGTATCTCAGAAAAGGTTGAGAGATACTTTGATTTATTGCGTGTGATCAAAGAAATAAATGGGAGTTTGTTAACTTCATCAGAAAAAAAATCAAAAGAAAACTGATGAATGTAACCATAATCATCAAAGTTGTCCTTAGAAGAAAAGGTATTTTTATCATATTTACTTAGCAATATTTCGTAATTGAAGTTTAAATTATCATATTTATAATCAATTATTGTATCCCAATTTGCCTTAAATTTTGGAGCACTTATTTTTTTTAAAGGCAGATATTCTCCGAGGTATTGACCTACATATTCATAAATATTTGAGGATATCTTTCGATAAGAACCTTTTCCACTGCCAAAGTAAGTAAATGTGATCAGATAAATTGCTAAAGAATCAATAGTTGAAAACTCATAATATTCTGTAGATCCATCGACTACTTTCCTATACTTTCCAAAACCAGGTCCAACTTCTTGAATACCAGATACGAAAACATCATTATCACCTGATTCTTTCAAAATTTTAATATCTGATTCAGTAAATGAATATTCAAGAGGATTATTTTTATCATCTACATTCATAATAGAATATGTATAAACAGAAAGATTATCATAGAAAATATTCTTTGAATTAATCAGATAAGAGTTTTTTCTATATTGTTCATCAGCATACTGGAAATTGACTTGAATTCGATTATTTTCATTGATGAAATTTTTGTTAGTAAAGGTGATTGATCCTTCGTCATAATCGATTGAATAATCGTCACCTCTGTTTAACGCTATGGCATCAAGAAAAACAGTTTCGGTACCAGATATCACTTTAACAGATATAGAATTATTCTCTGGTCTTAAATAGTAAGGACCTTGTTTCCCATTTATTCCATAGAAAGTTAAACTGGAATTTTTACTTTTTGAAATAGCGACAGCAGTTTGAAATTCATTTTTGTTAAAATACTGAGCTTTAACGCCTTCAAATTTATTTAAATAATTGATAAAGTGTGTATTTGAAAACTTTATATCTAAGTCTCCAAAAGCGATTTCATATTGTTTTCCATATATTTTAAAATAAATTTGATCTATAGAGCTAAGTTCGCGAGTATCGCCTTCAGGAGTGATCGGAGATTGATTATCATTTAATTGAGCGTCAATCATTACATTATCAGACATTTCTCCACTTATTTTTAAAAACATAGCCTGATTCACAGACAGATCATTTTGGTTACTAACAGTAACTGAAAAACTCTTACTACCTGAAACTAACAAATTAGAGTTTTTTGACCATAATTCAAAGGGATCGTTATTAATTTGAATTGTTTTCAAAGAATCTGATATTTCTTGAATTTTGTACATAAAAGCAAAAGATCCCCAAGAGTTATTATAGGTGAAATAGGTAATTTTTAGAAGTACGTTATTATAATTATTTAATAAATACACAGAACTATTTTGATAGTTCATTATATAATCGATGTCTTTAATTAATATACTGTCATTAATGCTAATTGATTCAGAAAGAGGTATCGTTGGTGAATCATCATAAGTAACGAATTTAAAATTATTGATCATTATATGAAATGTTTTATAAGGATTGTCATTAGTAGCAGACAAAGATATCGAGAAAAGAAAGCAAAGAATAGCAATTAAGAAGATTTTATTTATTGAGAATTTACATATTATCATTCTACCTCAATAATAAAATAAAGAAATAATAAAAAAATGTTAAAATATAAAATATCAAAGGGGATCAATGATGGCGGCTATCTACTCTCCCACACAGTTTCC
>CAZNKI010000028.1:0-46061 GCA_964573665.1 uncultured Candidatus Cloacimonadota bacterium | reverse complement strand
AATGCTTTTTTTTTATACGTGCTTTGCAGTATAATAAAAATGCTTATTTATATTGTAGAACGGGACTATTCACAACCTGGTAGGTTGCGTTACAAGAAATTTTCGTAGGCGAGGACGCCTACGCTCCCTTTTGTACGGTTTTAGACGCGATAAATCGACGTCTCTACTATAACTCAGACGCTAACAATCGGTGTCTCTACTGAAAACGATTAATGTTTGATTTTGACTAAACGGAAACCGATACGATCTAAAGAACCATCAGGACCACTATCAAAACGGCGGGTGATTTTGCATCGCGCTTCATTTCCGCTCCATCCTCCACCACGATGAACACGATATGTTCCAGAAGGAAAGCCTTTAGGATCAAACTGGGGTGATGTGACATACGTATTTGACCACCAGTCCCAGCACCATTCCCATACATTACCGCTCATATCGTAAATCCCAAGTTCATTAGGTTTTTTTGTTCCGACAGCATGAGTCTTTTCTCTTGAATTTGCAGCATACCACGCTACTTCACCTAAAATATTGGATCCAGCAAATTCAAAATGTTGTGACTGATTGCCACCTCTTGCTGCAAATTCCCATTCAGCTTCAGTAGGGAGTCGGTAACCATCGGCTAACCAATTGCAAATCGTTTCGTTTCCATCGATCAGATAGCAAGGAGTTAAATCTTCATCCAAACTTCTTTTATTGCAGTATTCCAGAACATCATACCAGGAAACAGAGTCCACAGGAAGATTATCACCTTTATACTTTGATGGATTATTACCCATTACCCTCAACCATTCTTTTTGAGTCACCTGAAACTTACCAATATAAAAGGTTGAAAGCGTCACTTGATGACTTGGACAATCAGGATCATTATCTTCACCCATCATAAAAGTTCCTGATTCAACCAAAATAAATTCATTATGATCGATTTCTTCATGTATTGATACAGTATTACAATGGGTATGGTCTGCGCATTTTGCACAATATCCACAAGCTTTACAAATCAACAGATTTGAGCGATCACATTCTGGACATGTCGCTACTACTGGATCTTTTAATGGCATAAGCACCTCTCATTTGCACTTGTTTATACAATAAAGTAAAACCCGAGTCAAGACTTTTTTTTCATGAGAGTGATTTATCGCTGACGAGACGCTTATTTCATGAAAATAATCTGAGGTTTTGCTTCTAACTTCACTTTACCTTTGAGATACTTTTGCAGATAATCTATTACAACTTCTCTTTGCATCAGTGGTTCTGTTTCGATGACTTTACCATAGAGAAAAGCTTCATAAGCATCTCCCCCAGTTGCAAGATATGAATTGGTTAAAACTTTATAAGTCATGGTATCATTTAGCTCTTTATCATTCAGTAGCACTTGTTTGATGGTACTATCCGGATTGGCAATAAGTTTGAAATTATTTGTGAAATGTAAGAACCCACCTGTCCCCATTTTTCTTTTCAAGAGATGTTCACAAATAACTTTGATATCTTTTCCTTTTAATTCGATCAGCGTCACTGAATTATCAAAAGGCAAAATGTTGTAAATATCAGATTTTTTCACATCCCCCTCAGACATTTGAGAACGAATTCCTCCCCCATTGGTAATTGCAAAGTCAGGTTTAAACGATTTAAAATACCACATCATTGCATCCAATGTCAGACTTGCCAATTCGTTTTCACGTTTTCTGACGGTATCTGTGGTATATTTTTTATCAGATTGAGCAATGACTTCACCAAGTAATTGCTCAGTTTGATCTTTGTAAGGTTGTAATATCTTTAAAAGTTCCTGATCTTCCTGGATATATTCTCCCATGTATTCGCCTTTCATACTTGCATTGATCGGGATCAAATCCCAAGAGAGAAATCGTGTCTTATCTTTTTGCACATCGAACATTACTTTGCCAAGGAATGCCCCCCAGCAAGCTGCTTGAACGACAGGAATACTATCAGTCTCTGTGACATTCTTGATCCAAATTTCTTTTTGCAAATAAGTATGGCTATGTCCATCAATCACCAGATCTAATCTATCGACGTACTTCGCAAGTTTGAATGATCCATATTCAGGATCTTCGCTCATACCTAAATGAACCAATGCAATAATCATATCTGTACTGTCTTTAATGGCATTTACAATCTTTTGACATGTTTCAATCTCATCATTAAAGATCAATTGATTCGTCACAGAAAGTGGTGCTGAGAATTTTGTTGAATTCGTTGTTAATCCGATAATCCCAATTTTTAATGTATCATTAAAAGTTTTAATGATATAGGGTTTCGCTACATGAGACTGGTCTTTTAAAAGAATATTTGCTGATAAGAGCGGAAAATTCATCATTTCTTTTTGTTTTTTCAGTTTATCAAGCGATTTATAAAACTCGTGATTACCCAGAGTCATCGCATCATAATTCAAATAATTATAGCCGACGATATCAGGCGTAGCTTCAAACATATTCGATTCAATCAGTCCATCATTAATATCGCCTGCATCAAGCAGTAAAACATTTTTATGTTCATTCCTGATTCTTTGAACCAAGGTTGAGCGTGCAGATAATCCGCCACCTGGCAGATCACTGAGTTTGCTGGCTAAAGGTCTGCCATGATGATCATTCGTATGTAAAATAATGATTTCCTCAGCAAAAAGAAATAGAGTAAAGTTGAGTATTAAAATACTGACAAGCATTTTAGTTTTCATTTGATTTTTCCTCCACAAAATAGAGATGGTTTATTTTTTCACTAAATATAAAAACGATGGATGCTGAAATTATCAAGACTAACGACATACTGGCTGCATAATCAAATTGACGTGCAGAGATAAATCGGTAAATACTTACAGGTATGGTAATGAATTGATCTGACAGCATTGAAGCTGAGCTAATCTCACCTAAAGACAAAGCGAAAGAAAAAACAAATGAGGAGAGTAAAGGTTTTGAAATATTTGGCAAAATCAACTTTCTGAAGATTGTAATACTATTTGCACCTAAGGTTTGAGCTGAATAGATAATATTTCCATTGATTTTATCAAAAGCATAAGAAACTGATGTATAGGCAAATGGCAAACAAATAATCACATGAGCAAAAAGCAGTAAAAGCAGATTTGGGACATTCATTTTTTGAAAAATGAACAGATAAGCTAAACTAAAAGAAACTCCCGATACACCCATAGGCAAAAGGATCATCAGTTCAACTGCTTTCCTGTAAGATTTCTGATTCAGACAAATTCTAAAGATCAAGCAAATTAACAAAGTAAGTGAAGCTACTAAAAATGATAGTAAGAAGCTGTTAATTATGGGTTTCCACACATAAGTGCCAATGATCGGATTATAAGTTGTTATATTTTTAATAAAAATCAGTGCATATTTTGATGTATAAACAAGTATCGAAAATAACGGACTCAGAATAAATATAATAAAAGATAATAGATAAGCGATACTTAGTAATTTGATGATGTTGATATGTTTAAACAGAGGAATAGTAAAATGTTCTGCAGAAAAGATATGTTGAGAGATCTTTCTGCTTCGATGTTTATATATAAAAGACAAAACAAGAAAAGTCATCGAAAACATGATTTGGATCATACATAAGGCAAACCCTAACTGAGTTTCAAGGAGTTGTTTAATCAAAATATAGATATTTACTTCTATAGTGGTAAACCGTATATCACCCAATACAAGCACGATACCAAATGACATAAAACAATACAAAAAAACAAGGATTGATACATTAATCAAGGCAGGTAGGATACAGGGGATCGTCACTTTAAAAAAACTAATGATTCTTGATGCGCCAAGTGTTCTGGCACTGGTGATTAAATGCTGGTTAAAATTATCTAAGGTATCAGTCATGACTTTTACAACCAAAGGGACATTATAAAATGCATGCGCAATAATGATCGCTTTAAGAGAATATAATACAGACACTTTTAAATTAAAAAGAGATAAAAAAGCATTGAGATATCCTGAATTTCCATAAAAGAGAATAAATCCCAGAGCAACGGTGATTCCAGGCAAAACGAAGGGGATCATCATCACGGCTTTAAGAAACTTCTTACCCAAAAAATGATATTTACTCAAAATAAGGGTTAAAGGCATTGATATGATAAGTGTTAACAACAAACTAAGAATTGCCTGCTTAAAAGTAAAAAATATGACCGAACGCTGCCAAGATTGAGAAAGAAGATTAACAAATGATTCAATATTCAAAGAAGCATTTGAATACAAGGTAGTTTTAAAAATAAACAATAATGGATAATAAAAAAAGATAACTAAAAAAGCAAGCGGGATCAGTAGGATAATTAGAGAAAGTCTTTTATTATTCATCCAAATATCTTGGGCGTTTCTCTTTTTTATCAGGGAATAAGCCTTCTATTGGTTTTTCTGCTGTAATTGTAAACCAATCAATATTTTCTAAATCAGTTTGTGAAGTATCGCCCAATTTACATATCTTGATATTCTGATAGGACATACTTTCGAGTAATGCTTTTAGATAGTCGGTAGTAAAAGGATAATAGATTTCGTAAAATTGTCGTTTGGTCACAATTTTATTGTCAATCTCTTCAAACACAAGAAAATTAAAGGTGATTGATCCATTTTTATTATAATCCCACACCTGAATATAATTCACACGACCTTTATCTCGGATGATCGGATTAAACAGATAGAATCTCTGTTTACGTTTGAGGATATTATCCCAATTTCTGCTGTCAATGTAAATCGTTCCACCTGGTCGGAGTATTGCGTCCATTTGATCCAAAACCAGGCTAATTTCTTCATTTTTTGAATGCGCCAGAGAGTTTCCTGTACACATGACACAATCGAAGTCTCTTTTGATATTGTTTTTTAGGTTTTTATAATCACAGATTTGAAAAGCAGACATAATATTTTCTTTGGCAAAATTGATATTTGCCTTTTTGATCATGTTTGGATTGATATCAGAACCAGAACAGTTAAACCCCATCTTTGCCATCGGCATTAACATTCTTCCTGTACCCACAGCACAATCAAAAACATCCTGGAACTTTTTTTTGGCAAAGAGTGATTTATAAAATGTTAAGCATTCCTTTTCAAATGTATCGGAATAAAACAAATCATAGACATCAGGGAAATCATAATAACGCATAAAACCTTCTTCTATAAAGAATGAGAAAAGGTCAGCCGAAACTGACCTTTAAAAATATACTATTGTTCTTGAGCGATTTGAATGCCTGCTTTAATTGCCTTGAGATTCATTTCAAGTAAAGCTGGATTTTTCGCTTTCATATAATTGTTCAAGTAATTTTCAATCGTTTCATACTTGATGGTTTGTGCTTTACCAATGATAATACCTATTGCAACCATATTTAAAACTTTTGCTTCGCCAAGTTCAGTTGCTATTTTATTCATCGGTACGATGACATAATCAATACCATCGATTTTATCAACTTTTGGGCACATATCAGTATTAACGATGATCAATCCACCTTTTTTTACATCTGGACCGAATTTATCAAGTGAAGGTTGGTTTAATGCGACAAGGATATCAGGGAATGATACGAGCGGAGAAGCAATCGGAGTATCTGAAATCACTGTTGCCACATTTGCAGTACCACCACGCATTTCAGGACCATAAGATGGCAACCATGAAACATTTTTTCCTTCAGCCATTGCAGATTGAGCGATAAATTTACCAATTGTTAACGCGCCTTGACCGCCGAATCCTGAGAAAACCATTTCTGATTTCATTGCTGACCCCCTTCTACACCTTTATCTCTGAAATTTCCTAATTTAAAATAAGGCAACATATTTTCTTTTGCCCATGCTAAAGATTTAACAGGATCAATGCCCCAGTTGGTTGGGCAAGTAGAAATAAATTCAACAAAGGTGAATCCTCTTTCTTCTTTGTTATATGTAAGCGCTTTAAGCACTGCTTTCTTCGCTTTCATAATATCTTGTGGTGTTAAAAGAGATACTCTTTCAATATAATATGGGGCATCCAATGTATTTAAAAGTTCAGATACTTTAATAGGATATCCGATATCATTGACATCACGTCCATAAGGAGATGTCGTTGTTTTCATATTTGGTAATGTAGTAGGTGCCATTTGGCCACCAGTCATACCATAAATCGCGTTATTAACAAAGAAAACGCTCATGTGTTCGCCACGATTGGCTGCATGAACAATTTCTGCAGTTCCAATAGCGGCTAAGTCACCATCACCCTGATATGTGAACACTTTCATTTCAGGTCTGGCTCTTTTCATCCCCGTAGCAACGGCAGGAGCACGACCGTGAGCAGCTTGTGCCATATCAAAGTCAAAAAACTTATATGCGAAAACTGAACAACCCACAGGGGCAACGCCAGTCATTAAATTTTGTATACCCAATTCATCAACCGCTTCAGCGATCAATCGGTGAGCCACACCGTGTAAACAACCCGGACAATAAGTAAATCCGATTTCACGGAGTGCTTTTGGTCTTTTTGCGATAACAGTCATGAAATCCTCCTATAAATATTTCTTGATATTTTCTTTAATTTCTTCAGGAGTAAAGACGATACCGCCCACTTTACCCATGAATTCGACTGGAACTTTGCCATTAACAGCTAATTTCACATCTTCGAGCATTTGTCCAAGATTTAACTCAAAAACAATTACGCGTTTAACGTTTGCATGCACAGCATCAGTGATTTGTTGATAAGGATAAGGCCAAACAGTAATTGGTCTGATCAAACCTAAATTATGCCCTTCATTATTCAACTCATCAATCGCTGATTTTACGATACGAGCAGCAGTTCCAAATGCAACACAGAGGATTTCATTATCTTTATTAAGATGATATTCTTCTAATAGAACTTCATTTTTTGCAATTGTCTCATATTTCTTTTCAAGATCAAGTACATGTGCTTCTAATACTTTAGGATCAATTTCAAGAGAATTGATTTCATTATGATGATGACCTTCGCCATCCACATTTTCATGAATACACCAATCATAGTGTTGTTTTGCTAATTCATCAATTTCTTCTTGTGTTCTGTGATCTTTAAATTCAACAGGTTCCATCATTTGACCTAATAAGCCATCAGAAAGAATCATTACAGGAACGCGATATTTGTCAGCAAGATCAAAAGCTAAAGAAGCCATATCAGCAAATTCCTGAACAGAACTAGGTGCAAGAGTAATACAATGATAATCACCATGACCGCCACCTTTGGTTGCTTGAAAATAGTCACCTTGTGCAGGTTGGATATCACCAAGACCAGGACCGCCACGTTGTACATTCACAATAACTGCAGGCAAATTAGCACCAGCAATATAAGATATTCCTTCCATTTTTAAAGAAATACCGGGTGATGATGAAGAAGTCATGACTCTTTTTCCCATACCTGCAGCACCGTAAACCATATTAATCGCAGCAACTTCACTTTCTGCTTGTAAAAAAGTGCCATTAACTTTTGGCATTATACGTGCCATATATTCGATTAATTCACTCTGAGGAGTAATGGGGTAAGCAAAATAAAGTCTGCAACCTGAACGGATTGCGGCTTCAGCAACTGCTTCATTACCTTTCATTAATACCTTGTTTCCCATTTTTCCTCCTACTTTTCAACTGTTATCGCTACGTCAGGGCAGATTGTATAGCACATTTTACATGCGATACACGCTTCCTGATCAAAACATTCTGCGTAGTGATAACCTTTAGCATTGATATTTTCAGAAAATCTGATGATTTTCTTTGGGCATGCTGCAATACATAACCCACAGCCTTTGCAATAGTTAGGATCAACCGTCATCTTAGGCATATTGGCTCTCCTTATTATAGATTTTCATTTTAATTAATTTTCCGAAACCCTTTATATTTTGTCAACCCTTATTTTTAATCTGCTTGCTCTGAGCTTATAGTTATTATAGATAAGAGATGTTTATTTGCTAATTTAAAGTAAGTTATGCATTGATTTAAAATTTTCTTCATCTTTGTCGAAAATGTCTTTTAAAGTTGAAGTAAGAAAATCATGATGAATTAAACGGTAATGAGGATGATATAAACTTCTAAAGTTATCAGAATGATGACACAAATATCTTTTTTTTTCAATCATTTGATTGATCTGATCCAGATCATAAGTATTAAGTAAATTAGGAAGTTCCATTTTGATCACATTAATTACAATATTCCACTCATCAATAAACTCGATTTCAGATAAGGATTCAATCACAGATGCACTTTCGATAAATGCATTAAAAAAGACGTCAAAATCAATATGATTCTCTTTTATTAATTTTAAATTAACTCTGTAGAATGCCTTGAAATAATCACATTTTTGAATCATGATTTGATCAAAGTATTCTGTGTGTTGTACTTCATTCATTAGATTTTCTTTTGCTGTTTGATAATCAGTAATAATATGACCTGGTCCAAAAGCACTTTGAGAAAAATATTTGTAATAATCCAACAATTGAGCTTCAGGGTGGATCAGAGATTCATAAAGAAGGTATTCTTTAATTCTTTTAATCTTTGCGAGAAAAGGCATGCATTCCTTTCTTATACACATCAAGTATTTTAATATTTCTTATAGAATCGGCATTAAATATATCTTGATCAAGGCATACGAAATCAGCATATTTGCCTTTTTCGAGTGTGCCATATAGTTGTTCTTCTTTGATCAGCCTTGCAGCGTTTGAGGTGTACATTTTAATTGCTTCAAATCGATCGATCCTCTCAGGAGAATGATGAATGTTTACTGCTGAATCTATTCCAGATAATGCATTAAGTGGTGTGACATACCAATCTGAACTTCCTGTAACTAATACTCCTGCATCCATTAATGATTTCAAGCGTGTGGTTTTTTTTGCTCTTTCCCATCCTAATACTTTGTGATAAAATGCGTTTTGACCGCCCCAGTAATAATCAAATGAGGGTTGCATTACTGCTGATATATTTAATTTTGCCATTCTTTGGATCATTTCATCAGACAATAATTCACAATGAATAATCTGATGTCTTAAGTCCTTTTCTTTTCTTTTTTGTGCATATTCAATCGCATTGATTAACTGAGTGATCGCATAATCTCCAATACAATGAACACCCACTTGAAGATCATGGTCATGAGCCTCAGAAACAAACTCATTCCAATAATCCTGATGATGATAGGGCATTCCTAAACAATCGGGCTGATCACTGTAAGGTTCAAGCAAGGCTGCCGTATGAGAGCCAAATGAACCATCAGCGAGAATACATCCGCCGATTCTTTTGGATTGATTCTCAAGTGCGCGTGAAATATTAAAGGATTGAGGGTATAATTTGTAATCTATGATAAACCGATCGAGATTTCTGCTCATCAAAGGAAAATGCAGGATATCCATTTTTGCATCACCAATCATGCTGTGAATCGTCGTATGTCCATTTTCGAGTGCAATTTTTTCAGCGTTTTGATAAGCTTCAAAAATCGATTCATCATTCAATGCTTTATGAAAAAAATGAGCCGCATTATCGTTGAGATCACCCTTTAACAAGCCTGTAAAAGGATCTGGCAATGGGTAATGCCATTGGATCATCTTTTTTGCAAAAGTATTGATCACACAAGAGTGTCCATCGACTCTTCTCAAGAGTAAAGGAGTATCAGGAAGGATATGATCAAGCTCTTCCAGATTGGGGAATCGTCGTTCCTGCATCGAAAGTTCATCAAAATTCCAGGCAAATATCATTCCAGATATCTTTTTAGCTTGTGCCAACATATCCAAGGTTTGAGCAATACTATCAAAACCAGAACAATCGAGCCCTTTTGAATATAACCCGCCTTCGAACGAATGTGTATGTGTATCAATAAAACCAGGATAAACATAACTATGATTTAAAGATATCTTTTCTGCATCAATAGAAGGAATAGTGTCATTAAAAGTATCAACTATAACTCCATTGTCAACCAGAATGGCTTGATAAACATCCTTATTTTCATTTATTGCATAAAACTTTGCATTATAATACAGTTTTTTCATTTGATCTCGTTTTCTAATTGATTAAGTAGAGTATAGAAACAAAAAACAGGAAAACCCATGACATTGAAATAGCAACCATTAATTTTTTCTACCAACTGAGCGCCAAAACCCTGAATACCGTATGCGCCCGCTTTGTCTAATGGTTCTCCCGTAAGAATATAATCATTAATTTCTTTTTCTGATAGAGTTTTAAATGTAACGCTTGTTTTTTCCACAGCATGATAATATTTTCTTTTGTAATAGACATTGATCCCAGTATAAACAGCATGAGTATTGCCTGATAATCGTGAAAGATACAATCTTGCCTGATCTTTTGATTCAGGCTTTCCCAGGATTTCTTTTTTATAATATACAATTGTGTCTGCTGCAATGATGACACAATCCTGATCCATCTTTTTTGCGACATCTTCACATTTTAGGAATGATGTTTTGATCACAAAATTTCTAGGATTCACATGATCAGAAGGATGAATACTTTCATCAACATCTGCACTTTTCTGAAGAAATTTAAGGCCTAAGAGTTTAAATATTTCTTTTCTTCTTGGAGATTCAGAGGCTAAGACCACTTTTTTATTAGATAAAATTTGATGTATCATGAAATCACTTTTCTATGAAAAGAATTGGACGAGATTAACCCGTCCAATACAATTTATTTGATTATACTTTTATTTTTAGCGATTGAACCAATTGATTCAACAACTCAGGTTTAGTGTTTAAATCGGTTTGAGAAAGAAAATCAATTCTTTGTTGGAATCTGTTTTTGAGTAGTTCAAGATAATCGTGTTTATTTTCTCTATGATCTGGGTGATAAGTATCATAGAATCCTGGTAAAATTTTTTCTATACTTTCTTTTGTAGGAATCATCGCTCCTGGTAACGCTGACCAGTCTTCCCATTGAATTTGATCAAGAAGAATACCTGTTTGTATTGTTAATGATGTTTGAAGCTTAATCGGTTCAAGTTCAGTATCAGACTTTTTCCAAAGTCCTTGAGAGTTAAAAGAATAAAATTCAGCGCCACTATCTGCAATAGCAAGAAAAGCATTCACATCTTTCCAGAGTTCATAAACGCGGAATGGGTTGGCAAATGGTTCAAATGCGAGTTTTTTTAACTCTTCAGCGGTGACATTTTCCGCTTTATTTCTTTTGGTAATTAAAGCTGCACCCATAGCAATCGCAAGATTCTTATCTTTAAACTTGATCACTGGAGGCAAAACAGTATCTTTCATCAACCAGCAAAGTGCTTTTGGGAAAGAACATGTGTTAACATAATCACCAAGCATTGCGCGATCGAATAATGCTCTTCCATTGGACTGACGGATATCTAATCCAATTGGCACATTTTTCCCATCAATATTGATAATACTGTGATTCATTAAAGATATCGCATATTTCCAATCTGGATGATCGATTGGTCTTGAATCAGTTTTGTCAAATAATGTAGGCTCCCAGGCACGACACATTTTTTCTTCCAAATCAATTTGGAAAGCATCATCATGAAGCACTACTTTTTTGAAGCCTTTTGGTAATGTTCCGCCATTATCGTGTGAATTGGTATGAGAAGACTTTCCAGTTCCAGAAAGCCCAAAGAAGGATATTGAGCGTTTACCAAGTTTACGATAGGTTTCTTCAGCACATTCAGAAAAATCAATTTCTTTGATACCACCATGACAAGCAGCCATGCCAATTCTTATACCAGATGTCCAGCCAAGAGTCAGAGTTCCTTTTTTTCTTTCACCAAAATAACGCATACCAAAATTAAATATCACGTTATTTAATTCATCAACCAGTGCTAACTGAGGTGCACCGACATTGTTGTAGAACGGATCATTACATGTCCATTCATTAAAAGCCACTAATATAATATCAATAATTGGCACTTCTTTGCTACTCTTATATTGTTGTTCATAAACTTCAATCGGTGTAAAGTTGCAAAGCCAGTTAAAAACATTCATGGCATCGGATTCAGTAGTCACAAAAGTAGCTTTGATCATCAGGTTTGGATCTTGGCCCAACACTGCTTCAGCTTTTATCAATGGATAATGTTCCATTTGAAAAAGTGCTTCTCTTACGTCCCCTTCTACTTTATCCTTGTCTGCAGAATTTAATCGATTGTAAAAACGACGTGCTTTTGCTGTTCTGCCAACAATATTTCCATGGCAATCATTGAGTATTTTTGAGCCTTTGGGTAATCCCAATTGTTCAGCGTAGGGCGGATAGATTTCCCAGTCTGTCTCGCTGACTCCTGCTTGTTTTTTTGCTAACTCATAAGCTTCCACCGCTGTTATCTTTCTGACTTTGGAATTGTTCATTAATGTTTCAGCCATAGCACGAACAGTGGACATTTCCTTCAGATTTTTGTAATAACGGCTACAATCAATGCTTGCCATTTTTCCTCCCAATACTTTTTTTCATATTTTGATCTCAATCTCTATAAATGAAAAAAGAACTCCACCTTTGGCGAAGCTTTTTCCATCTAATTCAAAATTTATGAATGACTATTTTTCTTGTCAAGAGAAATATAAGGAATTAGTAAATTTTATTTTAAGTGTGTGTTAATTTATTAAAAAACCCACATCGATGCTAATGAAAAATAGATGATCAGTGATGTTGCATCAACAAGCGTTGAAATCAGAGGACTCGCTAAAATTGCGGGATCTATTCCTATTCGTTTTGCCATTAATGGAAGGGTTGATCCTATGACTTTGGCAAGAAGAATTGTTAAAAACAAACTTAGACTGATGATCATCGCAATATGTATTTCAGTATGATCTAGTAATATGATACGAATAAAATTGGTCAATGCAAGAACTGATCCTACAATAAAACTCACTTTAAACTCTTTAAAAATTACTTTGGGAAGATCAGAAAATTCAACTTCTCCTAATGCAATACTACGTATAATCAAAGTTGACGATTGTGATCCTGCATTTCCTCCTGTGCCCATCAACATAGGAATATAGGTGGCAAGTATGACCATTGTACTTAATAAAGCTTCAAACCTCTTAATCACCAAGCCCGTAAATGTCGCTGATATCATTAAAACCAATAACCACATAATTCTATTTTTTGCCATAATTAAGGCACTTGTCTTCAAATAAGTTTCATCTGATGGTGTCATCGCTGCCATCTTTTGAAAGTCTTCTGTATTTTCCTGCTCGATAACGTCGATAATATCATCAACCGTAACGATACCCACCAGGCAATTTTCTGTATCGACCACAGGGATCATGGTTAAGTCGTACTTTTTGAATAAATCGGCAATTTCTTCCTGATCATCAGTTGTCACCGCTTTAATGATCGAAGTTTCCATGATATCGCTGATTAAAGCCTCTTCATCGGACAAAATTAAACGTCTGATTGAAACGATACCTTCAAGTTTTCTGTTTTTATCGATGACATAGCAGTTATTGATGGTTTCTTTATCGACACCTGTTCTGCGAATATGATCGATGGCATCTTTGACCTTCATGTGTTTTTTAAGATCCACATATTCGATGGTCATGATACTGCCCGCAGAATAATCTTTGTATGTAAAGAATTGATTCAAGGTTTTTCGGGTTTCTTCATCCGTATTCTTTAACACTTTTTTGATTACAGAAGCTGGCATTTCTTCGAGAAAATCGACAGTATCATCAATAAACAATTCATCAATAATATTGTTGATTTCCTTATCTGAAATTGATTCAATAATAAATTGCTGATGCTCGCGTTCAAGATAAGCAAACACATCAGCAGCTTTTTCTTTGTTTAAAAGCCTAAAAACAATGATCACCTGCTCTTTGCTTAATTCTTCAAATAAGTCAGCAATATCCACTTCATTAATCGGTTCAAGCGCAAGTTTCAACTCTTTGTATTTCGCATTTTGTATTAAATCTTGAATTTCTTGTGTCATATCACTCCTTTCTTCTGATCATCTAATATTAGATCAATCATTGAATAACTATCAAAATATCATAGGATCGATTTTCGTCAAGTAAAGAATTGCTTATCACTCTATGTCCTTATGAGAACCAAACACTTGAACTATATCATTGAAAATAAATGATCTTATCAATCATTCTTGTTTTTTAAAATAATCTATTTATCTTATAATATATAAGAGCTCTTCTTAAAAGCATTCATAAGGAGATAAAATGCCTGAGTTACCAGAAGTTGAAACAATTTGCCGATCATTAAATAAAGAAATTTCAAACAAAGAAATCTATCAGATCCATGAAATCAGAAATCATACCATACACAAAGAACATGAAATAATTTTCCCTTTTACTATCACATCAGTATATCGAAGAGCGAAATTTATTATTTTTGAGACCTCACAGGATTTTAAAATTCTCATTCATTTACGAATGACAGGAAAACTGATATATCCTGTTAATGAAGAGGATGTGAATCGATATACTCGGGCTTATTTTAAGTTCACTGATGGTAAACTCATGATCTTTGATGATGTGCGTTGTTTTGGAACGATTGAAATCATACCTAATCAACTAGTAGATAAACGGTTAAATTTGTATGGCATAGAACCGTTTTCACAAGATTTTAACAAAACTCAGCTAAAAAAATTATCTTCTCACAAACAATTAGCCATCAAACAATTTCTTCTAGACCAAAAGATGATAGTGGGTATCGGAAATATCTATGCGCAAGAGATATTGTTTAGAGCAAAAATTTCTCCTTTGAGATCTGTAAGTAAGATTAAGATGAAAGAATGGGTAATCATAGTCCAAGAAACACAAAAAGTTTTAGAAGAAGCCATCTCAAAAAATGGGACTAGTATTTCTGATTTCAGGAGAATTGACAATAAAACAGGGGAATTTCAAAATTTCTTACAGGTATATTCAAAAAAAACATGCCCACTTTGCCAGAATGAATTAATGGTAATTCGACAAGGCGGGAGAAGTACAAGGTATTGTGAAAAATGCCAGAAATAGAGAGTACTTTTAGATATGGAGCCGGCTCGGCTCGAGCCGTAAGTGCCAAAAAATATAGAACTTAATAATTATAAAATTAACTTCAAAGTTTTCATTTATTATTCTGGGAGCGTGAGTATTTCTGCCCCTTCAGCAGTAATCAGCACGGTGTGTTCAAACTGAGCAGACAAGGCTTTATCAGCAGTGGTGACTGTCCAACCATCTTTTTTTGAGGTAACTACTCGCCAGTTTTTACTCATATTGATCATTGGTTCGATGGTAAATGTCATTCCTTTATGGAGCACGATATCATTATCTTTGGTATAATAATGACATACATGCGGATCTTCATGAAAGGCACAGCCAATACCATGCCCACCATATTCTCTCACGACAGCATAACCAAACTGTTCTATATATGATTGAATCGTTTTACCTACAACAGACAACAGCAAACCAGGTTTGAGTGCGTTGATAGCGAGCATCATTGCTTTTTCAGTTCTTTCAACAAATAGTTGAACTTCAGGTTTTGCTTCGCCTATTATATATGTTTTTGAACAATCTCCAAAATAATTGTCAACAATTGCAGTCACATCAATATTCACAATATCACCATTTTTGAGGATTTCTTTGGGTGAAGGTATTCCGTGACATACCACGTTATTGATTGATGTACAGATGCTTTTAGGATATGAGTAGTAATTAAGTGTTGCAGGAATGGCATTATGTGCAATCATATAGTCATGACATAACTGATTCAGATATTCCGTATTGACACCTTCTTTGACAAATGGTTCAATGTATTTTAGCGTATTTGCAGCAACTTTTGAGGCAATTCGGATGCCGTCAATCTGAGCTTTGTTTTTAATTACTATCATAAGACCTTCTTTTCAAATAAAAAAAGCCGCTTTAGCGGCAAATGTATTGGTGGGCCCAAGAGGAGTCGAACCTCTGACCATCCGGTTATGAGCCGGAGGCTCTACCAACTGAGCTATAGGCCCTTATCACTTATTTTTTTTCATTTTTTTGATTAATTGTTTTTTTGTCAAGTGAAAAATAAATGATCCAATCTTTTTTGCCAATCAAAGCAGAATGCAATGGGATAAGAATGTTAAAATAATTCAAATAATACCACACTATAAATTAGATACTAAAGAAATTGTAAATAGTCTAAAAGATCATGATTCAATTTAAATAGATGAACAATAAAAGAATAGATATAATCAAATCATAATAGAATTTGAGTAATTAGCAAAAATGATGAGTAAATTAAACCTTACAGGGCAGCCATAACAACTGCCCCATACGTTATTCTCTCACATATTACTGTTTAAATCAAAACTAAAATCATATTCAGGTAAATACCCCTCTGAAATAGCAAAATGGATTGATTTTACTGCACTACTTTTAAGCGTATCATATTCTAAATCAGAAACCTGAACACCTAATGCTTTAGCGTACGAATAAAGCAGTTTACAGAAGATGACATATCCATTGATATTTGTTTTATCAGGATGACTGCGGGAATACACAACAGCATAAGATTTCATATCATTCTTATAAGCAGTCGAGACCAAAGACCAGATGTTTTTAATGGTCTTGCCATTTGAAGCAAATGTCAGATGATGTGCCATTAGTCGTGGCATGACATAATTTGAAGCGATGCAAATATTACCATTTTTATGTGCATGATAAACCACATCATCTTCCCCATCTTTTCCGCTATAAGCGCTTATGTTTTTCTTTAGATAGACTTTCATTATTCCTCCTCGATTGTCTTATCTTTATTTCTCAATAAGCTTCATATTGATTTCTATCACCCCTAATGATGTTTTGATTATTGGCTTTGTTAACCCAGGGCTACACTCTGGGCTAGGATTCTTACGCTCCAATGGAGCTGTTTTTTATGAATTCCAGAATAATGATAAATTATTAACACAGGCTATGATACAAACAGCCTGCCATAACGATAGTGATGTATTTATGAGTGCTTGATCAACAAGAGCAAACTGGCAGCTTCAGCTGACGGGGTGGTCATGAGAAAATTGCATCTTTTTTTTGATGCAAGAAGTTCATCAAGGAGACCCCACGCTTCACGATGTTCCGCTCTGGGTGACAGATTAACGTATTTGCAGTTTTGCCGGAATAATTTATCTATCGAAGTTTCATGCTTCCCAGAAAGTGTACAACCGGAGCAAACTGGTAGCTTGCTTTACAGAATACACGACCATCTCAAATCCTTCCGGCACATAGATTTATACGAGCAACTTTATTCCCCTCTGTGGAGGGGTGGCAGCTTTAGCTGACGGGGTGATTATGAGAAAATTGCAACTTTTTTTGATGCAAGAAGCGTAAGAAAATGGTAAATTGTGAATTTTAAATTATGAAATGATTTGGATTTTTGAAGTAATACTTTTAAGACCCCACGCTCCACCATGTTCCGCTCTGGGTGACAGATTAATGCTTTTATAGTAATGCCAGAATATTCTATCTATCGAAGTTTCATGCATCACAGAAAGTGTACAACCAGAGCATGCTGGCAGATTGCTTTACTGGATTGGGTAGGCGTAAAACCTACCACCTATTGAATAATACGAAAAGGTGCAAGCAAGGATGCATGCACAACGAGAGAAAACTGGTAGCTTGCTTTATTTTCGTAACGCGATCAACCTGATTGCGATTTGAGCAAGCTGGTAGCTTGCTTCACAGGATTGTGTTGGCGTAAAACCTACCCAACCATTTTTTGTATCACATCTATGCATCTGTCAAAGATCAAAGAATGGATGATCGCTCTACAAGAATCTTTACTTGTAGTAATTTCAAAATATATCCCTCTCTATATATAGGGTTCCCACTTTTCTATAAAGTATTTTTAAAAGTGGGCAATCAGAATATTTTTCTATCTACAAAATAGGTGGTTGCAGAATCTCTGATTTTCTGTTTACGAATTGACTTTTGTAATTTTTTTTATTATCAATATTTATTTTTTTACAAACTTCAAAATATAATTTCTGATTTCTCTTCTCACAATACGACTAATCATAAAAAACATCAATATTTTATATTTTTCACCCTCAATAATCACAAAAAAATAGGACAAAACAAATATTTTCTATCACTTAAGTAGTCAAGTAGAGCGCAAGAGAGAGACAAGAGAGCGATAAGGCAGAAACAAAAGGTTAGATGAGCAGGATTTTATTACAAGAAATCAAGCGATAGAGATATTTGATATTAAGATTTTACAATATTGACATTGAAATAGCCATTTTTCATTACAAAGAAAACTAAAAATGAAGACTATTCATTGATTAAATCGATAATAAGTGAGAATTTTGTAAAGAAAAACTTGACTTTTAAAAAAGAGTGTTTTAATGTTCAATTGAGGTTAAAGATGAAGAAGATATTGTTAATTGTTTTATTATTTTATTTTTCAGTTTTTTATGCTGAATTAATCAGTTCAAATCAGCCTGAACGCAATGTATCTTACCAAAGCAATGTGATACGAGATTCACTTAATCACCAGGCAGTAAATACAAATTCTGATATTAATATCAAAATCTTTTTATCTTTTTTAATTCCACTCTTATTTCTAATTATGTTATTTGCGTTTTTATCAATTAAGTTTAAAAAAATCATTAAATGGAAAAACATACTACTTGATAAAAGCATGACCAATGAAAGAGAAATGCAAATGGCGTATGAGCGTAGCGATGTCATTCTAAAAACTCTCTATGAATTAATGAATGAAGGGGTTTGGGAATGGTCAATTGAATCACACGAGCTGTTCTTTAACTTAAACATATATCGACAATTAAACTATGATTTTTATGAATTTCCTCAAGATATTGAGCATTTCATCTTATTGTTACATCCTGAAGACAAAAAGCCATTTGTTGATTTTATCACTCAGTTTATTAAATCAAAACAGAGAAATTTTGAGTATCAGTTCCGTATCAAAAGCAAAAATAATGAGTATAAATGGATTCAGTTAAAAGGATCTGTCTCAGAATATAATGAAAAAGGCAAGAAATCTAAAGTGATTGGTTTTTACAGTGAAATCACAGAAAAGAAGAAGATAACAGATCATGAAATCCAATCTCAAAAGATGGAAGCAATCGGACGGCTGGCAGGAGGAATCAGTCACGACTTTAACAATCTTTTAACCAGCATTTTAGGAAATGTTGACATTGCTATGGTTGATGTGGACAAAAGCTCATCCCTTTATCAAAGACTGATGACAATCAAAGAAACATCAAAAAAAGCCTCAGAATTAACGAAACAATTACTTTTCCTTAGCAAGAAAAAAGATAATCATCCCAATGCAATAATGATCAACGATACAGTAAAAAGAATGAATGCCATTCTGAGTAGAATCATTGGAGAAAACATTCTATTGAGTATTAGTTTGGAAAACAATCTGCCCTTAATTGAAATGGACAGTTCTCAATTAGATCAGATTTTTTTAAACTTAGCTTTAAGAGCTAAGGAAAGTATGCCAAATGGCGGTAAACTGCAAATTGAAACCCACTTAATCGAGATTGAAGATAACTGTGATCATTTTTCGGAAAATATACGAAATGGGAAATATATCCAAATCTGTTTTAGCGATACAGGAAAAGGTATGGATGAACATACCATTCAACATTTATTTGAACCGTTCTATTTAAATGAAAACCAGGTGAACGGCTTAGGCTTGGCAATAGTCTATAACACGATTACTGAAAACTCCGGTTTTATCAATGTCTATAGTGAAAAGAAGAGTGGAACTACCATTAAAATCTACTTGCCTGTGTTTGAAAAAAATGAGAACAAGTCTCCTTCAGATGATAATGATAGTTTAAAAATCACCTCAAACCAGGAATTAGTATATGTCGTTGAAGATAACAACGAAATCAGAACGCTCATTGAGGATATACTCAATATTGCAAAGTATCAGTTTAAAATTTTTAAAAATGCAACAGACTTCTTGGAGTTCAGCAAAGAAAATGGTGAATTATGCTGTGATTTGATGATTTGCGACATCATTTTACCCGAAATGAAAGGCTATGAACTGATTAAAATGATTAAAAATAAGTATAGAATAGATTTTAAAGTCATGTATATTTCTGGATATCCTGATGCCTTTATCGAAAAAGAGCATGGCATCAATTCGCAAAACTTTTTATCAAAGCCATTCACTGCAAGCGCGTTTTTGAACAAAATCAATATGATCATTGAAAAGGATATGATTGAATGAGATATTATTTATGATATCGAATGACTTAACACATTATGAAATAATATTTAAAGATGTTCGTTTTGGAGTTGTTTTACATTCTCCTGATGGTAAAATTATATTTCATAATCCAATGGCGAATGTAATTTTAGGTTTAAGTCATGAAGAAATTATTGACGCTAAATCTACGGATCCCAGATGGAAAACATACAAAGAAGATGGCAGTTTTTTTAAAGGAGAAGATCATCCTTCAATGCAGGTTATAAAGAAAAAAACCAAATGCGAAAACACGCTAATGAAACTATACAATCCGAATATTAATGATTTCAAATGGATTCAAATTGATGCATATCCTATTTTTGAAGAAGATAATTCTCAAGAGTTAAAGTATGTATTTGTGACTTTTTTTGATATTACAGAAAAAATAAATAATATTTGTAATGCAAAAAAATCAGAAATTAGATTTAACTCATTATTTCAATCAATGAAAGAAGGCGTTGCACTGCACAGGATAATCTATGATATTGAAGGGAATGCTTATGATTATGAGATACTGGAAGTAAACCCCTCATACCTCAATTTGCTTGGACTATCAGCTGATCAAGTGATCAATAAAACATCAAGAGAAGCCTACCAGACTACATTTGCACCTTATTTAGATATTTATAATGAAGCCGTTAAAAACAAAGCATTCGCAAATTTTGAAGTCTATTTTCAACCGCTCAACAAATTCTTTGATATCAATGTGGTTTGCTATGAAGAGGATCATTTCGCAACTATTTTTGCAGATATCAGCCATAGAAAATCAGATGAAGAGATGATCAAAAATCAATTGGAAGAATTATCACGTAAAAACAATGAAATGGAAGAATTCAACTATACTGTATCCCACGATCTAAAAAGTCCGCTACTGACCATTTTAGGCTTTACTGAACACATTAATGCCGACCTTATGAGAAAACAATATGATAAGATACCTAATTCATTGGATAAAATTTCTATGGCTGCCAGCAGAATGCAGTTATTAATCGATGATCTGCTCAGGTTATCACGCGCTGGTAGAATTAGCGCGCAGCCTGTGTTAATTGATACAGAATCGATCATAAAAGAGATCATTGATATTATTAGAATCAGATATCCAAGACATTCATACTCTATCCAACAATATCTGCCTTGTATCTATGCTGATCGGGTGAGAATACGAGAAGTTTTCCAAAACATACTGGAAAATGCGTTTAAGTTTTCAAAAAATACCAATGAACCACTAATAAAGATAACATTCAAAGATGGTTTTTTCTTTATTGAAGATAACGGTGAAGGCGTTCATTGTGATTTTCATCAAAAAGCATTTCTGCCATTTAATAAGTATAACAGCAAATCTGAAGGATCAGGGATAGGCTTATCCATTGTTAAAAAGATAATTCAACATTATAATGGATATATAGAAATTAATTCAGAAGGAGAAGGCAAAGGAACTCAGGTTAAATTTTCATTACCTGTTTTTCAAAGCCGAGAGGATTTTCTTTCTCACAATTCGATAAACCCCAGCTTCATTTCTTGGGATAGAAAAGATTTTATCTAAAATATCATAGATATTTAATCCAATAATGTCCTTATGCACAGTTAGTACTTTGTTCTTAAACTCTATAGAATGAATTAGTGTCTTCAAGTCAAACTGTTTTAAGCCACCTTTTTTCTGTTTTTCCATAAAACAAGAATCCATTGCATTGTATTGACTCAGCGCTTCAGAAATATCTTTGCCGATACTTATATCTAATATTTCCTGATCGAATGCGACATGAGGTACTATGCCATTCTTAAGATAAAACTGATGCCATTCTGAATCTTCATTACTACTTATCAACTGATTTGATGAATTATTGGTCTTATCATCTGGTAAAACAATACAAAAATGAAAATTAAGACCTTTGACATGATAAGAATTTAATTTTTCAATTACCGTTTTGGGATCTGGTGATTCATAGAGAGAGATATCAAAGAAATCATTTTCTGACTCAATTCCGATGGCTAAAGGCGGACAATAACTTGTTTTTGGATGCGGATTAAAACCTTGTGTATAACAAATCGGTAAGCGTGCAGAAGAAAGCAAACGATGAATCATTCGGAGAAAATCAAGGTGAGTGATAAACTGAAGATAATCTTTTTTTGAATAATAAATTCGATATAGATATGACTGAGCATACTGAATCTTTGGTTTTTCAAAAGCGCTTACTTCGTTTTCAAGATTCCACTTGGAAAAATAAGGTTGAGTATTTACACAGGCACCACATGCGGTACAATCGTTAAATCGACAATCAGATGTTAAGATTGCATTTTGTGACTTCTGATATTCAGTGACTAAGAAATCTTTTGAAATATCAATATTGATATGGTCCCAGGGCAAAACTGATTTTAAATCAAATTCTTTTCGATAGATCTCTAGATCAAAACCGATCTCTGAAGCTGATTTTTCCCATATCTCATATTTAAAAAATTCATTCCATCCGTCAAATACAGCACCATTCTGATATGCCTGAACTAAGAGTTTTGCAGCATCTCGGCCTAACTTGCAAAATACAGACTCCATCAATGAATTTTCAATAGTATGATACTTAGTTTTAACCATACGGTACTTTTGTAATTGAAACTTGATCTTTAACACTTTTCTTAACAATTCTTCTTTAGTGTCCATCGCTGACCATTGGAATGGAGTAAAAGGTTTTGGCACAAAGGGAGAGATTGTTACGTTTAATGCCATTTTTTTATTGGTATAGAGAATGACACGTTCAATAAGATCAACGATACCATCAATATCTTCTTCTGTTTCAAAGGGCAATCCAACCATAAAATAGAACTTTATTATTCTAAATCCATTATTCTTTGCAAAATCAACAGCTTGAAAGATATCTTCTTCATTTATATTTTTATTAATCACATCTCTTAATCTTTGCGTTCCTGCTTCTGGAGCAAGGGTCAGTCCTGTTTTCCGAATCTGGTTTAAAAGATTGATTAAACTATCATCTATAGAGTCAATTCTCAAAGAAGGAAGCGCCAAACTAACTCCTTCAGATTTGAGCGTATTAAATAACTCACTCAACAGAGGTTTAATGCAGGTGTAATCACTAGATGATAAAGATAATAATCCTGCTTCATCCCAGCCATTTTTTCTGATTCCTTCAAGAATATCGTTGATCACTAATTCGGGTTCTCTTTCTCGAGTAGGACGATAAAACATTCCAGCCTGACAAAAACGACAACCACGGGTACAGCCTCTCATGATTTCAGCAACATACCGGTTATGAGTTCCTTCTAGCCAGGGAACCAGTTGTGGATTGTGAGTTTGATGAGAATTTGAAAATGAGGAATATTTTCTAATATTAATTACTGAAGGAATATTTGGATTTAAGGGAAGCACTTTATTCTGGATTTCCTGATACAAGGAAGGGACATAGAATCCATCAATTTGAGCAATTTTTAGAAGTAACTCTTCTTTTTGCAGATGACGATTATTTTTTATCGTATCTTTAAACTCAATGATCGCTTCTTCACCTTCACCGATAAGAATCGCATCAAAAAAAGGAGCTAGAGGTTCTGGATTAACTGCATTTATTCCTCCACCGATAATCAGAGGATATGAATGATCTCTTTGATCAGCGTAGAAAGGAATTCCAGATAATTCCAGCATCAAAAGTATATTTGTAAAGTTTTGTTCGGTCTGTAATGTAAAACCAAGTACATCAAAATCTTTCACAGCGATTTTTGATTCAAGAGCAAATAGGGGAATTTTATGTTGTTTCATCAGTTGGACGCAATCCATCCAAGGTGCATAAACTCTGTCAGCAGAAGCATCTGTCTCTCGATTTAATATAGAATACAAGATTTTAATACCAAGATGAGAAATGCCGACTTCATATACGTCAGGAAATGCAAGACAGAAATTCACTTTATCGGCATTTACAGATGAATAGCTTGCATTTAATTCATGATTAATATATCTGCCGGGTTTTTCGACAAAAGACAATATTTGTTTATAATCAACAGGGGTATATTTCATAATAAGCTCCGTATTAAATTCTAATGATCAGTAGAAAATCAAGAGTATTTTTTTTGTTCAATTGCAGTACGTTAAATTCGAGGATTAAAGGCACTCTCTTCATTATTAAAAAGAATATCCCCAACGTAGTCAGTTGAATCATAGAGTACTTTAAAGTTATCGATAATATTTTTCTTATTCTTGCTCAACTTGGATTTTTCTTCGAGAATGTTCTTTTGTTTCACCCAGACTGAATCTGTGGCATTGGCTTTAACATCATCTTTTTTTTCACTTTTCTTGACTTCTGTTTTTACAAAGAGTTCATCTTTCAGAATATTAAAAGAGAGAGTTCCCTGTTGATAAAAATATATAATAATACTAGTCAGAACAATAAAAATGATTACTAAGAAAATAGAATAGAAGAAATTCGAAGAGATCATCACCTTTCTTGGAGGATGATGTTCAATTTTTACATTTGTATCGTGAACTTTTTTTGAAAATGTTTTATCAATACTATCATTTAGTTGTTTGATTTCATGTGCGCTTGCATCAAGAGATTTAGCAATGGTGTGAATAAATATTTTTAAATGTCCAGACTCAAACAGATCGCTTAATTTATTGTTTTCAATATCTTTAATGATATTTGGGCGAACTTTAGTTTTATTTGCGAGATCATCTATAGAATAATTATTTTTAACTCTTAACTCTTTTAAAAACTGACCAATATTCTCCATTTAACCCTCTTTATAATAAAATATACCATTCATTACTATGCTGACAGAACCAATTAAGAATAATTCATTATTATTGTCAAGTATTACTGTGACAGTACCACCAGGTAAAAGTACATTACATGTATTTTCAACATGCTTAATCAAAATTGATGTAAAAACTGATGCTGTAGCTCCTGTTCCGCATGCAAGGGTTATTCCACTACCACGTTCCCATACATTGACAGCTATGTTTTTTGAGTCCAGTATATTAACAAACTCGATGTTCGCTTTATCTTTAAAACTGTGATGGTTTTCAAGTAATGGACCCCAATACATTAAATCTTTTTGATTGTCCATCTTCTCAAAAATGACAAAATGAGGATTACCTACATTGACATAATATCCTGAAAAGATTCTTCCTTGAATGTCAATTTGCATGATTGAATCACTTAAGAAAGAAGCAGAACCCATATTCACTTTTACCAGATCATTTTCAATCCAGGCTTTTTTTATACCTGACAATGTATTAATCATTAATTCATTTTTATTAAATCGATTAAATAGTAAATAGGCTGAACACCGAAGTGCCGTTCCACACATTTCAGCTTGAGATCCATCAGCATTATACATTTCCATGTAGGGTAAATCTGAATCAGCTGATTTGATAATGACTAAACCATCTGAGCCGATCCCAAAATGATTTTTTGAGATATCTATCGATAATAACTTCAGATCAATTTTTTCAGGCAAATCTTCTTCGAATATATAGACATAATCATTACCTTGTCCGTGCATCTTTACAAAAGGAATTTTATACATTGAGTATTTCTCCAAAAGCTTCTTTAAAGTTGTAAACACCCTTTTTACCCGTAAGCCATTTTGCGGCAATTAATGCTCCCTGAGCAAAGCCCTCTCTATTTCGTGCTACATGAGACAGTTCTATCGTATCAGCTACAGAATCAAAAGCTAAGACATGAGTTCCAGGAATATTTCCTCCTCTGATGCTTGAAAAATGAAATTCATTCGGTTTAATTGCATCATCACATCGATCATACACGACTTTATCTTTAGCATCGGTATTTTTTAGTACGATTTGAGCTATTTCTTTTGCTGTTCCTGAAGGGCTATCCTTTTTTTGATTGTGATGTACTTCATAAGCAAATACATCGTAGGGACTTACTTTATTTAATAATGTCGTTGAATAATTAATGATTTGGTAAAATAAATTCATGCCAAGCGAGTAGTTTGAACCATACATCAGAGCGATTTCATTTTGCTTAATTAACTCAGAAATGGTATCGAGATGTTGCATCCAGCCCGTAGTTCCAATTACCATGTTCAACTTTAAGTTAGCAATTCTTTTTATATTATCTAACACTACTTCAGGATTTGAAAATTCAATACAAACGTCAATATCGTATTCTGCGAGCGATTCAATGGCTTTTAAATGATTCTCATTATCAGAAAATGGGTCAACAATAGCAATGACCTGGCAATCAAATTGTTGTGCCATTGAATGGATCATTTGTCCCATTTTGCCATAACCAATTAATGCAATTTTAATCATAAGAACTCCTTTGGTTTTCAAAAAAGAAATCGAGTAAATCAAGTCTTGATAATAGTTTTAAAGCTTCGTAAACATACTTTTTATTTTCAGGAAGAAACCACTGAGCCAGTGCTTTCTGCAATCTTATTTCTCTACCTTTAGGCACATGAATATTATTACCAGTTTGATAATCCATTTCAGTATAATACGTCAATGTACTAATCGTCATTGGAGTTGGAGTAAATTCCTGAATTTGCTTTACTTTAATGTTATTCTTCTTTAAATAAATTGCTAAATTAAGTGCCGCATTAAGGTCTGATCCAGGATGTCCTACTATGAGATAAGGCAGAATATACTGATTTTTACTGCTATCCTTTGTTATTTTGTTGAATAAAGCGCAATATTGTTCATAAATACTATGATGAGGTTTATTCATCTGATTAAGGACAAAATCATCGTAATGCTCAGGTGCTAATTTGAGATGACCGCTGGTTAGTTTCGTTATCAATAATTTTGAAAACTCTGTATCAAATAATGCGAGGTCAAATCTTACGCCTGAAGAGATATAAACGTTTCTTACCAAAGGTACATTGAGCGCTTTTTTTAATAATTTGATATACGCAAGATGAGAATAATCCAGAAACTCACAGATATTAGGTTGTAAACAGGAGAAACGAGGACATATCGCAGAGATATTCTTTTTACATGACATCCCATACATATTTGCACTCGGTCCACCAATATCAGTAATAAAACCTTTAAAATACTTCTTTTTCTTTATGATATCTATTTCGCCGAGAATAGACTGTTCAGAACGGGATTGAATTGTCTTGCCCTGATGTAAACCAATCGCACAAAAAGAGCAACCGCCAAAACATCCTCGATGGGCTGTAATAGATTCTTTTATTTGTTCAAAAGCAGGGATTGTAGTTTTTTTATATTTAGGATGAGGTTCTCTCATGAATGGGATATTGTAGATTTCATCCATTTCTTTGGTTGTCAATGGACTTGATGGAGGATGATGAATAACAAAGCGATTATTCACGGGGATATACAGAGTCTTTGTTAAATAGTATTTATAAAAAAGGTGCATGAAGTCAAAGTAGTCTTTTTTGCTTTTCAATGTTTCAAAAGCAGGCAACTCAATCATATCACTGTTGATTTCTTTTGAAAAGGTAAGAGTCCCTGGAATACCTTTAAGATCAATCTGATTAGAGATACGATAAGCAATTTCTTTAATTTGCTTTTCACCAGATCCATAGACAAGGATATCTGCCTTTGTATCTACAAGTAAAGAATTTTTCAAAGTCTCACTCCAAAAGTCATAATGAGGAATTCGACGTAATGAAGCTTCAATCCCACCAATAATCACGGGAATGTTCTTAAAGCAGGTTTTTATTTTTTGCACATAGATCATCGTTGCTCGATTAGGTCTTAGGCCAGCTTTTCCATCAGGAGAATAAGCATCATCAGTTCTTATCTTTTTTTGTGCAGTATAATGATTCACCATCGAATCCATATTTCCAGCAGTCACACCAAAAAACAAATTCGGTCTTCCGAGTTTTTTAAAATCTTCTTCTTTGTTCCAATCAGGCTGGTCAATAATGCCAACTTTATAACCTAATGAAAGAAGATACTTACCAATAATTGCAGCGGCAAAACTCGGATGGTCAACATAAGCATCTCCGCTGATAATAATTACATCTAGCGAATCCCAACCTAAGTCTTTTGCTTCTTTCAGATTCGTTGGTAAGAAATGATTATTCATCCGTATTCCTTTAAAATGGGATATTCACTGTATTCGAAAATACAGTGAATATCCTGCAAAATTTCAATCAATAAGCAATTAATCTAATAATGTTAATCGCTTGAGTTCCTTTGTCAGTATCAAGTAAGTCAAATTCAACAAGTTCGTTTTGTTCAAGTACTTTTAATTCAGATGGATTTTTTGTTACGATTGATTTCCAATGTACAAAGTATTCAGTATTATCATCAGTAATGATAAATCCATATCCTTTATTAGAATTAAACCATTTAACTTTTCCTTTCATATTACCTCCTTTTTTATACATATAATATAAAATCTAAAATTGTCAAGTATATTATCTATAATAATACCATTTACCGATATGAGCATATCTTTTTCTCATTGTTCTGCTATTTGAATAGTTTCGCGGATTATATTTTATAGGATTAGCCAATACAGTAATCAGCTTTTTTGATTGTTCCGTTGTATTATGTTTTACCGAATGATCATAGTAGTAATAGGACGCAGTTTCAATTCCAAAGATCCCTTTCCCCCATTCTACATAATTAAAATAGAGTTCCATGATCCTATTCTTACTTAAAAAAACTTCCATTTCGATGGTGATCCAGGCTTCAAGATATTTTCTAAATAGATTTCTATGTGTGGTAAGAAAAATACTTCGGCTGACCTGTTGAGTTAAAGTGCTACCCCCGATGCGAATTCTACCTGATTTTTTATTTCTTTTAAATGCTTTTGATATGGCTTCAAAATCAAATCCGAAATGAGTTTTAAACTTTGAATCTTCTGAGATCATCAACATTCTCTTTGTATGGTTTGGAATATCTTTGAGTTTTACAAAGCGTCGTTGTTTCAGTTTATAAGGGGCAAAAACTTTGCGATAAATCATCATTGTCGTAGTTGGCGGGTTGATAAAATTCAAAGATACAACAAGCACTGAAGTAATCAGCAAGAAGTAAACATGAAGTTTAATAAATAATTTAAATAATTTTAATAATACTTTTTTCATGCTCTTCTTGAAATCAGAAATATGTAAGCAGCTTTATTGAGAATTTCAAGTTCTTCCATGGCACCCCAAAGCGTCTCATTTGTACTCAAACAGCCATGTTTTTGCCATAGAATACTGTTAAAGTCTTTGATTTTCTGAACGGTTAAATCCGCTAACATCTGAGTACCGGCTTCACAATAAGGTATCAAAGCACAGCCTTGTGGCACAAACATTTTTACTTCAGGCATCATATTCCAGAGAATGTCGTTAAATTCATCTTCTGTTAATTCAGAATATGCATGAGACAAAGCAATCAACTCTGTTGGATGTGAATGCAGAATGTATGACTTCTTGCTTTTTAAACTTATCATCTCAAGGTGTAAATGAATATGAGATAAATATTCAGAGGAAGGATGTTTCTCCTTTGATTTACTAAACCAAGTCATTTCTCGAATATTCAGATCAATAACAATAATCCCAAAATAATCTTCGGTATTGTTATTCATCAGCCTGATTCTTGAACCGCTGATACTAATTAAAATGTATATTTTTGAAAGACTATAATTCTCTAATAATTTTAAATAATCTTGATTAAATTCTATCTTTTGAGAACAAATCAGGTTATAATTTTTTTTAACTTGATTAAATTCATTTTCTGTTAGTCTGTGTGAAATATTTCCAGCATTTCTTTCTGCCCATCCCAGCTGATACAAGCGAGATGCAACTTCTGCTATTTCATCAAAAATGAAATTACTCATCTTTTAATTCTCTTGTCATTAAATCAGTTAAAGCACTTTTTGGAGATTTATTATTAAAAAGGACATTGTATATTTCTTCAGTAATAGGCATTTCTACATTTAACTTATTTTTTAAGTCATAAATTGCTTTTGTTGTGTAAACGCCTTCGGCGACCATATTCATTGATTTAAGGATATCATCCAAGGTATTCATTTTTCCTAACTGAAAACCTACAAAACGATTTCTTGAATGCTGTGATATTGCAGTAGTAATTAAATCTCCGATTCCTGATAATCCTGAAAAAGTATGTGGGTCAGCTCCTAAAGCACATCCTAACCTTTTTATTTCTGCTAAACCTCTCGTCAGTAAAGCGCCTTTTGTATTATCACCATAATTCAAGCCATCAATAATACCTGCTGCAATGGAAATGATATTTTTTACTGCTCCGCCAATTTCAACACCAACGACATCGTAAGAGCTGTATATTCTAAATGATCTTGTACTCATTTCAGATTGAGCATATTTAATTGAATAACTGTCGAAACCAGCAATTACAACTGTTGTTGGAATTTTATTTGCAACTTCTTCAGCGTGACTTGGGCCTGATAAAGTGCAAATTTTATCATGAAAATCTTTACTTAATTCTTCTTTTAGAACTTCAGACATTCTTTTCAAAGTGACTTGTTCAAGACCTTTTGCGAGATTGATTAAGGTTTTTAAAGATCTTTGTTGGTCTATTAATGATTTGAAACGTTTTGCAGTTTCCCTGATAAAAGCAACAGGAGTAGCAAAAATGATTATATCTATAAGATCTGAATCAATGACTTCTTCAGGGTTATTAGAGATAAAAATGTTTGAGGATATGAGAATATCAGGTAATAAGATAGAATTTCTATGATTGTTTCTAACATCATTTACGTAATCTGGATTAAACTCCCATATTTTTACAGAATGATTTTCAGATAAAGTTTGAGCCATTGCCAAGCCCCAGCTTCCACCACCTAAAATTCTAATATTTGCCATTACTCCTCCAAAAGCAATTTAAAAAATCCAGTAAAATTGTCAAGTAGCATTAATTTGCAATCATTTAAAAGAAAAGCTAAAGATTATTAACAGAAAGTACTTAAAATAAGGGATAAAGGCAGTATTGAACAGATACACTTCTTATTTCATTCCTGCTTACTCATGGCTTCTATCCTGTAGAAAAAATATTTTTGTTTCCTCTCTTCTCATACAGAAGCAATGATATTATTCAAAAAAAAAAATTATTTACAAAAAGATTGCCAATATTATTATATTTTAAATAATTGAAAAAATCATGTAAATGGAGGGATAATGGAACATAGTAAAGTGACTGATTCTGGAAAGAAAATTTTAGTTATTAATTGTGGAAGCTCATCATTAAAGTACGAAGTTTTTAACATGCCAAAGCAAGAATCTTTAGGAAAAGGTTTGATTGAACGCATTGGCGAAAAAGTAGGTTTATTAGTTCATGAGTCTCTCTACAAACAGATAAAACTTGAGCAACATTTTGCAAATCATGATGATGCAATTGAAGCAATAACAAAAGCATTAACAGACCCAGATCACGGCATAATTTCTACAATTGACGAGATCTCAGGTATTGGCCATAGAGTAGTTCACGGAGGTGAAAAATATTCATCTTCTGTAGTCATCGATGATGAAGTAGTTCAAGCTATAGAAGAAAACATAGAAATCGCTCCTTTACATAATCCCCCTAACTTAACGGGCATCAATCTAATGAGCAAGTATTTTGGTCACACAAAACAAGTTGCTGTATTTGACACTGCCTTTCATCAAACATTATCTCCTTCTGCGTATTTATATGGTATTCCCAGAGAATTGTATGATCAATATAAAATCAGACGATATGGTTTTCATGGAACAAGCCATCGATTTGTAGCTAATCGAGCATTAAAATTGTTAAAACGTTCATCAGAAAACACAAATCTAATTACCTGTCATTTAGGCAATGGTGCATCAATTACTGCAATAGAAAAAGGCAGATCCGTTGAGACATCTATGGGATTTACACCTCTTGAAGGCTTAATGATGGGTACACGAAGCGGAGACATTGATCCTTCAATTATTTTTTACCTTATGGATAGAGGATACAGTGCGAAGGATCTAAACAATATGTTAAACAAAAAATCAGGATTGTTGGGTTTATCTCAAATATCAAATGACCTGAGAGATCTTGAACGAGAAGCAGAGAATGGCAATAAGAATGCAATTGAGGCTTTGGATGTTTATTCATACAGAATACGGAGATACATTGGTGGATATTCTGCAAATCTCATAAAACTTGATGGACTTGTATTTACAGGTGGGATTGGGCAACATGGTTCAAAAATGAGAGAAAGAATCTGTCATAATTTAGAAAATATTGGCATTTTTATGGATTATCATGCAAATAACAGTCAAGGTTCTAAAGAAGGGATTGTATCTACGCCATACTCCCCTGTCACCATCATGGTTATTCCAACTAACGAGGAGTTACAGATAGCAATTGATACATACGAATTACTGTATCAACCCATAAAAAACAACCAAGTATAATGAAACGTGTCATTCTTTGTAATTTAATTTTTTGGAGTATGGGACTCTAACTCATTCTATTGATGATTTTTAAAAAGAAAAAAACAAAATTCTGAGTGAAAAGCAATAATTTATATTGACACGAGGAGTTGATTTGAGTAAATTAACACAAAAAGATAATAATTGGAGGAAATATGCTTAAAAAAATACTCATTATCATTGGGTTATCATTAATACTATTTGCCTGTGCAAAAAAAGAAGAAGCAAAAGAACCTGTAGGAACTGTGACAACAGAATTTCGTAAATTTTCTCTTCCTTTATTTGCAGAATTATTCAATACATTGGATCATTTACAAAAAGCAGATTTTGACAAATCTTTAAAAGCTCAATATAAGACAGAAAGTTCAGATGTATTCATTGCTTCCTATAATTTAGGATTATTGACAGCAGATGCGATCATTGCGACAAAATCACGTAATAAATCAAAGCTTTCAGAGATTGCAAATGCCATGATTGATTATTCAAAATTAATTGGAGTTAAAGAAGATGTCCAAAAACTATCTGATGAGTTATTAAACTTAATTCAGCAAGATAAATGGGACGAATTACAATCATCCTTAGACAAGTACAAAAGCCAAATCGAAATTTCGTTGTATGAAACCCAGCAATATGATTTGTTAACTTTAGTACAAATCGGAGGCTGGACAGAAGGTTTAAATCGTATCTGTTATTTAATTGATTTAAATTACGATGCAAAGAAGACAGAGATAATTGATCAAAAAGGCGTCATCGATGATATCATTTTTAATCACGGAAAGATAAGCAATGACGAGATTATCAGTAAAGACTGGTATAAACTTATCTTAAATAATTACACACAAATCCAGAATATCATTAAACCTAATCAGACAAAAACTTATACTAAAGAAGAAGTGAAAACATTGATAAAATTATCAGAAGAGATCAATAATTCAATTAAATAAATCAAATAACAACTGATTTAAATAGAGGTGAATATTCACCTCTATTTTTTATTTAAAGACTTATTAATAAAGATAATAAGACTAAGAATCATAACGAGTTTTAAATCGTAAAGTTAGAAATATAATTTTTATTTTTTTATCTTGACTAAGAAAAGATATTTAGGAAAATAGACTTAAAATATCATAAAATAGGGAAAGAATATGAAAATAAGAGAATTATTGGAATTGCTCGAAGGCGAGCTTTTAACAGAACCAGAACATTTAGACAGAGAAATCACATGTGCATTTGGTTCTGACTTGATTAGTGATATACTTATGTGTACCAAAGAAGCAACCCTCTTATTAACAGGTTTAACGAATCCACAGGTCATTAGATTATCAGATATGATTGATTTGTTAGGCATTGTGTTTGTACGTGGGAAAAGACCGCCAGAAGACTTAATAGAAATGGCTATTGAGAGGGATTTACCATTAATTGCAACAAAGTTTACACTCTACAAATCTGCTGGAATATTATACAACACTGGTTTAAGGAGTTGTAAGATATAATATGGCAGAATACTGGAATATAAACGAAGAATTTTCAGAACATTACACGAAGTTCAAAGATATTAAACCTGAACCAGAAATGTCTATCAACTATGAAGTTGCTCATAAAGATTTTGTACATTCAGGGAAAGCATCTTCAGAAATCAAATTAATGTTAAAACGGCTTGGAGTAAATCCAGAAATACTTCGAAGGGTAGCCGTTGCATCATATGAAGCTGAAATCAATGTTACAGCGCATTCATTAGGTGGAAAGATAATATGCGATATATATATGGATTGTGTTCATCTTCAATTTATAGATATTGGTCCAGGAATCAAATCTATAGAGAAAGCTCTTGAACCTGGTTTTTCCACAGCAGATGATTTAGTCAGAGAAATGGGATTTGGTGCAGGATTAGGCTTGCCAAATATCAAAAAGAATTCTGACATCATGCATATTGATTCTGAAGAAGGAAAGTTTACTTTACTAGAGATAATTATTTTTTATTAGATTTGGAGATGTCATGGACGAAAAGCAATATTTTCATGCAATAAAATTAAACAATGATAAATGCAAAGGATGTATGCATTGCGTCCGAATTTGCCCAACAGAAGCATTGCGAATACGAAATGGCGTTGTCAACCTTGATGATTCACGATGTGTTGATTGTGGTAAATGTGTGAGAGTATGTCCCTTTGATGCAATTGAAGCGACATCAGATCCTATATCACAAATCAATAAATTTAAATTTAAAATTGCAATAGTTTCTGCTTCCTATGCGGGTCAGTTTACTGAAGATATTGATTATCCAACCACAATAAAGTCATTGTATCATTTAGGATTTGATTTAGTGATTGAAGAATCAATGATTAGTGACATCATGACAAAGATTAAACAACATTATATTTTAGCACACAAGGAAATTAGACCCATATTATCAAGTAATTGCCCTGCAGTTATCCGATTGATTCAGGTGAGGTTTCCTTCATTACTGCCCAATATTTTTCATGTAGAAGCACCTATGAGTGTTTTATCAATGTATTACAGAGATAAAATCTCCCAAGAGAAAAATATCCCTCAAGATAAAATTGGTATTTTTCTTATCGTTCCCTGTATCTCACAAGTAACAGCTGTTCATCAACCAGAAGGCGCATACAAGCGTTTTCAGGACGGAGCCATTGCGATAAAAGATGTATTTAATTCTGTCCGCGATCAAATCACATATATCAAAACATTGGATATACCCATTGTGACCCATGAAAAAGGACTTACGCGTGCATTATCAGGTCACGAAGCAGATGAAGTCGGCAATCAGAAAATCAGAACAATTGCCGTGAGTGGCATTGATAATGTCATCGAGATTTTACAAAAAGTAGAGAATCATATATTAGATCAATATGATTATATTGTACTCAGAAGTTGTACGAATGGTTGTGTTGGTGGTGTTTTAAATGTAGAGAATCCATTTATTGCTCGAAGCAGAATAAATGCATTTATTCGAGATGCAAAAGATGATGATCATGAGTTAGATCCGTTATTTGATTCATATTTGGATGGGACATTTGATGTACTTCCTTTAGAGCCTAGATCAATAATGGAGTTAGATAAAGATATTAAGCAAGCCATTATCAAGATGAAGAAATTGCAAGAGATCATGGCACAACTACCTTTGATCGACTGTGGTGCTTGTGGTACACCCAATTGCAGGGCATTAGCAGAGGACATTGTTCAAGGTCGGGCAAGTATCGAAGATTGTGTCATTTTATTAAAAAAGAATTCTGATAAAAATTAGAGAAGAAGGAAAAATGAGTGTATTAATTAAAGATTTTGTCAATGCTATAGAAGGAGAGGTCATTACCCTTAACGAGGAAATTTCAGTTTTAAGTGTTAATGGAGGTTATGTATCAGATCTTCTTAGTGATGTCATGGGCAATGCCAGAGAAAATCAGGTTTGGATCACCATAATGAAACATTTGAATGTCATTGCTGTAGCAGCATTAGCAAATATGCCTTGTGTATGTTTTGCAAACAATGTTCATCCAGATGAGAATGTTATTCAAAAAGCTAAAGATGAACACATATGTCTAATCAAGAGTAAATTATCAACCTTTGAGATAGCTGGGAAATTGTATCAATTACTTTATTCATAACATGAAATGGTATAATGCTGATTTACATATTCATTCTGTATTATCGCCATGTGGAGATTTAGATATGTCTCCTCAAAACGTTATTCATGCATTAAAAGCAAAGCAAATAGACATTTTTGCTATCACAGATCACAATAGAATGTTGAACTTTAAAGCTTATCAGTCAAGAGCTAATCAAGAAGGAATCACTTGTATTTTAGGTATAGAAGTTCAAACATCAGAAGAAATTCATTTAGTTGCATTATTTGATGATCATGAAAAAGGTTTTGAATTTCAGACAGAATTATATGATTCATTAATACCGATTAATAATGATCCAGATTATTTTGGAGATCAGGTTATTTTAAACGAAAATGAAGAGATATTAGGATTTGAAGAGAGAGCATTGATCAATTCTTCAATGTGGACATTAGATGAGTGTTATGAAAAAGTGAAAGAGTATGAAGGTTTTTGCTTTCCAGCACATGAAGATGCAAGTTCTTACAGCATTATTGCCCAGTTAGGATTTATCCCAGATTATCCCGATTTTAAAGCCATTGGGATCACTGCAAAATGTAATACAGAAATTTTATTTACAAAATATCCACAGTTAAAAAAATATACATTAATCAGATCATCTGATGCGCATTATCCCAAAGATATTGCTTCCGGCATAAGCCGATTTTTCATAGAGGCTCCTACAGTAGAAGAGATTGAGAAAGCCTGTATGAGAACTGATGGTAGAAAAATAGAAATATAAAATAAAAAACCAGGAGGAAAGATGTGTAAAACAACTGAAAATGACAATGCCTTGTATGAAAAACTTCAGCAAGTCATTGATGAAAAAAAGCAATTGACCAATCCGCTCATTGAAGTTTTACATCAGGCACAGGAGATATTTGGTTATTTGCCAGTAGAAGTTCAGGAATATGTTGCAAAAGAGCTTGGCATTCCGGTCAGTCAAGTTTATGGAGTCGTAACATTTTATAACTTCTTTTCAATGAAACCACGCGGAAAACACATTATCAACGTATGCACAGGAACAGCATGTTTCGTTAAAGGAGCGCCAAGAATCCTTCAAATGATATCTGATGAATTAGGAATTCAAATTGGAGATACCACTAATGACAGACAATTCTCTTTATCAGCAGTAAGATGTGTTGGCGCATGTTCACTTGCACCCGTATTTGTAATTGGTGAAGAAACTTACGGTCGAATTGATACACGTGATCGCTTAAAAGAAGTGTTAAATCAATACAAAGCTTAAAGCGTCGTTATGCAAGATTTATCATTACATTTACTTGATATCATCGAAAATTCAGCTCGTGCAGAGTCAAGCTTAATTAGTATATTCATCATAATCAATGATATCAACAATCAAGTGAGTTTTGAAATAATTGATAACGGAAGTGGCATGGATCAAGAGACATTAGAGAATGCCCAGAACCCATTCTATACCTCTAAAGCTGAACGGCTGAAGAAAGTTGGATTAGGAATTCCGTTATTTAAACAAAATGCAGAGTGGTGTAATGGTACATTTATCATGGAATCCGAAGTAGGAAAAGGAACTCGATTAAAAGCTGTATTTGAACAAAGCCATATTGACAGAATGCCAATAGGAAATGTTCAGGATACCATAATCGGTTCAATATTAGGACATTCAGACATTGATTTTTATGTTGAGATGTCACATATTTATTCATCCGAACAGAGTGATGAATTTGTTCTGGATACACGCGTAATAAAATCGGAGCTAGGGGAAATACCGATTACATGGCCGGATGTGATTCAGTACTTATATGAAATAATAAATGAGGGTATAAAAAATATAAAATTGGAGGAAATCTAATGAAAACTTTAGCAGATCTCAAAGCAATACGTGAAAAAGCACAACAAGACATGAAATTACGAAACAGTAATGTACGTGTAAAAGTAATCGTTGGTATGGGGACCTCTGGAATTGCAATGGGTGCACGTGAAGTCATGAAAGCATTTCTTGACGAAGTCGCAACCCGTAGTTTGACAGATGTAGTTGTTTCTCAAACAGGAGAAAAAGGTTTTTCTTCTATGGAACCAGTCGTCGACGTCATTGAAGAAGGAAAGGCTCGTTATACCTATGGCAATATGACAGCAGAAAAAGCTAAAAGAGTTGTTGTAGAGCACTTGGTTAATGGGAATCCTGTAAAAGAATTTGTAATTTCAATCGAAGAATAGGAGGAATTAAATGCCAACAAAGCGAATCGATCTCCTGATATGTTGTGGATCAGGATGCGTTTCCGCAGGTGCGCTTCGAATCAAAGAAAGAATGATAGAAGTACTTCATCAGAATAATATTAGTGAAGAAGTTAATATTATAGAAACAGGATGTATGGGTCCATGTGACTTTGGTCCTGTAATGATGATTTATCCTGAAGGAATATTTTACAAAAAAGTAGTACCAGAAGATGCTGAAGAGATTGTCAATGAACATTTTATCAAAGGCAGACCTGTAAAGAGATTAATGCAACAAGAAGAAGATAAAGCATTAGCGACAAAAGAAGAAATACCATTTTATCAAAAACAAGTAAAAGTTGCATTAGAAAACTGTGGATATTTAGATCCAGAAAAAATTGAAGAATATATTGCTCTTGGCGGTTATGAAGCATTGGGGAATGCTTTAAATGATTTGCCAGAAGCAGCAATTGAAGTCGTAAAAAGATCTGGATTAAGAGGCCGTGGTGGTGCAGGATTCCCAACAGGAATGAAATGGGACTTTGTTAGAAAAGCAACAGGATCACCAAAATATGTTGTTTGTAATGCAGATGAAGGAGATCCAGGAGCATTCATGGATCGTTCACTATTAGAAGGTGACCCACATCGAGTATTAGAAGGAATGATGCTCGCAGCATATGCAACAGGCGCCAGCGAAGGATATTTCTATATTCGCGCTGAATATCCATTAGCTATTAAACGTATTAAACTTGCTATTAAACAAGCAAAAGAATTAGGTTTAATGGGTGAAAACATTTTAGGATCAAACTTCAGTTTTGAAGCCCATGTAAGAACAGGTGCCGGCGCATTTGTATGTGGTGAAGAGACAGCTTTGATTGCATCAATTATGGGCAGAAGAGGTCAACCTATTCAGAAACCACCTTATCCAGCTAATGAAGGATTATGGAATAAACCTACCTTAGTCAATAATGTTGAGACTTTAGGTAACCTTGCAACAATTTTCCGAAAAGGAGCAGATTGGTTTGCAAGCATGGGAACAGAGACTTCAAAAGGTACTAAAGTTTTTGCTTTAACCGGAGACATTAGAAACACTGGTTTAGTTGAAGTACCAATGGGTATTTCAATCAAAGATTTAATCTTTGAAGTTGGTGGCGGTATCGTTGGAGATCACAAATTTAAAGCTGTACAGTTGGGTGGTCCATCAGGCGGATGTTTAACCAACGAACATCTTGAAGTTAAAGTTGATTATGAGACATTGAAAGAAAAAGGCGCAATGATGGGATCAGGTGGTGTCATTGTAATGAATGAAACCAATTGTATGGTCAATATTGCAAAATTCTTTTTAGATTTCTCAGTTGATGAATCATGTGGTAAATGTGCTCCATGCCGTATCGGATTAAAGCAATTGTATGAAATATTAGACAGAATTACAAAAGGTAAAGGTAAATCTTCAGATTTAGATGAGCTCATCACTCTTGGAAACAGCATTAAACAATTATCATTATGTGGTTTAGGTCAATCAGCCCCAAATCCTGTTTTGAGTACCATCAATTATTTCCGTGATGAATATGAAGCTCATATCAATGAACAATCCTGTCCTGCAAAAGTATGTTTAGATTTAATGCATTTTATGATCAGTAAAGATAAATGTATTGGTTGCTCATTATGTGCACGCAGATGCCCTGTTTCCTGTATTTCAGGCAGTAAACAAGACAAATATATCATTCACCAGGTTGATTGTGTAAAATGTGGAAACTGTATGGAAGTATGTCCAGTAAAAGCGATCACAAAAGAAGCTGGAATGCATGATGATATGAAGAAAAAACTCGAAGAAATTGCACAAGAAATAGCAGAACATTAAAAATCAAAATTCGATAAAAAAAGGAGAGATTGAAATCTCTCCTTTTTTATTTTTCTAACATAATCGTGACAGGTCCATCGTTTAATAATGAAACCTTCATATCTGCACCAAAAATTCCTGTTTCTGTTTTTATTGAATTTTCCCTTAACTTTTTTGCAAAGAGTTCATACAGGTCATTCGCTTTTTGAGGAGGTGCAGATTGTATAAAATCGGGTCTTCTACCTCTGTCGCAATTGGCGTACAAGGTAAATTGTGAGACTAAAAGGATATCTCCATAAACATCTTTTAATGATAGGTTCATTTTGCCATTTTCATCTTCGAAAATTCTTAAATCTATCACTTTTTTGACTAAATAATCGAGTTGAATTTCTGTATCATCCTGATGAATGCCAAGAAAGAGTAATAAACCTTTATCAATTTCACCCACCGTCTTTTGATCAACTTCTACTTTAGCGTATTTAACTCTTTGAATTAGTACTCTCATAATTTCTTCCATAATTACATATTTTTATTAAAGGACATTTAAAACAGGCAGGTTTGACTTTGCAAGCTATTTTTGCATTTGCGACAATAAGTGCGTGAAATTCATTAAACAAGATGTAATCTTTTTTCAAATTTGCCATAATAAAATCTTGAAATCCCTGATAAGTAGTATCTTTTAAACTAAAACCTAATCTGTTGAGTGATCTCTTTGTATAAGCATCGATCACAAAGAATAAACGCTTATAAGCATACAATAAAATTGAATCAGCTGTTTCTGGTCCTATTCCGTTTATTGATAAAAGAAGTTGCCTTAGTTCATTATCAGAATAATCATTACAGTCGATTTTATTTAAAATCGATGCTGTATGTTTTAATCTTTTACATTTAATATTGAAAAATCCAGAAGGTTTGATCAAATCGGCAATCAATGATTCTGAAGAAATCTCAATATGCTTAAGTGAACATACTTGATGCTTTTTTAGATTTTTTATCGCTAACTCTACATTTTTCCAGTTAGTATTTTGGGTAAGAATTGCCCCTATAATGATTTCATCTTGTGAATCAGCAGGCCACCAATTTTGAGGTCCATAATAATTAAAAAGCAAAAAGTAAATATTTTCAAGATTTAAACTCATCAATAATTATTCAATTCCCCAAACTTTTCCAATAATATCATTTAGCACTTGATCATTGTCTTCAAAATGTTTATTCAAATCGTTAATGATCTTCATAGGCAGATCTCCCTGATAAAATTGTGTTGTACCAATCGCCAGCATAGAAGCTCCTGCATATAAAAATTCTAAACAATCCTGATAGCTTGATATACCACCCATAGCCAGAATTGGGATTTTTATTTGTTTTGCGACACGATAAACCATTTGTAGCGCAATTGGTTTGATTGCTAATCCACTATAACCTGCGACGCCTTTTTTTATTCTTGATTTGCCATTTTGCCAGTCAATTGCCATACCCAACATCGTATTGATCAGCGCGATAGATGTTGCACCACCTTCTTCAGCAGCTTTGGCTATTTTAACAATGTCTGTCACATTTGGAGAGAGTTTGATAATTAATTCTTTATTGGTAAGCTTTGAAAGTTTGCAAGTTAACTCATAGATTACTTTATCATCAACACCAAAAGCTAAACCCTCATTTGCTACATTTGGACATGAAACGTTCACTTCATAACCTTTAATTAAATCACATTCTTCTAATCTTTGGATCATGAGGCAAAAATCGTCAATAGTACTTGCTGAGAATGAAACGAGCAAAGGAGATGAAAAGTTTTCATAATCTTTTATCGAATGTTTTAGAAAATGTTCAATACCAGGATTTTGAAGACCAATAGAATTGAGTAAACCACATTCAGTTTCATAGAGTCTAGGTGTAGGATTTCCTTTTTTAGGTTCTGGAGTAATTGTTTTTGTGACAATAGCTCCTAATTGATTTACATCGTAAAGTTGATTGTACTCATAACTAAAAGTACCCGAAGCAACAGTAATCGGATTATTAAAACTGAGTTTTCCTAATTTTGTTTTTAATCTATTCATCCCAAATTACCTCACTTCCTTTAAAAATTGGTCCATCTTTGCATACAGTTTTGTAAACAAAGTCATTTCCATTTTTTATTTTTGTCACACATCCATAACAGACACCTAAACCGCAAGCCATATACTCTTCTAAAGAAACTTCGATATCATTTATCACTGGGCTTGATAATTCAACAATTTTTTTCATCATTACTTTTGGACCGCAAGTGTAAATTTTTGTAATCCCTTTTTCTTTGATAATTTCAAGTAAATCAGATGTTGCATAACCTTTTATACCAGTAGACCCATCATCAGTGTAAATGTAATCGGCTTCAAAGACTTCTTTTGAATTTCTACCTCCATGAATAAATAGCATTTGATGATTAGCAAAATATGATTTAAAATAGGCAAGTGGAGCATAGCCTACACCACCGCTAATTAAGAGAGAAATTTCATTTTTATCAGGAGCTGAAAAAGTGTTTCCCAATGGTCCTAAGAGATTGATTGACGTACCTATTTCAAGTTTACTCAGTGAAAGGGTTCCTTCTCCAACAATTTTTATTAGAAATGAAACAAGGTTATTCTCAACATTGTAAATACTAATTGGGACTCTTAATTTATTATGATCAGGTCTTTTTATTTCATAAAACTGACCAGGTAATCCTAAGTGTTCTTTAGAATCTACACTTACTTTTAGTAAGTAATAGAATTCATTTAAAAATTCAATTTCTTTGACAAAGCCTAAAAAGTCATTTACCATTGTAACTCCAAGCAAAAAAAATAGGCATAAAGAATATCTTTATGCCTTTTATGTTTAATCTTCAATTATCTGAGAATAATCCCAAGTAATTTTTCCATCACAAATTGTTTTATCAATTCTTCCATAAAGAGTTTCACCTAAAAATGGTGAATTTTTTGATTTGGAGAGAATTGTATCTAATTTTATTTCTATAGTTTCTTTTAAATCAACAATTGTTAAATCTGCAGTTTTTCCTGCTTCGATTACACCGCTGTTAAGCCCTAACCATTTAGCAGGATTGACTGCGAGTTTCTCAATTAAAAGTTCTAAAGTAATCATATTATTCATGACTAAATGAGTATATAAACCTGCGAAAGCTGTTTCAAATCCAATAACACCAAAAGGTGCAAAATCGAATTCTTTTTCTTTTTCAAAGTCTGCATGAGGTGCATGATCAGTAGCAATCATATCAATTGTACCATCAATTAATCCTTGAATTAATGCAAGTCTGTCTTTTTCAGATCGAATCGGTGGTTTGCATTTGAAATTTGTATCGAAGCTTTCTAACCGATCTTCGTTAAATATTAAGTGATGAGGAGTTACCTCACAAGTGACATTAATTCCATCTTTTTTTGCATTACGAATCAATTCTACAGATTTTGCTGTGGATAGATGAGCGATATGTAACTGGCATTTTGTTGATTCAGCAAGCATAAGATCGCGTGCAATGATAATTTCTTCAGCTAAAGCAGGAATACCGCTTAACCCGAGCTTTGTTGCAATTTTTCCACCGCTGATTTGTCCTTTTCCAGCTAAATTATAATCTTCAGCATGAACGATCACAGGCACATTAAAATTCTGCGCATAACGCATGATATTTGATTGAAGCTTTGCATTTTGGACACAGCCTCCATCATCAGAAACAGCTACAATTCCACCTTCTTTCATTGTTGCGATTTCAGAGATTTCTTTTCCTTCAAGTTTCTTGCTTGAAGCGCCAATGACTTTAACTTTACACAATCCGATGTCTTTTGCTTTTCTTTGAACATATTCAACTTCACCAATATTATCAATAGTCGGATCGGTATTTGGCATTGCACAAATCGTCGTGAATCCGCCTTTTGCTGCAGAACGTGTTCCCGTGTGTATATCTTCTTTATAGGTTTGACCAGGGTCTCTTAAATGACAATGCAGATCGACAAATCCAGGTAAGACTTTTTTATTTTCTGCATTAATCACTTCATCCGCGTTTTCATTTATTTCATTATCAATTTCGACAATTAAAGATCCTTCAATAAGAATATCTTTTTTTACCCATTGCTGATTGATATAGATTTCACCGTTTTTAATTAAAGTTTTCATTTTCCCTCCTTAAATCTTTCCACCAAGGATTAAGAACAATAAAGCCATTCGTGCTGCCACTCCGTTTGTCACTTGTTGAAGAATAATACTTTGTTGACTATCAGCAATTTCAGGTAAAATTTCAATACCTCTATTCATTGGTCCTGGATGCATAATGAGCGCATTTTCTTTTGCCCATTTTAAGGTTTTTTTGGACAATACATAATTTTTGGTATATTCTTCAAGGCTTGGGAACAAACCTTCAGTTTGACGTTCCAACTGCATTCTTAAACCCATTACTACATCTGCATCTTTTAAAGCTGTTTTAAGATCATAGGTGACTTTGCATCCATAGACCTCTTCCATGTAGGAAGGTACAAGTGTTCTTGGTCCACAAATGGTTACTTCAGCACCCAGTTTTTTCATACCAATTAAGTTTGAGCGAACAACACGGCTATTTGTAATATCACCAACAATTGTAATTTTTAAGCCGTTTAAAGTACCTGTCTTTTCCCAGATAGAATACATATCAAGTAAAGCTTGGGTTGGATGAGCATGTCTTCCATCTCCCCCATTCATTACAGGTTTTCCTGAAAATTTATGCACCATCTGAGGGCTACCAGGAGAACTATGCCTGATAATATAAAGATCTATACCCATCGCATTTAAGGTAGCAACGGTATCCTGAAGGCTTTCACCTTTTTGTAATGCACTTGTAGAAGTCTGAAAGCTTACTACATCAGCACTCAAACGGCTAGCAGCAAGTTCAAACGACATACGAGTTCTTGTTGAGTTTTCAATAAAAAGTGTACAAACAGTTTTACCTTTTAATGTTGGTAATTTTTTGTATTCTCTTGAGTTGATCTCTTTCATCACTTTTGTGACTTCAAGAATATGAATGATTTCGTCAGCGGTATAATCATCGAGATCAAAAAGATTTCTTCCAAGTAAATTAAAATTTTTATCCATTTTCTCCTCCAAATTTATATAATGATTTTGTAATAATGTTTATTTGAAGGTTTGTTATGGTGCATGGATATTCATTTTCCATCCTTTCTACCTCGCTGGGTATGATTAAAGGTTTAAATTTGTGATAAAAATAAATGATGTATCTATATTGTCAAATCTTTTTTTTAATTTTTTCTTACTCATTATTATAAAATATTTATATTTTTTGGGGAGTTTTCAATATAACATAGTCAATATGGACTCGGTTTACCCCTGGTTCACTCTCTATTCAGTTATTTTAGTTATATGTATCTTTTATGTATCCATTTTTTAAAAGAGTTTTATTTGCAGTTTTTGTCAATTCTATATTTCTACGTTGAATATTCTTAACCATCTGCCAAAACTAACAAATCTTATAAGACTATGATCAAAAGGAATAATTCCATTGATCATTTTTTCAAAGTAATCGTAGGTATTCAGTCTTATGAAATTCGGAGTCAAAGATTTAAGTAAATTTAGCTCGTTAAGAAAGAATTCTTTATTTTCTTTAACCCATAATTCTTCAGCTGTGACAAAAGCCATTTTATCTTTACGTTTCATGATTTTTTCAGGAAGAATGCCTTTCATTCCTTCTCTAAGAATAAATTTAGTTTCTCCTTGAATTATCTTCATTGAATCATCTAATGACAGGGCAAATTCAACAAGTCTGTAATCAAGAAAAGGTACTCTTGATTCAATAGAAAATGCCATAGAATTTCGATCTTCGTTGTGAAGTAAGATGGGGAGTACAGTATAGAGTCTGAAGCTACCTATATTATCATGGCGCTCCGTAAAGACTTAACCCGAGATATAATCGCAATAGAACACATACCTACAGAA
>CAZNKI010000027.1:37461-47425 GCA_964573665.1 uncultured Candidatus Cloacimonadota bacterium | reverse complement strand
CTGTCCCTGTATCTGAAATTCTAATATAAATACAGCTTTCCTGGATTAATTCACTTACAAAAATATAATTACTTGTTGTCAGTGGGTCAAACTTTGTTTTACCTGTTTCTATTGTGATTTGACCATTAATATCAGAAATCGCTTCAGAAGCATTTATCACTAAGTTCATAATCAGTTGTTGAAGTTGACTGTTATCACCTTCAATAATCCCATAATCAGGATTTAAATGATATATTACCTGTGTTTTTTTATTGATTATTCCTTGGATAAGAGAGTTAATACCTTCAATGAGTTGATTGATATTTATAATCTGCGAAAGAATTCTTCCTTTTCCAGAATATGCCAGCATTTGTTTACACAATTCAGTAGCCCGTTTTGATGATGTTTCGATTTCTTTGAGGCTGTTAAACAAATGGCTGTCATGGGGAACAGAATGCATGATTAAGTCCGTATGTCCAAGGATCACCGTGAGCAGATTGTTAAAATCATGAGCTACACCACCTGCCATTATTCCTAAACTTTCCATTTTTTGAGATTTCAGAGCCTTAGATTCTAAATCTTTTTTTGCTTCGATACTATTGATTAAATCAGTTATTTCTCTTCCAACAATTAATAAACCTTTAAAACTGCCATCCTGATAGTATAACGGAATTTTCAATACATCAAAAATCAGGGTTCGATTATCTTTGGTCACAAAGGTATCTCTGGTTCTGACTGTTTTACGATTTCGTATGATATTTGGTTCTTCATCTTCAAACCGTTCAAAAATATTCTTATACTCAGGTACAGCATTTGCGAGCTCTTTATTACTCATGTTTCGATAGTTAATCTTATTAAGATTAAAAAGCTTTAAAGTATAATTGTTCGCTTCAACCCATTTTCTATCTTTATCTTTAAAGCAGATAATATCAGGAATCGCATCTATCAATGTACTTAAGAGATATCTGCTTTCATCTAATTCATTTTGCGTTTTAGCTAAAACACTTTCAGTGGTAAGTTCTCTTATTACTCGATTTAATATCAGTTTTAAATTTTGAAGAAACTGAGCATTTTTAACCAGATAATCGCGAGCTCCACGTTTCATCATATCGACGGCGATTAGTTCATCTCCCATACCTGTAGAGATGATAAATGGGGGAATGGTAGAATTTTCATGAGATATTAAACTGGTCAGAATGGCAGCATTCATATCAAGTAAAGAATAATCAAGTATCATTAAATCGGGTGAATTATTGCTTAGCCAGGCAATCGCTGAATGACCATTTTTCATACAAGTGCATTTTAAATCCATATCCTCAATGATATCGTTAATCAACTCAGCGACAATTTCATCGTCTTCAACGACTAAGATATGAAATTGTTTTTGATCACTTGTTGTCATGAATACCTCATTAAATAATCTAACATACTCTACTGATTTTTATAATTTGAAGAAAAAGCCCTAATCTTTTTAACATTTCTACAAATTTTTTGAAATCCAAAGGCTTGGTAATGTAGCTATTGCATCCGAGTAAATAGCACTCTTCGATTTCACGTTCATCGTCTGTTGTTGTCAACATTATTACTGGAATTTTTTTAAGGATTTCATCTTGTTTGAGTATTCTTAACAAATCAACGCCTGTCATAATCGGCATTCGGATATCCAGCAGGATTAAAAAATATTTCTGACTTTTAGCATCCTTCTCACTCTGTAAATAATCTAATGCTGCTTTTCCATTTGGGAATCGAAACATTGGATTTGAAATGCCAGATTCGTTTAAATGTGTTTGAATCAATTCTGCATGATCATCATCATCTTCAACAATTAATAATGTGATTTCCGAATCTTCAGTATAAATCATAAATTCCTCTGTCAAGAAAATTGCTTGATTTTGTTAGAAATATATAGTTGGCTTCAAGCTATTTTTCAATCTACTAAAAAAAAATATGCTTGTCCAGCTTTTTTAGATCCGATGTTCATGTTTTTTTATTAAAAACATCTCAATTGCGATCAATACTAATACTAAGAAGAATAAATATTTCCAGATTTCATAGCCTAAACGGCTGATCAGTATATTTTTTTTCCATGATTTATCTAAGAAATGGATATCAGATTTATTTTTTTGATCAAATCTTTGATAGATACTTTCATTGAAATCCTTCTGATTGACTCCAATTACAAGTTCTGTTTCATTTTTTTCTTTTATTGAATATATTCCAGGCTTTTTAAGTGCAACTTTTTGATTTTTGTAATGAATACCGTTACTTTGATTGACGCTTATTTCGGCATCTTTTATTTCAAAGACATCATTGATAAAGTATTGTAGATTGAGAATGTCCTGATTATTTAGATATTGAAATGTTCTGTAAGCGAAAACGGGAAATACAGCTTCATAGATAAAGCTATTATTTTCGTTTTGAAAATCAATATTCCAAAGGCAGAAGTAATTTTCAACAGCCAGTGCAATTTGATTCGTTTGAATCAAAGTATTTGTTTCAGAATTTTGGCTGATTTGATAGATACTAAATATCTTCTGTTTTTTTATTTGCTTGAGATCAAAGCCTTGTGTAATAGAATGATATGGATTGAAAAAAGTGATAAAGCTATCATTCTTGTCAGATTTTTTATTCAGAGACACATTCAGTTGTTGAGCAATCCAAGATGCGTCATCCTGATTCATATCCTTTTTGAGAATGTATAATAAATTTTTGTTGGATAGTTTTATTTTGTCGCTGATGAGTTTCAATTGAGGGTTAATTGTCTGATGATACACCATAAAAAATGAATACTGAGGAATCATTGCATTTGAAAATGTCTGAGCATTTAAATATTCAATTTTTCCATTTTGACCTGCATAAATCTTTAAAATGGTTTGTAGTGGTCTCGGCAGTTCTGAATCAGAAAAAACGCCGATTCTTTTTTCAAATTCAGTGTAGAATGTGAAATAATGGCGATTGTCAGCCTCAAATCTTTCATTTTTAACTTCCACCCATCCATAGTTCCACCCTTTTAGGGCATTAGAAATGATAAAATTTTCACTTTTGCTTTGATTGGCTTGAATATTGATCATCTTTTCAGAATGAAGGGAACCATTCATATAGAGTTGAACAACTACATCGTGATAGTTATCATTTGAATAATTTTGAACTTCAAACTCAATTTTTCGTTCGTTATTGTTTTTTACTAAGGATGAGCTGCTCTTCGATTGAGTGATGGCTAAATTTGAACGATTTTTATTGTCAGTGCTGGGGATGAAGTATACAGGGATACTGGATTTTGATGGTAGTTCTTCATTCTGGAAATCGCTAATAACATAGATCTCTTTATTTAGATAATGGCTTTCCTGGAGTTTTTTTTCTGCTTCCTCAATGACTTCAGACAATGACATCGCATTCCAGGTGACATTAATGTTTTCTAATTGCTTTTCTTTAAACTTACCATATGTAATAATCGAATTTAAACGATTCCATTCTGTATCACGGCTCATGACGATGCTGATATCATTTTCCGTCAGCATTGCATTTATTTCTTTTGCTTTATCTTTTGCATGTTGAAGCTCAGTTTGTTCATTGACCAGATAATCCATACTTAATGAATTATCAATAACTATGACTACTGCAGTGTTGTTATGTTTTTGTTTGTCTTTTAAAAATGGGACTTTAATTGCGGGTCTTGAAATACCTAAGATCGTCAGTAATATGATCAATGTACGAATGAGGATGATAAGCAAATTTTTAAGCTTTATACTTCTGTTTCTTTCCTGTAAGCTCTCTTTGATAAATTTTAAAGAACTGAAAAAGACTTTTTGAGGTTTTTGCTTTGTAAACAAATGGATAAGAATTGGAAGAATTGCTGCTAAGGATGCAAGTAATATTCCTGCATTCAAAAATGATATTTGAAACATGTTACCACACTTTTTTTAAAGATTATTATTCACCAACACTCAATGAAAATGCATATTGTGCTGTATTTGATTTTAAGCCCCGGGTCTGCATGGACAGATCAATTTTAAAGGTCTGAATCATATAGCTTGTTCCAAAACTGTATAAGATATTTTTACTTTCTTTATAATCTTTGCTGGTAGCACCAAAACGAAGCGAAACACTTTGTTTTAAGTTAGGATTAGATAATTGTGCGGAGTAATTGATGGATTGAGAATAAAGAGCTTGTTCGTGAATATTCCATAAACTGCTGACACCAGATGCTAAAGCAATTGAGTTTGATCTTAATTCCACAGAGAAGTTACCTCTGGTTTTGATCTTCACCTGATCATAATCTTTCCAGTAGAGTTTTGAAAACAAGTCATTTACCATGAAACCGAAATGGAAAGCTCCTCTTTGACCGTATATACCTATATCGCTTGCAAATCCTCTTGATTTGGAATCAATAAATTCTTCTGTGATGTACAATGAATCCAGACGATCTCCGAAATATGTTTTTCTTTGATTTAAATAAACCAAGCGACCATCTAGGTATTTGAAACTTAGTCCTAAACTGATACTTTGTGTGGTATCGGCAAAGGATAAGCCAAAAGATCTGAGTTTATAGTCCTGATATGTTTTGAAGTTATCTGAAATGTCTGTTTCATTGATGTTTGCCAATTCCTGATATAATACCCCAATCTTTTGTGCCTGTATGCCGAATCCTCGAAAATTGCTTTTTTCAAGAATGGGATTCTGACTGAGCATTTGGGTAAAAGTTTTATTAGTACTGGGGATTAAGAAGGATGCTGTAAATGTCATTTGTTTCACATCTCCTAACAATGCGGGATTACTGACAAAGGCTAAGTTATTTTCTGATTGAGTCAGGCAAATTCCCCCTAAACCTAAAGCATAAGGAGAAATATTCGTGTTGGGGAGATAAAAATTGTAGTCTTTGACAGGAAATGCAAAAATGCTTATAAAAATAAATATTATAAAAATCGTTAGGATCACTTTCTTCATTAAGTCCTCTTTATCTTAAAACTAAATATCTTTAAATCAAAACGATGGAGTTGAGAGATAAATAATCCAAATATTACAATAATCATAGCCAGGATCTTTAAACTTGAGAATTGTTCTTTAATCATAAAATAGGAAAGCACTCCTGTCATGATGGGGATGAGATTTGTGAAAACATTTGCTCTTACAACACCAATATTTCTGACAACAATTGTGAGTAATATAAACGCTAAAGATGAAGGGAAAATGGCAAGCAACACTAATAATGAATAAGGCTGAAAAGTGTAGGGCAATTGCATAAAGGGTTTGAGATCCCAGATTAAGAAAAAGGGGAGAAATAACAAAGCTCCAATAAAGGTTTGAACTCTGACAATTGTCAGGGCATTATATTTATCTGCAAGATTTCTTAAGGCAATTCCATAATTTGTACCACCAAGTACTGCGACAAACATCAGTAAATAGCCAATTATTTTACCTTCTAATTTAAGATCATTTACAACCAAAAGCAAGACACCGCTAAATGAAATGATTAAGCCGATGATCTCATAGATATTGATTTTTTCTTTGATGATAAACCAGGCAAAGATCGGTGTGACTAATGGGATTAGGGCAACTATGATTGATGCTAAGCTTGCAGATACATATTGCATCCCAAAACTTTCACCCATAAAATAGCAAAAGGGTTCAAAAAAAGCCAATAAGAAGAAATGTTTATAATCTTCCCGTTTCACTTTTTCTTTAGCAAACAGATATTTACCCACAAGATTTAAAATGACACTCGCAATGACAAGACGGATAAATACTACTGTTATGGGTTTGAATCCAAAATCATAGAGTTGTTTCACCCAAATAAATGAAAAACTCCAGAAAAACATAGCAAGAGTTGCATACGTATAAACAACCCATAATGGCTTTTTCATTGAATCACCAGACTTTCTGTAAAAATTGATTATTTAGGATTATTCTCAGGATGGAAATTCTCATTTTTTGTGAATAATTTGGTCTGAGTCAGTTTTTTTCGAGGTGATAGATAATTTTCACTTTCTTCACGGATGATTTCCTTGATTCTCTTCTCTGATATCTTTAAAGCTGTGCCAATTTCAAATAGTTTATTCTTTTCTTCTTCTTCAAGGCGCCCATCTGCGATGACAAGTTTCATCATCAATTGGAACAATATATACTTATCTTCATTATCGATTTGATCTCCGTAATGCTTACAAATCGCCTTGGTTCTCTTTTCGATTTCTTTCATATTTTTAAAATCTAAGTATTGCTCTGGTTTTGATGTGAATCGGGACAAATATTCGTAAAGCAGTTCCCATTCCTGTGAGTTCATATCGCCATCACAATAAGAGATGTAAGCGCCAACCGCTGAGATAAATTCAACAGTATTTTTCTCATCATCATCTTTAGGGTGAAATTCAATCAGAGAAATTAACTCATCCAGCTCTTTGCTGAGATGTTTAATCGTGATGGTTTTAGTCTTTGGGGCATGATTGGGATAGAGTTTAGAATTTGAGAATAAATCCAAACTTTTTAAGCGAATCAGATGTCCAGGATGGCTGGAATAAAAGTCGCCGACTTTAAGTTCTTTCACTGTGTCGAGTTGTTTTAAGTATTCCTGAATATTGAAATTTAAATGTGCTTCGGATAAACCGGAGGCAAATTTGAAAAAGACCTTGCCAATGGTTTCAAGGTTGGGCATAACCATAAATCCTATACGATCAGCGCTGATTTCAGCATACTGATTCCAACGAGTAAAGACGTTGCTGATATGGGCGGGTACTTCATGCTCCTCACGATTGGATAATAAGCTGTTCACCACATATAACTGGCTATGTCTGAAAATCAGATGCCCGATTTCATGACCAATCACAAATAATAACTCATCATCACTGAGTAATTGAACCAGTGAAGATGTTAAACAAATCATGTGAGGGACATATCCAAAACCATTAATTGAAAAGGCATTGACCTCAATCGAAGAAATAATATAAAAATCAATATCTTCTGTGAAATTGATAATCTCTTTGGCTTTTTCGCAAATCTGATACAATCGTGGTGCGATAATATGATTGAGTTTAACAGAATCGGATAATAACTGATTTACGATTTGCTTAAGTTCGTCTTTATTTTCAAATATATCATAATAGTTCTTTATTGCAAAATCTTCTTCAAGAATTTTTACAAGCGCTGTTTCTTGTTCAAATCGTAAGTTTTGTTGATTACTTTGGCTCATAAATCCTCCAATTATTTTGATCTCTGTCTGAGATTCTGGCTGAGTTTATCAAAAATGATTATTTGAACAATATTGTCAAGTAAGATTTGAAATCTGGGAATTTTAAACATTATAAGAAATATTTATTGACATCCACTGATAATTGATTAAATTTTGGCTTAAATATGAAATATGAATTGAAAATAATATTGAGTAGTTAAAAGAATATTCGAAAAATGGAGGATTTATGCTGAGTAAACTAAATGCAAAAAATGTTTGTTTAATAGTTTGTTTATTTATGATTTTTACCTTATCTGCACAATCTGGATATGTTGCAGATTATGTTTTACCTGATTATTTATTAGCTGGCACAAGATCAACCCAATTATGTTCTGATGGAAGTGTTTTAGTTTTTTCAGATTGGGTGATACATGAAGAACTTCATTCATATAGTTATGGCGTTTTAAAGTATAATTCAAATGGTAATCTTTTATGGTCAAATTTTGATTATTCTCATCCTCCCTATACAAAAAATCTCACCTTTATTAATAAAGATAATAATGATGATTGTTACTTTTTAGTGACAATGATGAGTGGTGAAAGTCAGATACAGTTATGGAAAATGGATTCAAATGGCAATTTTACTCATATTAACTCGTCAGATAATATTTCTTATCCAAATTTGTATCTTAGTCATGCGGTTCGTTTGCCCAATGGCGAGATTCTTGCGGTAGGAAAGTCAACACTTTCAAATTTTCAATATACTTCAAGAGCTTGCTACTATAGATTATCAGCAAGTGGAGAAATACTAAACTCTGTTTTTTTCGATGAGACAAATTCTACTTCTTCTGAAAGACAGCTTGCTTATCAGATTATTGCAAAGAATAACGATCATTATTATGTTGCTTGTGAATTAGATTCTGGATTAAGTACAATTATCGAGATTGACATCAATGGAAATGTTTTGAATCGGTTGACAGCAGATAACTTTGAATCGCATGGGTTAGAGACTTCTGCACCAACGATTTGTCAAAACGAAATTACAGGTGAATTTTTAGTTGCATATTATAAGAAATATGAGTCAGTCCCACTGAATATTACTCAAGAAATAGCAGTAATTGAGAATGACTCCTTAAGAGTACTTTTTGAAGTTGGTCCAAACATTTTATGGAATATTCAAGGAATGTCATGTATCGATAATTATATTTTTTTATATGGGAAATCAAAAGAAAGTTCTAATGGGCTTTTGATGAAATATTCTTTACAGGGAGAACTCATTTGGCAATATGAGCAATTTGGGAATAATTACACATGGTTTGGTGGTGATTATGGCACATATTCTCCTGATTTAGTAAAATTTGGTTCTGATGGATGTATTTACTGGTCATGGACGGATTACCAGAATATTCATACGATAAAACTTTTATCAAATGGTCAGCTGTCAAATGACAATCAGGTTATTAATCCTTCTTTATCTTCAATTAGTGTTTATCCGAATCCCGGAAAATCTCAATTCAATATAGAAATGGTATCAGGTATTAGAAATTCTAAGCCCCAATATATCGAAATATTTAATATCAAAGGTCAAAAAGTAAGACAGCTTAGTTTAAGTGAGACGAAGAATAATATACTCAATACTCAATGGGATGGAAAGGATTATCATCAAAATGAATGTCCGTCCGGTATTTATTTCTTTAAGAGTAATCAGAATCACAACATAATTAAGAAAGTGACAAAAATCAGATAAATCTGAAATAAAACCATTGCTACCAAGATGTCAGAGCTAACGCTCCTAAATATAGAATATTTGCCATTGCGAGATCTTTGAATTAGATGAAAAAAGGTGATTTCTTTGTTCTTGAGTCCTTTATTTATCAGCATTTACGGCTCGAGCCGAGCCGGCTCCATGACTAATTCAAAGCTCTCATTGCTACCAAGATGTCAGAGCTATGACTCCTAAATAATAAAAAACTGTAGATATTTTTAGAACGGTTTGACATAGCAATGCTTACTCTCTTTTTAAGCCAATTGATATCAGTATTATGTTATTCTGAGAAGAAGAGATCTTATTTGTTTAGCTGTATTTTATATTGTAAGTTATCTTCATCATCAAGATCTTTATCATTTGGAGTTTCTGATTTATCTAAAAGCGGATAAAGGGTATAAGTGTATTTGGATTTTTGTCTAAACAAATAATTTTTGTCATCTTCGCTTCGGTTATTATCTAAAGTTGGTCCATAAATATTTTTTCCAGTGACAGTGAGGTTATACCATACGACGACAGAATTTCTCTTTTTCTTAGAAAACACAACTTTAGTCCTGGTTTTAAACGTTTTGTTATTATCATTTAAAATTGCTGAAGTCTCGCCTAAAGGAAAGACTTGGAATTCTTCAAAATGAGACGATTTTTCCCAATCATTTGTAGGTATAAACACTTCAATTTTATCATTAGGCATATATCGGGGACTCGATGTGATATATTCAAATACCATATCTACATAAACTTCATCATCAGGCATATAAACTCTTTTGTTTAAAGATATTGTGTAAGTGAGTTTGACTGGAATTTCAAATTGTTCTGTCATATCGGAATATTCTTCATACCGATAATGGGGATAAATAATCTCAGTTTTGGGATTATCAGCAGACATAAGCAAATTAAATAAGCTTATTAAAAACATTAAAATAGTAATTTTTTTCATAAATTCTCCTTTATTAATATTTTGATTCTTTATTCATTTAAGATTATTCGATTTTAATTGTCAAGTAAGATTTTAATACTGCTTTATGGATTATTTTTTTGATGAGATAAACAGTGTTGTTATT
>CAZNKI010000027.1:0-37361 GCA_964573665.1 uncultured Candidatus Cloacimonadota bacterium | reverse complement strand
GCTACCAAGATATCAGAGCTAACGCTCCTAAATAATGAATAATTGCCATTGCTACCAAGATATCAGAGCTAACGCTCCTAAATAATGAATAATTGCCATTGCTACGAAGATGTCAGAGCTAACGCTCCTAAATAATGAAAACTCTCTTGAAAAGTTTTAAAAATAGTTGATATCAACTAATTCTGACAGTGGATTTTGCAGGCAAAAACATGAATTTTTGTCAATCAACCGCCGTCTTACGCTCTTAGTACCCCCGTCTTGCTCTCGGTTCAGCTATTTGATTTACAGTAAAAAGATAAAAAATGCTGATTTTTCAGACAAAAAGTATTAATATTTGATATTTTTGGTCATGATATCCTTCTTCGAATTGAGATGATCAACTTGATAATGAGAATTAAGAAGAAATGTTTGAAAAAAATCATGCTTTACAAAAAAACATGCTTATATTTTTTGTAAGAATCATAAGGAGTTAGAATGAATAAATATAAAATAATACTCATCTTATCTTTTACATTGCTGATTGTCGCTTGTGGCAATAATGTGACCATCAGCACTCCTGGTCAGACACAAGCGAATGGAATGTTTGAAGCCTTGACCCTTTCTGGAAATCAGCTCTATATCAAAACAAAAGAACAAATGAATGTTCGTTTTGAGTATTATGACCGAATCAACAATTCTGCAAAATATATGGCATGGTCAGCAAAAGAAAAAGATACTGAGTTTTTATTTCATCTGCCTGTATCTGCTCCGAACAAGCAATATTCGATGAAGATTCGTATAGAAAATGAAAACGTATATCAGGATACTCTGATTCAGTTTACAACAACCTCCAATAATTATAATTTTCTGGAAGTCCATTATATTGATGTCGCTCAAGGTGATGGGATTTATATAAAAACACCAGAAGGTAAGAATATAATGGTTGATGGGGGCTATGGAAGCAGGGGAGATGCGACACTCAACTGGCAGGGATATGGTGAGCCTATGGCACTTGATTATGTAAATACGCTTGGAATCTCTCATTTTAATTATCTCATTGAGACACATCGTCATGCCGATCATTATGGCGGTTTGTACGATATTCGCGATTCTGGAGATTATACTTATGATTTTTATTTGTCAACGGCGAACTCTTATAATTATCAAGTCGGTCAAAACCTCTTTTTGGATTCGGCTGTTCAATTTAAATTCTTAAATATGGGCTATCCTCCTGATCAAAATGCAAGTGGAGCGAATAACTCTAGTATAGTATTGAAACTGACCTATTACAATGCAGAGATTTTATTAACAGGAGACGCTGAGGGAGTGGTTCAAAACTACATGATGGCTAATCCGTGGTCACTCAGTGCGGATGTTTTGAAGATCTCTCATCATGGAAGCTCGTCAAATGGTACCAGCAGTACAGCATTTCTCCAAAGCGTTCTGAATCAATATGCTCAAGTAGGGATTCTAAGCTTTGGAACCAATAACAGTTATGGTCATCCTCATGCAGTCTATCGTTTTGCAAATTATAACATTTTTGGTACAGGAACGCCTGCGTCGGCATCTGGCTATGTTACGCATCATTTCAGTCAGGGAACAATAAAAACTTATACTGACGGACAGGGTATTTTTGTTTTGTACAAGTAAAAAGCATAATTAAACTTGATAAAGAAAAAAGTATTTGACGAAAATACTCATTTATCTTTTATTGCAAGTATGAATAGAATTGTTATAAGTGGTGCAAATGGCTTTATAGGTAGCCAGTTATCAAATTACCTGTATCAAAAAGGAGAAGATGTGCTTGCCCTTGTCAGAGATGGCGCAGATATTTCCTTGTTAAATCCTTTGATCAAGAAACAAACCTTTGATTATAAAGATATGGATGCCTTGTCAGCAATTATTCAAGGATATGATGTCTTTATTCATTGTGCTGCGCAAACCAAATCAAAATCATTTGATGAAATTTGTAAATCGAATGTTGATCTTACACAAAAAATTGTTCAGGTCTGTAATCATACAGAATCAATCAGTCAGTTTATATTTTTAAGCAGTCAGGCTGCTGGCGGACCTGGTATTGCCAATCAATCAGTTTCTGAAAGTGATGTACCCCGACCGATCAGTTGGTATGGAAAATCAAAGTTATTAGCAGAGAAGAATGTTCAGAGAAATTGCGAAAAGAACTGGGTCATTATTCGGTCAGCATCTGTTTATGGTCCTGGAGATAAAGATTTCCTCTTTTATTTTCAGTTAATTGAGAAGCATATAGCGATTCATCCTGGCCTTTCTGATAAGTTTATTAGTTTGATTTATGTGGAAGATTTAATAAAATTAATCGATAAGTGCATTTTGAGTGAAAACGTCAATCATGAGATTATTAACGCTTCTGATGGCAGAGCATATACGATTAACCAATTTATAGAAACACTCTCATTAGCGATGAATAAACTGGTTGTGCCTATTGCAGTTCCCGATTATCTGGTTTCGTTAAGTGGTGTAATCGCCGAAATGCTGGGTCGTTTGCAAAAGAAATTACCAGTGCTAAACCGTCAAAAAGCCAGTGAATTAACAAATAAAAACTGGTTATGCTCTAACGCTAAGGCGGTACGTCTTTTAGCTTTTTCTCCTCAAAAGAAATTGCTTGATAATTTGATTGCAACTTATAAGTGGTATAAGAAACATCAATGGATTTAAAAAAAGTCTTTCTCTTCCTTTTATTTATCAATGCATTATGTATTGTCTTTGCACAAAATTATATGGTGGTTCAGGATTCTGTTGCTGCACGATTAATCAATTTAGTCGAACCAGAATATCCCCCAGCTTTTGCTAAAAATAAAGTCACAGGTTCAGTGATTTTGCAGGTGAAGGTATTTCCAGACAGTAGTATTTACATTGAAAAAATACTGGAATCTTATGTGGATCTCGAATCATTTGCCATTGATGCAGTAAAAAAAAGTACATTTATACCTGCTTTTGTAAAAGGTCAGCCTGTTGAGTCTTCAATTTTTGTTGAAGTTTCATTTCCTCCAAAGAGTTATAAGGAGAAGCAGCGAACATTTACTTTTGAACCGGTAAAGCTTAAGCAAGATATCATGCAATGGATTGAAGATGATAAAACGACTAAGGAAAAAGAATATTTTAATCATTTCTATTATCCTTTATCAAGTCACTTAAGAGGTAATTCATTTGATAATACTTATTTTCTTAATGATATATTTGTTGAACAATTACCATATCTCAAAGACAATATGGCTTATCAGAATTATTATCGATTATATCAAATTGATCAAAGTGACTTTTATACTCAGATGACGACTAAAAAGTATCCTTATATTCCTCTTTTGGTCAAAACAGATCTGAATCTTGGCGAGTATGAAATCCGATATGCTAATATTGAACTCTATAAACACCATGCCCTGAATATAGAACATTTAAATCTATCTGCACAATTCTTAGGACATTCAGGTCAAATTCCACTTTTTAATGAAGAATCAAATAATAGTCGTATCACTCTCACCTGGGAGAAAGATAGTTTTGCATTAAAAGCCAATTATAAAAATATGGATCAGGATTATTCGAGCAAACATCTGAATTCTGGATATTTCAACCGGACTTCTGAAGAATATGTAAAAGAAAAACAACATGATCTTCAATTGAGTACACAATATCATTTTCTCAAAGCAGGATTTCGCTTAAACAATAACAAAATCAATAATCTGTTTGATAAATCAATATTTTTAAAGCAAAAACAGTATGTTGTCGGGCTTCAAGATACTCTGTTTCATAATATATTTAATTTATCATATCAGTACAGTAAGAATGATTATAAAGAAAATCTTGATACATTGATCTATTCAAAAAAAGATAAGCAAAACATATTTTTTAATCACACTTTGATGATTCATCCTCTGACGATTCATCATCAGTTATTTTATGATTTAGATGAAAATATGCATCAGTATTCAATACTAACGATATTGAATTTGTCTGATCACTTTGATATTTCGCTTGATTATCAAACTCAAAATAAACTGAATGATCACCCTTATCAGGATCAGTTTGTACAATCTTTTGTAAAAAATGAATATGCGATATCTTTCGATTATCATAATCAATGGCTCAAATCTATGTTAAGGCCATATTATAAAGAAAAGCATCAGATGATTCACACAAACAGTATGATCAGTCAACGAGAAAAATATCCAGGGATTGAGATACAGAATGAGCTTAAATGGCAGTTTTCATACGTCAATCTCATCATTAAGCAAATGACTGAATATCAGAATTCAAAAGATTTGTATTATGTTTCTCAGCTCAATAATAAGACTACTTTAATCATTGAAAAAGAATTGAAACATGATAACAAAATCAGTGTTGGCGTCGATACATATTATTCAGATGAAGTATTATCAGAAAAGGGGCTTTGGGGTTATTCCTTTGTCACTGACACTTTTGTTAAAATTGATATTACAAAATTGTTCGATTTCAAAGTCAGTTTAAAGAACATGAATAGTAATACATTCTATCTAACTGAAGACCTGACTCCATATTTGTTTAGCGCTCAGGTGAATTGGTATTTTATAAATTAATTGGCATTAAATATGCTTTATTGTAAATTGCGTGTGATACGCAATGCGTGTTGAAGGAGATCTTATGTTTAGAAAAAGTATTTGGTTTGTACTTATTTTGATGTGCTCCGTTGTATATGCTCAAACCTATCAATTGGAAGAGTTAATTGATTTAGGTTTAAAGAATTCATATCAGATGAAAAATTCTTATTTGAACAGGGTCTTAAGTGACGAATCATTTAATCAATCGCTTTCTCAAATATTACCTGAAGCAAGCTATAATTACAGCTATACTAACAATGGGAATTTTGATACAGATATTCATAATTCTGCTTTTTCACTGAGTAAGTCGATCTATCTAAATGATCCGACTTATTTTAGCATTGAAAAATCAATAAAAAGCAAAGAGATTGCCTATCTTGATTTTAAAGATAAACAAAAAGAATTTGCATATACCATTCTCAGCGCTTATCTTGATCTATTACAAGTTCAGAAAAACATTGATTTGCTCAAAGAAAATATCATTCTTCAAAAGAGAACTTATGAACAGATTTTAATCCAATACAACAACAATAAAAAAACAATCTATGATCTGCAAGCCAGCCAGATTGATACCCTGACTGCTCGAACGGATTTGTTAGAACTCGAAAAAAGTTACTTTTCAAAAAGACAAGAGCTATTTCAGATGCTCAATATAAAAGATGAGAATTATCCTCTTGCAGAAGTACAATTCGAAGTAAATAATGTTAATAAAGCATACCAAGAGAACTATCAGACTCGAATAAACAGAATTACATTATCTCAGTCATCTTTAGACTTGAAGCAAACTCGTAATAATTTGATCCCATCAATTTCTGCTTATTATTCATATTTACTTGTCACATCGCAAGATGAGTTGAATCAGATTTTTGAACCGGGTAACTATGATGATTCCTATTCTTATGGTGTAAGAGTTTCTTATCCTCTTTTTAGCTTTATAACGGATTATACAGATTATCGCATTCAAAAAAGAAGACTACAAATCTTAGAAAACCAGAATAAGGATTTTGAAGAAAAACATGCAATTAAATATAAACAAACGATGAATGACCTAAATATTTCAAAACAGAGCTATGAGATCTACAAACAAAAAGCAGAACTCTCTAAAACGAATCTTGAGATTGCTCAACAACGTTTTCAGTTAGGCATCATTAATCTTCTGGATCTTGATAAATCAAGAATTCAATATATCGAAGCTCAATTATCATTGAACAACAAGTATTACTCTTATTTAAAGAAAGTCGAAGAATTAAATTATCTCATCTCTGATAAAGTGATGGGTCGTTGGTAAATCAAACATAGAGGTAAAAATGAAATTTAAAGTAAAGAAAAAATGGATCATCATTATTGTCATTCTTGTACTCGTGGCTTCTGCCTTCTTTTTCTTCAATAAAAAGAAATCTGCAAAAAAGATAAAACAACCAGTACAAACAATAAAAGTAAGTTCAGGTGAAATTCTCATAAAAATTGAAGAAACAGGTGAAATTCAGCCTGTGAAAGAAATTGCCATTAAATCAAAACTGAGTGGTAAGGTCATTAAACTCTATGTTAAAGAAAATGATTATGTGAAAGCCGGTGATCTGATTGCAGAAATTGAACCTGATTATAATCAGGCAAGAACGCTTGCCTCGATCAGAAATGAACTGAAGATCTCTGAAATCAGGCTGAGAAATGCAGAAAAAAGCCATAAAGAAGCGCTTGATCTTTTTGCTAAGGAATTTATCTCTAAAAATGATCTTGATAATGCTAAAGACGAATTTGATAAAGCAAAACTTGATTATAATATTTCTTTAGAACAATACAATCTGATCAAAGAAATTCAAACAAATGATAATATTTCAAAAGTGTATGCCACTGCCTCAGGAACTGTGATTGAACGTAACGTAGAAGAAGGAGAGATGGTAGTATCAAGTACTTCTTCTTATAATGAAGGTACTGTGATCATCAAAGTGGCTGATATTACTCAAATGTTAGTTAAGGCAACCATCAATGAAGTGGATATCGCAAAAATTCAATTAAATCAACAAGCAGATATCAAAATTGATGCCTTCCCTTATGATGCATTTACAGGTTATATCAGCAAGATTGCAGCAAAGGCAATTACCGATAATAATGTAAAAGTATTCCCAATTGAGATTATCGTTAACCAAAAAGATAACAGACTTAAACCAGGATTATCCGCAAATATTACCATCTATGGAGAAAGAAAATCGAACATCATTACGATACCAATTCGTGCAATTTTCTCTGATACTCAGGGCAATGATATTGTATATTTCGCAACCAAAGACTCTATTGGCACAAGCAGAGTGGTCAAAACGGGTATCAATGATCTGCAAAATGTAGAGATTGTTGAAGGTCTAAAAGTCGGTGATGAAATTTCCTTAGAAGAACCCGTTTCAAACAAAATGAACAGCATGAATATTATGATTAACTAATATGAGTAATGATGAAATTTTTGATCTCAGTCATGAAGAGATTATTCATAAGTATACCAAACTAGTAAAATCTATTGCACTGAAGTATTCAAAATATGGTACACCATTAGAAGATGTCGAACAAGAAGGCTTTATTGGCTTACTTGAAGCGGTAAAACATTATAAATCAGATCAAGGTGCACAGTTTCAAACCTATGCCACTTTTTGGATAAAGAATAGAATATTTAAGGCTTTAAATCTTGAATCAAAGCATTTTAATCAAACGGAATACAACGATGAGCTGATAAATGAAGAGCTTGCTGATCCAACAGCGAATACAACTCGGTCAGCAGATTCCCAACTCAAACTGAGTGATCAAATCCCTGATATTGAACAACTGATACTTCGAAAATCATTTGAAGAAAAGAAATCCCTCAATCAGATTGCCGAAGAACTCAACATCCCCCGTGAAAAAGTTAGACAAATCAAACAAAAAGCAATGAGAAGATTTAAAAACGAAGTTTTAAAGAAGAATAAGGAATAATCAAATAGAGTTTAAGATTATATCCTGAGTGCTGTCAATTATTGCTTTTAAGCGGTATAATTTCTGAATATCCACTTGGGCATCTGCTTCATCAAATTGATGACTAAGGTTTTTCATAAAAATCCGCTTATTGAACTCTATGGAGATGACACATATCTGATCTGGATAATAGTGATGAAGATACTGAGCGAAATATCCCCCTGGAAATGGATGATTGAAAGCGACTGATAAATGTTTACCAAAGAAATCTTCATTTCTGATATGATCTTTGACTTTTTCTATCAAGGGCATAAATACAGGATTTACATTGCTATAACCTAAACAGATATCAGGTACATGATCATCAGAATCATCTAAGGCATTATCGATGTCTTTTCTGTTTCTATTGTTAAAACTATGAAAATCCCAGATAAATACTTTTGGAAATTTATTGACCATTGTATTGATATGTTGTTTCAGATGTTCGTAAAATGCTTGATACTTCTCCTGCGATATCTGAACTTCCTGAGGATCAAGTCCATTAGGGTACACTTGTAAGCCCCAACAATCAGCGGGGCATTGGTACACGCTTTTTTGAGGATTACGATTCACATCATATTCAAATCGACTGCTGATTTGGACAATTCGATTATCGTAGATCGCAGTAAAAAATTCCGTTAATGGGTCTTCTTCATGAAAAAGAGCATTTTCAGATAATCCAATTTGATTTTTAATAGTCGCTCTCAGTTGATGACCACTATGGATTGCCGAAGCAATTATTGGATGTTGATATTTGAAATCAAAGACTGAATTCATATCTGTCCTTAGAATATGCAAAGTTCAGTGCTGGTATCAAAGAGATGGATTTTGCTCATATCAAAGGTGACCATCATTTCTTCGTTGATTTTTGGTAATCTTTTTGGATCAAAGCGGGCTGTAATGTTAAACTTGCCAATATTTAAATAAACCATATATTCATTGCCTAATGGTTCTACAATGTCACAAACAGCTTTGATTCTTGCTTTATGATCAATGAGACTATCATATTCAGAGTCATAGATATCTTCTGGTCTGATGGCGAAAATGATGTCATCCTGCTGATAATTTTCAAGCTTTTGGGCTTGTTCTGGAGTAAGAGATATTTCAAATGAATCAGTTTTAATGATCACTTCCTTGTCTTTACGGATGAGTTTTGCTTTGATTGAATTGATGGCTGGAGATCCAATAAAACCAGCAACAAATAGATTTACAGGATGATTATACACATTGAGTGGTGTATCAATTTGATGGACAATGCCATCTTTCATGACGACAATTTTATCTGCCATAGTCATCGCTTCTGTCTGATCATGAGTGACATAGATCATCGTTGTTTGTAAGGCTTTATGTAAACGAGAGATTTCTGCTCTCATCTGAACACGCATTTTTGCATCGAGGTTGGATAGGGGTTCGTCAAATAAAAATACTTTTGGACTTCTGACAATAGCTCTGCCGAGTGCGACCCTCTGTCTTTGTCCACCCGATAATTGTTTGGGTTTTCTTTCAAGTAGCTGTTCAATGCCAAGCATTTCAGCTGCCTTGACTACCTTTTCCTTGATTTCACTTTTAGCAACTTTTCTAAGTTTAAGGGCAAATGCCATATTTTCAAAGACACTCATGTGTGGATACAATGCATAATTTTGGAAGACCATGGCAATATCTCTGTCTTTTGGTTGAACATCATTTACGATACGATCACCGATTTGGATCTCTCCAGAAGAAATACTTTCTAATCCGGCAATCATTCTCAAAGTAGTGGTCTTCCCACAGCCAGATGGGCCAACTAAAACGACAAATTCTTTATCTTCAGCACGGATATTCACATCCTTTACCGCATGAAATCCATTGTCATAAATCTTGTTTACGTTTTTAATGAGTACTTGAGCCATTCTATCCTCACTTCTTATTTTTTGTCTTTTTATAGATACTCACCTGATTTTTGCCATGTGCTTTTGAATGATACATCGCCAAATCAGCTTCTTCTATCATTTCTTCAATCACCTTCTCACGATGATCAACTTTATCCCGATTACTAATTCCAATCGATACTGTCAATCGAATCATTTCATTTTTTATTGAAAATATGAAATTAGCTATATTTGATCGGAGTTCTTCGCATATTTTTTTTGTATTTTTTGCATTGGAATTGAGTAAAAAAACTAAAACTTCTTCTCCACCAAAACGTATAACAAGATCAGATTTGCGGAAAAATTCTTTGATAATATCACTCACTTGTCTTAAGATTTCATCACCCGTTTGATGTCCATATTGATCATTAATCTTCTTAAAATCGTCAAAGTCAATCATTAAGCAAGAAATAGGGACTTGTTGTGAAGAAGCCAATTGTAAGAAATCCGACACTTTCTCCCATAGATAACGACGGTTATATAGCCCTGTTAAACTATCTGTCAGTGACATTTCTCTTACTTTCTTGTATATGTCTTCTAATTCCTGATATGCGCTTTTTAGTGAGTTTAAATAATGAGAGCTATGTAAGTTGTTTTCAAGAATGATTTCATGCATTTTGTCTTCGTAGGCAATACGTATTTTTAAATAATCTGAAAGCTTTAAAAAGTCTTTGAGCATAGTGATCTGATTGATAAAATACTTCCATTTTAGAGATAAAAATGAATTGGCAAAGGTGAAATGATAGATAGATTTCTCAAAATTACGTTTCACACTCGCATAATATTCTCCTGCAAAAATATGGATGGTGTACCAATCATCTTCGTCTAAATGTTCACTGGGTAAGGCCAGTAACATATTGATCCAGTTAATGCTTGCTTCGAGATTATTTGATTTCTTCTGACAGAGAAATTGCATGAAGAGCAGTTTTGCATAAGTATCATCTGTCTGAGGAGCTAAATGATTACTGATTAAAATCAGTAATGATTCTGCAGAACTCAAATGCTTGATCTCAATGAAAATATTTAACCAGTTTAAGATAAAGTAAATATGATCTGTTCTTTCTTGGCTTTGATTGAGTAATGCGTAAGCTTTAAGAAAAAAATCATTGGCATTACGAAAATCTGCTTTTTCAAGTAGGACTCTAGCGTATTGTGCATAGAGATGTGATATGACAAGGGTCTCATGATCATTTTTTGGATCGAGATGTTCTATCAGAGGTTTTAGGTATTCATCCGCCAGATGATATTCTTTTGTCAGGAAGAATATCATCGCAATCTGTATCTGATGGCACTGATCTTCGGTAAACACTTTATTTGTTGTAAGTAGCTCAAAAATATGTGTGAGCTCTTTTTTTCTACAAAACATGACTGATTTTTTATTGGATAATCGTTGTTCTATTTCAGATTCAATAAAAACCTTGCTTTGCATCAACCATTCGTTGATATCCCAAATTCTGTTCTTTCCTTCTAAAAGCTGATTCAGTGTCAGTGGCATTTGTGCTCCTTTGAACGCTTTCTCTCTTATTGAATCTTTTTATAATGCCGATATTAAATTCTTTTTCATTCTCGTCAAATAAAAATTAGATAAAATACCAAATGATGCTCAAAATGATGATCAATAATGCGCTAATATAGATGATCTTGCTATGATAACCCTTGAAATACTGATTTATCATTCTCGCTAAAATGATCATGACTAAAGCGAAAAGTAATATATAAATCGCATTGATTTGCTCTTTTTCTTTGTATTCTTTGTTAAAAAGAAGGAGTACTGTGCCATTGGATATATTGGAAACTTTAACTTCTATTTTCAGATAGTGAGTCTGTTTAAAAAAACGTGAACTTTTATGATAGTTACTTAAGCCGTTGATTATGAGATATGGTGTGCTGAATTGACCAGCTTTGATCTTTTCTTTAAATATGGGCTCTGAGAATGTTAAATTGTAATCAAAGAGTTCTTTCAGATCTTCTTGAGCAAGAATTTTAAACTTTTTGCTCTGCGTGAGTTTTGAGATTAGGGTTTTCTGAAACTGCTGATCGTCATTTCCTGAAAACGCTTTGTAGGTGACTACCTGGAGACTGTCCACTTTTTCAGACATAGCAATAAGCACATCTTCGCTTGCCTGTTGAATCATGGATGCTTTATAATCGTCTTTTGCGATTAAAAATGAGCTGAAGATTAGAACAATGATCAATGAAAAGAAAATCTTTTTCATTTAATTCTCCTTAGCTTTTGATTATTGGGGATTACAAGTCTGAACCCAATAAAATTATTACGGGTGAGCGGTTTTGCACTGCCTCGGTAAAACGTTTTCATTTGTTCTGTACCAAAGCACCATGCACCACCTCTGACCACCTTACTTTCTGAATCCTCTATCCCCATGGGGTTTTGCTGAGGACTGATACTGTAGTATTCTCTGTCGAATCCATCAAAACACCACTCAAGAATGTTTCCGCTCATCTCATACAAGTTTGCCTTATTGGGCGGATATGATTTTACAGGAAACATTGAATGCCATAAGGCATCATTCATATCAATCAGATAATTAGCTATGTTTTTATCGACCTGATTTCCACAGGCATAAATATTATTTTTCCCTTTTGAGCGGGCACTGTATTCCCATTCTGCTTCAGAAGGTAAACGACCGCCCATCCATTCACAAAATCTCTGAGCACCATACCAGCTAACCTCATATACAGGAAAATCCTCATAAGGCTTTTTGACCTGATATTTACCTAAAATTTTTTCAATTCGCGAATACTGACTATCTTCTTTATACCAGCGTGCACCGCGTTCACTTTGATTTCCTTCACTATTTAAGAATTCACAGAATTGTCGGTTGGTAATCACGGTCTGACTGATTTGAAAATCATCTAAAGAAACTTGATGCAATGGAGCGGGAACGCCATTACCAGCCCCTGTAAAATCACCCATCTCAAAAGAACAGTTTTTCATTTTGATCATTTTTATCTTATGATTTTTGATCAGCTTCTTACTCATTTTTTTATAGTATTGGCTAAAATGTCCTTCATCACAATATTCATTACATGCCTGTGCTGCTAAAAAGACAGGCTCATATTCTTTACGCTCTAAATGAGTATGAATCTTTTGTTCGATTTGCTCAATGACGGTTTTCTTCATATCTTTAAGGGTTTGATCCTCTGGATTTTCTTTCAGTAAAAGATGCAGATAGTACATGGCATTCTCTTTTGGCGGGTAATAAAATCTTTTATCCTGAATTGCCATGCTGATATGTTCAATCTCTCGTTTGCTGTATGTGATTTTCTTATTTTTTGGTTCACTCTGACTGATGGCTTCATCACGTTGTTCAACTTCTTTTTGAATTTGAGGGAGTCTTTTGAACAATATGCGAAAAAGAAGAAATAAGATGACAGCCATGATTAATGAAACAAGCATGAACATAAGTATGTAAGAATAGTCTTTTTTCTTATAGGTATAGCGCTCTTTTCGTAGTTTTAGTGTTCTGTTGCTTTCGAGTAGTTTTTCGATGGCATACTGGTCTTTTTGGCTCAAATCAAGGTTTGATTGATTGGATAGTGATTGAAGATTTGGCAGTTTAGATATTTCGATCATTGAGCTCAGAGAATCTGTAGATACGCTCAAAGTCTCAATTTTATCCATCTGATTAAGGCCTTTGGTATCCTTAATGGCTGTTTCACTGATATTGAGATGACGGATATTTCTGTTGCGGATTAATGGTTTGATTTTATTGATCCGTGTTCGTTTCAGATTGAGATGTTCAAGGTTTTTAAGCAAATGTAGGCTGTCTGGATTCACAGAACTATTTTCCAGATCCAGTCCTTTTAAGTGTTTTAAATGTTTGAGATAGGAGAGATGCTTGATTCTCTTGTTATTTTTGAGATTGAGAAATCGTAATCGATTGGGGAGCTGGTCAAGATCACTTTCTTCGGCTAAGGGGGATAAATGGAGGTTTAGACGAGGATGTTTTTGTCTTTTGAAGTCATGTTTTGATAGACGAATTTTTGATTTGATGTATTGTAAATTTGCTTTTAAAGGCAAATCATCCACACGATCGATATACATACCTCTAAGTTTATTGTTAATAAAGATCTTGTTTCCTTTGATGTTGAGTTTAAGTCTTTTCTCTCCATTGTAGGTATAGTCAAGAATGGCTTCGCCCTGATCATCGACAAACTGTAATTGATCTCCTGCTTTTAATTTGCTTTTAAAGGGAGGTTCACCAGCATATTGCATATTGACAAAGACACTGAAAGGTGGCGCATCAATCTCAATTTCCTTTTCTACAGGATCATAACGATGGTTGATGATGGCAAAAAATGGTAAAATACACAAGAGAGACAGAAGTGAAATCCATAAATAACGGAGATCATTTTTGATGTTGGGATTGACCTTGATCTTTGGGATTTTACTAAAAATACGTTTAGGTATTTCATTAAACGGAAAACGTTTCTGTTCTTTGATTTCTTGCAAGTCATTAACGATTGCTCCAAAGTCCTGATACCTGTCTTCAGCAAAGTAAAAGAGACATTTCTTAATGATCTGATCGATGGGTTTTTTATTCTTTAAAAGGTGCTTAGGTATTTGATAATCGATACTGCCATCTTCGTTGGTTTTAAAAGGCAACTGTTTGTAAATAAGCTCATAGATGCTGACGCCATAGGCAAAAATATCTCTTTGCACTTCACTGCCTTCATTGTTCAGAAATTCAGGTGCAAGATATTCTTTGGTGATATAATCGTCTGCTAATCCTTTTTTTTCTTGATTCTTTTCTTTGATTTTTGCTAATCCAAAATCACAGAGTTTCGCTTCATTCAAAGTATTAACAATGATATTGGCAGGTTTGACATCCAGATGAGCGATGAACTGATCATGAGCATCTTTCAAGGCAGAAGCAATCTGTTTGCAGATTTGTAGTTTTTGCGCATTATTAACCTTGTTGTTCTGGATTAATTGATCGAGACTTTCTCCATCGATATATTCCATTTCTATAAACACAAACTCTGTATCATGAAAATTAAACACGCGAAGGATATTGGGATGATTAAGTTTCATTTGAAGGCTGGCTTCGTTGCGAATGTAGTCGTATAAATCCCGAACTTCATCGTATTTGCCGAATATTTTTAATGCTTTATGAATATTTTGCTTCTGATCTAAGACTAAATAGACAACTCCAAAGCTTCCAGAGCCAATTTCTCTGATGATTTCATATCTCTGATCAATGATTGATCCAGCAGGAAGATAGGTCTTCGGAGCCTTTGATTCCTCGCTCTCATAAAAATCTGAGATCACTTTTTTCAATGTTTGTTTTCGCTTTTGTGTCATCTTTTTCATTATAAAACTGATATTAATAAAGTTAATTCTATTGTCAAATGTTTTTTCTCTTGTTCTATTGGGTAAGCAGCTTGCTTGCCTTCCAGATTTTGTAGGGGCAGGTTTTACGCTGATTTGGGGGTGATTGAGATGTTTGAGTTGATTAATTTATCGGGAATCTGATTTATTCTGTAAATAGTATTAATACGACTGACTCCATTCCCCTATGTGGAGGGTGGCAGCTTCAGCTGACGGGGTGGTCATGTGAAAATTGCATTTTTTTTATGATGCAAGAAGCTCATCAAGGAGACCCCACGCTTCACTACGTTCCGCTCTGGGTGACAGATGAATGGATTTATTGTTTTGCCGGAAAAATTAGTCTAACATAGTGTTGCATATCAGAACAAAATATTTTAACCACGGAAATCACAGAATACACGGAATATCAGCAAATGTATATCACGAGAAACATCATCCAGTAGAGACGCCGATTTATCGCGTCTAAAAACCGTACAAATGGGATCGTAGGCGTTCTCGCCTACGATAATTTATCGTTCTGCAAACATCCCTGTTTGCAGCTTATTGTAACACAACCAACTTGGTTGTGATTTATTGGGTAGGCGTAAAACCTACCCCTACGAGCAACTTCGTAATGCGAGAATCCAGCTTGAGAAATATAATTCTTTCACCCCAAAAGGGGCTTCAATCATTGGGATTGCTAACCCTGGGCTAGGATTCTGTCGTTCCTACGGAACTTAAAACCATAAAACTTCTCATTGTTTTATTAATCGTTTTCTTCCGTGCTTTCCGTGTATTCCGTGGTTATATAATACTTCATATCAACAATCAAAGAAATCGTAAAAACGTAAAGTAATTGATGAATTTTACCAGGGAAAGTCTCCGCTTACTCTCTTAGTACCCCTTACTTGCTCTCTACTTGACTATTTAATTGATAGGACTTAGATAAAAGCACTATCTTTTTGACAAAAATCACGACCAAAAACTATAAAGTATCTCACAAAAAACGATAAAGTGTTTGAGTCATATCAATTAAGAGGTGGAGAGAGAGGTGAGTGAGAGTGGAGAGGGAGGCTAATTGACATATAAACTCAATTTTTAGTCAAATAAATTAATTGATATGAAGTAAAACCAAATTTGAGATTTAACGAAACATTTTCAGAGGAAATAGTGCGATCATGAATGATTATTTGTAATCATTATCAAAAAAGCCTCGATTTCTTATATGATTTCAAATCCACAGTATCACTTTTGAGTCATACTTTTTAAGATTTAAATTGACAAAAACAGAGAGTCTTAAAATTTTATAATAAAATTAAAATTATGGAGGCTATTTTGAAAAATATCCTTGTGATTGGAGCAGCAGGACAGATTGGTTCAGAACTGGTCCCTGCATTACGAACGCTTTATGGAAAAAACAATGTTGTTGCAGCAGATGTAAATACGGTTGATAATGCTGAAATCTTACAAGATGGTCCATTTTTTAAATTGGATATTCTTGATACAGAATCAATTGTAAAGGTCATCAAAGATTTTAAAATTGATACGATTTATAATTTAGTGGCTTTGCTTTCTGCACGCGGAGAGGCAGAACCTCAATTATCATGGAAAATCAATATGGGCGGTTTGGTTAATTTATTAGAAATCGCCAGAGAATTTAATTGTGCTATTTTTACACCAAGTTCAATCGGCGCTTTTGGTCCTTCAACACCTAAAGACCTTACACCACAGGATACGATTCAAAGACCCACTACTATTTATGGTGTGACAAAGGTTGCTGGTGAATTACTCTGTGATTATTATTATAAAAGATTTGGATTAGATACTCGCGGTGTCAGATATCCTGGTATTATCTCAAATGTGACAGCTCCTGGCGGCGGAACAACTGATTATGCAGTTCACATTTATTATGATGCGATTAAGCATAAAAAATATACCTGTTTCTTAAAAGAAGGAACCTCATTAGATATGATGTACATGCCTGATGCAGTTAGAGCAGCGATCGAAATCATGGAAGCTGATCCTGCACGTTTGATCCATCGTAATTGTTTCAACGTGACTGCAATGAATTTCACGCCAGAAATTCTTGAAGCAGAAATTAAAAAACATATACCTGATTTTGTGATGGATTATGATGTGGATCCGATTCGCCAATCAATAGCAGAATCCTGGCCCAATAGCCTTGATGACAGCGTTGCTCGTCAGGAATGGGATTGGAAACATGAATACGATTTAGTAAGCATGACCAATGATATGTTGGATGTGTTGAGTAAGAAACTCAAATAAAATAAGTTTTTTAAATTCAAAAAGCCACATACTCTTGTGGCTTTTTGATTTTTTAGTGCAGGGAGGTAAGATGCCAATCATCGGAATCGGAACAGATATGATCGAAGTCCATCGAATTAAAAAAGCCATCGAAGGCAGTCAAAATTTTACCAATAGGATCTTTAGCTCTGAAGAAATTCAACTCTGTAATGAGAAATCAAACCCTTTTCAAAGTTTTGCCGCACGATTTGCAGCAAAAGAAAGTTTTCTGAAGGCTTTAGGAACAGGCTGGTCACAAGGGATTGAATGGACAGATATTCTCATTCTTTCAGATGAAAATGGTGCCCCTCAAATCCATTTAAAAGGTAAAGCACAGGAATTATGTGAACAAAAAGAGATTGATCGTGTACATGTCTCAATTTCACATCTCAAAGAATATGCCTCTGCTTACGTAATTTTAGAAAAAGTATGATAAAATTTGGTTCATCACTTTTTTACTGATTGCTCAATTTTTAAACAACTCTATCAGATAAGCTATTACTGAGTGATGACTCAATTGTCCATAATTTTTTAACAATTGAATAAACAAAGCACTGCTTTTTACTTCTAAAACTATAATAATTAATTAATTAAAGCTTAATCAACTTAAATTTACTGTTTGTTTTTATTGACTTTCCGATTATAATATTTAAAACTATAATTGTGGATGATCGTTTAGGCATTCATCTTGCTATACTAATCATAAAAAGAAAAAATAAATGGAGGAATAATGTTCAGGAAAACTTCAGTAATCCTACTGCTTCTACTTTTGAGCACAATGCTATTTTCAGAGTCAGTTCAAGTGTTAACCCCGAAAATTGAAGTCAAACAAGGGGAATCTCAAAAAATTACCTTTAAGATTAATATCCCTGAAGGACAGCATCAGACTTATCAGGAAGAATATTTTTATGTTGATGGAGATTCTGTCTCAGGATTTAAGTTTGAAAAAACAGTATATCCTGAAGGTGATAAAAAAGATGAGATGGGTAATCCTGTATATTATAATCAAGTTGAGATAACTAAGGGAGTTTATGTAGATCCAAGCGTAAAAGAAGGATCCTATCCCTTGAAATTCAGGGTCGGATATCAATTCTGTAATGAAGAAGGTTCATGCTTAATTCCCGAAGAAGTCGAAGTTGAAGTCTCCGTTAATGTTCTTAAAGGCGCTGGTATTAACTGGTTAGAAATATTAAAATATTTATTACTCGCTTTTGTAGGTGGTATTATATTGAACGTCATGCCATGTGTACTTCCAGTTCTTTCAATCAAAGCGATGAGTATTGTAAAACAAAGTCATCAGGACAAGAAAGATATATTAAAGCATTCAATTGCTTATACCGTAGGAATATTAGTTTCGTTTTTAATTTTAAGTTTAACTGTAATTGCGATTAAGTTATCAGGAGAGCTTGTAGGGTGGGGATTCCAGTTCCAAAATCCAGGATTTGTTATTGTTCTTTATTCTGTCATGTTTGTATTTGCGCTTTCATTATTTGATGTTCTGATTTTTCAGGCGCCAGGTATGAGTATTGCTTATCAGGCATCAGGAAAGACAGGATTTACTGGTTCATTTATGAGCGGAATTTTTGCTGTTGTGCTTGCAACACCTTGTACTGCACCATTTTTAGGTGCTGCTTTAGGCTTTGCTTTCAGTCAGCCTCCATTGATTATTTTGGCTATTTTCCTCATGATCGGTATCGGTTTGGCTTTACCATTCTTAATGATCGGATTTTTCCCTTCATCCATTAAAATACTGCCTAAACCAGGCAACTGGATGAATATATTTAAAGAATCCATGGGCTTTTTACTCTTAGCTACATCTGTTTGGTTGTTAAATGTAATTTATACACAATTAGGTGGAGCAAATTTAATCAAAGTACTATTCTTTACGGTAGTTCTTGCTTTTTCAGCCTGGATGTATGGTTCATTTGTTAAACCCCAGTATTCCAAAGCAAAACAATGGATTTTTACCATTATTGCCATTCTGACAGTTATCTTTGGTGCATATTTCTTATTGCAATTTGAGGAGCCATCTGCAGAAGGCCAGAGCGATCAATCCGCTCATGTCAATGAATTATGGAAAGGATTTACAGAAGAAGCCGTTGCTCTTTCAATTAGTGAAGGTAAGCCTGTCTTTATTGATTTTTACGCTGAATGGTGTATGTCATGTAAGTCAAATGAAGCAACTGTATTATGGACAAAAGAGATTGAAGATGCTTTTGCGAAAAAAGGTGTCGTATTGTATCGTGGGGATTATACTCGAAAAGATGCTATCATTCATGCATGGTTGAAGAAATACAATAAAGCAGGTGTCCCTCTTTATGTGTTGTTTGTTCCTGGTCAAAGCGATCCTGTGGTGTTTCCTGAGATCATTACCAAAGGGATGATTTTAGAACAATTAAATAAATTACCCGATGCAACGAATTAATGTAGGAGAATATTAATGAAGAAAATGACTTTTATCCTTCTATTACTTGCTTTATTATTAATGTCGGCTTGTGATAGATTTGATCAAGATTATCTAAGAATTATCAAAATTGAGGATTTTGTTGCAAACTTCCAAAATGATACTCAATCTGCCTTAGCCAATCAGCAGATTTCAAATGTGATGGCTTATTATGCCAATGATTATTTTAATGACGGGATGAATAAATCAGCAATGCAGAGTTTTTACAACCGTCAGTGGTCCGAAAATGTTTTAATTACAGTGAATGAGATCGATGCTGATAGTATGAAATATCAAATCAGAGTTACAGATAGTGAACTTTCTGTTGATACGACTTGGGTTGATTATGCTAAAAAAGTGAATCAGAGTTATTATTGGTATGGAAACCAAAAAAATCCAGTTGTAGTGCCAAAACAGAAAGTGTTAGTAGAAGTTTTAACTGGCTTGTGGTGTCCTAATTGTCCAAATGCAGAGCATGAGTTAGATGAAATTGCCGCAACAATTCCTGATCAAATGATCATCATCAATTACCATTTAACAGATTCTCTTGCGATTAGTTTGAATGATTGCGGATATTATGGAACAACTGCTCCAATGGCTTTATTCCAAGGTAAAACAAAGGTGACAGGCGGTGGGGCTGATCAGCTAAATCAGTACTTGCCAATTATTACTGGATTTATTACTGAAGATGCACAATTGAGTTTAACAAATTTACAGTTTGAAAAGAATGGCAATACCATTACAGGATCAGTGAAAATCAATCCTTTTGTCAATCTTGATATGGCAAACACTTATCTCAGAGTTGTTGTTTATGAAAAAGAAACCACTGCGACTCATTACATAAATCATGAAATCCAGAAGAATGTTGTCAGAGCTCGAGCAATGGTCGATATCTCAACATCTAATCTGTCTAATCCAATCAGCTTTACAATAGAATCAACAAAGTATATCGCTAATGATACTTATTTAGTCGTATGGGTTCAAAAGAATGCCAGCTTTTCAGCTATAGAACCAGCAACAGATAAAATTTATAATTGTATCGAAGTGCCAATAAATTCTAAGGGAGTAAAATAAAATGAAGAAAATAATTATAATCATCAGCATCCTATCATTATTAAGTTTGAGCCTCTTTGCTGCAAACAAGAAAATACAGTCGTTTTCATTTGAAGATATCAATGGCAACAAGGTTAATACAACAGAATTACTGAAAAAAGGTCCGATTGTTCTTGATTTTTGGGCAACATTCTGTGCTCCTTGTATGAAGTCCTTACCTGCTTATAATGAATTAGCTAAAAAATATCCCAATGTGACCTTTATTGCTGTTTCATCAGACAGCCCAAAAGCAAAAGATAAAGTGATTAGAACAGTGAAGAGCCTTAAATTGCAAATGCTTACGACAATTGATGCATCTAAAGATATCCAAAAGATGTTTAACGTAAACTCCATTCCAGAGACATTCCTGATCAATCAAAAAGGTGAAATTGTTTTCCAACATACGGGTTATGTACCTGGTGATGAAAAGAAACTTGATAAAGAAATTGATGCACTTGTGAAAGGATCAAAAAAATGAGTAGAAAGAAACACAATTATTTACTCATCATATTGATTTTTAGCCTGTTATCTTCGTTATTATTAGCTCAAGAAACAGAAGAACAAGAAACAAAACAACTGATAATCAAAGGTGACAATCAATTAAAGTATATCTATCGTGCAGCGGAAGATTCTTTGAAGAATTATTTTACGAATGAACTAAAGTTTAGTTTAAACTATGATAAGTTTACTTTTGGAATGACTTTTATTGCTGATTTACCTAAGTATGATCAATATTCAGCTATTGATGAACTAAATCCTTCTCAGGTTTCCTATAAATGGGACGAACGATATGTAATCGTCAAACAAGACCCTTATTATTTTCATGCAGGAACATTTGAGGAAGCTTTTGGTGCGGGTTTGGTATTAAGAGCCTGGAATGATAATGATAATGATCGGGACAAAAGACTTGATGGTGCTTTAGTTCGCTATAATCCAGAAAACTTAATGGTAAAATTTGTCTATGGTGCTTTAAGAAATACGATTTCTGATCAACAGGTCTTCGAAAATGACATTGTAACTGGTGTGGATGCAGAATATAAAGTGATACAAGGATTGAAGCTCGGTGCAAGTGCTTTGCAGTATAAACAACAAAATGCGATTAACAGTTATCAGGATTATACTCACAGAAATATCTATGCACTTCGTTCCTCTTTTATAAATACTTTTACAGACATCAATGCAGAATTTGCAGAGATTCGATATGAGCATAATACTCAAATGGACAAAAAAGGTTATGCGTTTTATGTGACAAATAATATTTTTATTGATCAGTTCACAATTACATCTGGCTATAAAAAGTATCATAGATATTATTATAACTTATCAGATCTTCCAAACTTAAATCATTATGACCAGCTCCTATCAAGTATTGGCAGTTTGGAAACAGAAGAAGGATTAATGGGCGAGGTTCGCTACATCCCTAACTTGTCACATGAAATGGCAGTACATTATTCAGAGGCATGGAATCAGAATTTCAAAATCCGTTTTGCAAATCTTTTTGCAGAATATAAATACAATACTGATAATTACTCAATTCAAACAGAGTTTGAACAGATTGAAACTAAAGATGATCCAGCTAATTCATGGGAAAAAGAAATCCATCCAACGATTACTTTTGACTTTTATTCTTTATCAATGCCTTTAACCATAAAGACAAAATGGGGCGTTAAAGACCTAAAACATGGGGGAGATGAAATTAACAAGCATGAACCTTATTTACAGATTGATGTGAAGTTGAATGAATCCACATCTATTTCTGTGATTGGTGAATATGAGTTTGAAGAATGGGAAGACTTTGGCAAAAAATCCATGTGGATTGGCAGTGAACTGAAAACATCATTGAGTCATAATACAGAACTAAAACTATTCGCAGGTAAAGAAAAAGGCGGAAAAGTTTGTCGTAATGGAGTTTGCAAGTATCAAAGTCCATTTGAAGGATTAAGAGTAGAGTTATCAACTTCATTTTAATCTTTAATGGAATAGATAATGCTATTTTTAGTAATGAAATTAATAAAAAAAGAGGATAAAATGAGAAAGTCCATACTGATAATGATCCTTCTGACAGCAATAATGAGTTTGACTGCTGTTGAATGGCCATATTTCCCTAAAACAAATGTAATCGAAGTTTCTGTCAATGAAGACAACACTTATTTAAACAGTGGATTAAATGCTACAGATACCATGTTTCCAGATGATGAAACGATTATTTTAAAGTATTATTCATCTTCAAACCCTTTAGGAAACAGTGATTCACAAAATATGATCAACTTGTTAGGCACGACTGTTTTCCCTTCTGTATATATGAATGGAAGCATTAAAACCAAAGGTGTTAAACCTCATATGAGTGATGGAAATGTCTTTAAAACTTATGCAAAAAAAGAACTTTTTGAAGCAGCAAGATTATATCTCTTTAATCTTCAATTTAATCCTCAGAATGGTCAGGCAAGTGTCATGGTATATGATGCTGTCGATTCACAAGCTTTGCAAAATATGACCGTTCAGTACATAATTGTTGAAAATAACGTGTCGGGTCAAAATAATGTGGTTCGAAAAGTAGTGAACGAAGCTTTGCCCACTATTGCAGAAGCTGGAGAATTACAACTTAACAAAACAATTAGCATAGATCCTTCATGGAATCAGGCAAACATCAAACTTGTGGTGATGATTCGTAATAATCAAAACAAGATTATTCAGGCTCGGTCAAGCGAAGTAATCCCTCAACAAAAATTAAGAATTGTTAGTCCTCAGCCAAATTATCATATGACTTCAGAAGCTTATTATGAATTTCCATATATTGGTGTGATGAGTACAGACTTTTTGAGTGATTATACGATGAGAGTATTTACTAATACCGAACCTGTTAATACTCCAGAAAATTGGAATTTTACTTATTGTGATCATGGATCATGTTATTCAGGACCTTCCGAACACAATATTAGTGCTGGATCTTACAAAGAATTTCATCCATCAGTGATTTCTTCAGGAGAAGGCTCTGCTATATTTAATTTCTTAGTGACTGCAAATGGAATGAGCGATCTTCGAATCCCATACAATTTTTTGAAGTCAACAGCTGATGTATTGATTATTGATGATGATGGTATAAAGACTACAGAAACCATTTATCAGTCAGGTTTAACATTTTCAGGATTAAATAATGCAGTTGTAGATTTAAGTATCTATAACATGGAAACCTTTGATTTTTCTGGATTTGAACACATTGTTTGGAATATGAACAACCCATGGACAATGGTTCCACCAGCTCAAATCACAGCCATAAAAAATGCAATTGAAGCAGGAACTCATTTTTATATTGCTGGACCATCTGTTGGCTGGGCATTTACAGATGAACAGAGCTTGTTTAAAACCGATAATAGTGAATCATTTTATACTAATGTACTTGATGCAATTGTTTCTGGATCGGTAAATACAAATTCTAACATTCATGGATTCTCAGGCACTATTGGTCAATATGCTTTATTTACGTTTATTGATAATCAGTTTGGTACAGAAATTATTGACACTCCTACAACTGAGAATTCTACTCCTGCTTTTTATTCTCAAACCCAAACTCAACTATTAGGTTTGCAATCATCATACGGTTTAGGAAAAGTAGCTTATACGACCTTTGATTTAAGTAGAATCACATGGAATGTAAATTCGCCTATCGAATTTTTCCTGATAAATCGAATCTTCTCCTATTTTGAATCAGCAGTGTCAAACGATCCTGTGCCACAAATCAATGATAATCTCTTAAAGGTTCAAGCCTACCCAAATCCATTTAACAGTACAACTGAAATAACCGTATCTTCAAAGAGACAAAATGACCTGGCAAACATTGAGATCTTTAATATTAAAGGTCAGAAAGTAAATAGTTATATGTTAAATCTTAGCAATGGAAAAGCAAGCTTCAAATGGAATGGAAAAGACCAAAACAACAATGAGACATCAAACGGTATCTACTTTATTAAAGCTAGTAATCAAACGCATTCTCAAATGCATAAGATTATCAGAATAAAATAATATTTTAATGAGGTACCTTCGGGTACCTCAGGTTTTATGATTATGAAAGTATATTTTGTTGATGCTTTTACAAAGATCAAATTCAGAGGGAATCCCGCAGCTGTTTGCTACTTAAATATTGATATCCCAAATGATGTTAAGCAAAAAATTGCTACAGAGATTGGTTTTTCAGAGACAGCATTTGTTATGCCTCTTGATATAGAAAAGAGGCTGTATTCATTACAATGGTTTACTCCTGGTACTGAAATTAATCTCTGTGGACACGCTACACTGGCGACATCAAGAGTTCTTCTTGATTTTTATTTGAAACAGCAAATTACAAGTAATGAAGATATCATCATCTCCTATCAGACGAAAAGCGGATTACTCAGTGCTTATTCTGAAGATGATAAAATTGTACTAAAATTTCCGATTGACATCCCTCAAAAATCAGATAAGGATTACTCTAAGCTGCTCACATGCTTGAATATTGAAGACTTTATTGGTATTTATGAGTGTCCGGCAAGTTCAAATGTGATGATTGTTCTAAAATCAGAAGAAGAAATCAAACAATTAAATCCTGACTTTAATCAGTTAAAAGAAATTGATGTATCGCCAATGAGCAGTATTGTTATTACAGCATCTTCGCAACAATCTTATGATTTCGTGTCCAGATGTTTTGCTCCTTGGGAATCAATCAATGAGGATCCTGTTACGGGATCGACCCATACAGCATTAGCACCTTACTGGTCAGAAAAGCTCAATAAAAAAATTATGATCGCCAAGCAACTATCTCACCGTGAAGGAGAATTGTTTTTGGAATTAACGAAAGATCATATGCTGATCAAAGGTCAGTCGGTGATCACTTTATGTGGTGAATTTTATAATGAATATGAATAAAGCGAAAGGAGAAATGAATGAAAAAAGCTTTACTGCTAATTATTTGCAGTATGCTGTTCATGTGGAGTCTATTTGGCACTCAGATCAATATTCTCTCAGAGATCTTTAAATCGACGAGTTGCCCATATTGTCCATCCGCTCAGTTAGGGCTGGAACAGTTATATGACGGGCATCCAAATGTAATTCCAATTACTTGGTACACTGGATCCTCCGTTGTCTCACCTCAAGGTTCACAAAGATTGTCATGGTATGGTGGCGATGGTGTTCCTGACGCACGTTTTGCTGGAAATGTTAATGTTATTGGTGGTGGAGGTACGACGATGTATAGTACCTACCTTCAAAGATATAACCAGATTATTAATCGAGTGAGTCCATTAGAAATCACTCCATCTCTTGATATTGATAATAATCAATATGTGGTAAATACAAATGTGAATGTGACTGCTAATATTAGCGAAACAAATTTGAAATTAGTGACTGTATTAACAAAACACACTCCAGGTTCATACAGATTCTTAGCAGTGGCTTATCATGAACAAGCGTTTACTTTGAATCAAACAGGACAAACTCAAAACTATACTGCAAACTTTGCAATGAATAGCAGTTGGCCAATTCAGGATATTCACGCAGTTGTGTTTGTTCAAACCTGGTCTGGAGATAAAAAAGTATTACAATCAGCACAAACCGGATTTTCAGGCACAATGGCAATTTTCTCTTCAGATGTAACAAGCGGTCCAGCTGATTTAACTGTCAATTTTACTGATTATTCTCTTCCCGTTGGAGCATTATATGAATGGTACTGGGACTTTGATAATGATGGTACTGTTGATAGCTATGAGCAGAATCCAAGCTTTACTTATACTGAACCAGGCACATATTCTGTTAAGTTAACAGTTTCGGATGGTGAAAATTCTCATACAACCATAAAGCAAAACTATATTACAGTTCTTTCAAATGATAATATTTCAGGCACTGTTCAAGGAATATGGAAACCAGAAAATGGAGTATATCAAATTACTGGTGATATTGAATTACTTGATACAGGATCATTAACAATTTTACCTGGGACACATATTCAGTTTGCTGATAATAAAAAGTTTACTGTTAAAGGCTTGATTATTGCTGAAGGAACAGAATCTGCTCCGATAATTTTTGATTCAGAAAGCTTTTGGAAAGGGATCAGCATTGAAAATGTATCTGAAGTAAATAGCTTTAAATATTGTCGGTTCTCAAAAGCAAATAGTAGCGCATTAAAAGCAAACTTATCTACAGTGTCCATTCAGTCATCTTTCTTTACAGATAATCATTCTACCACTACTGCAGCAGTTCTTGATCTCTCAGCAACCAGTAGTGCTGTGTTTATGAAAAATTATGTAGCAAATAATTCTTCAACTTTGAATTCTGGAGCAATACAGGTTAGTAGTTCAACACTTACCATGAAAAATAATATTATTGTCAATAATACAGGAAAAAATACTGGATTTTTGATGATAAAAAATAACTCTTCTTTAGTATCAGTTAATAATGTAATTGTTAATAATAATAATCTTAATACACCTGGTGGTCAGATATTAAACACTAATTCGAATGTCAGTTTTGAAAATTCTATTATTCGTGGATCATCTATTTTCTTTACTTCAAATGGCACAAATTCATTTAATTACTGTAATATTTCAGGAGGAATGGAAGGTTTGTCAAATAATGATGTCGACCCAAGATTTCTTAATCCTAGTAATGAAGAGGGTCACTTAGTGACTGTAAACCCATACGGGTGGACTTTGTTAGATGACTCTCCTTGTATTGATGCTGGTAATCCAGATCCGCAATATAATGATACTCAAAATCCAAACAGTCCTGGTAATGCGTTATTCCCATCATTAGGCACAATAAGAAATGATATGGGAGCTTATGGTGGAGATAATATTTTTAACAATTGGCTTGATAATGATGATTCGGATATTCAAAAACCAGTTTCAGTTAAATTAAATGCATATCCAAATCCATTTAATCCAAATGTAAAAATTGAGTTTCAACGAAATAGTAGAGCACAGGAACAAATCAGTATTAGTCTCTATAACGCAAAAGGGCAGAAGATTACAAATCTTTACCATCAAACAACATCTGAGCAAACAGTAGTAGTTCACTGGAATGGGAAAAATGCTCAAGGTCATGCAATGCCAACGGGGATTTATTTTGTAAAAGCCACAAATGGATCAGAAGTGATCACAAAGAAACTAATAATGCTCAAGTAACTCATCTTAAAAATGAAAGGCAGGCTCGCCTGCCTTTTTTAGTTATCAGAATTTTGTCTTTTCGCTTGACATGATTCTTCTGAACAAAAATCATTCTGAATAAAGGAGGGCGAATGAAGAGAATATGCTCTATTGTAATATTGCTGGTCATCAGTTTGACAGTTTTTGCCGGTGAATTTGAGACCTTTAATCCAAAATACCATTATCCAAACTCAATGATTGTTTGCTTTAGCAAAGAATCGATCAATAGTAATATTGGAAAATTTAATTATGACTTAAAAAACGGAGTTATTGAAACACCTTTTGAACATTTGAATCGTATTTTTATTAATTATAAAGTTAATCAAATGACACAACTTTACAAAGTTAAAGATATTGAGTGGAATAGAAACGGTATCTATCCAATGAATATATTTCGAATTGAATTTTTAAATACAAATGATATTCAGCTTATTTATAAAGAATTGTATCATCTTTCAATTTTTAACTTTGTTGAATATGATCCGATTCATACTCTTTCATACATTCCAAATGATCCCTTACTGGTATCACAATGGGCAATAGAAAAGATTGATGCATTTAGAGCCTGGAATTATGAAACGGGTATTGCAAATACTGTTATTGGTATAGTCGATAGCGGTGTTAAATGGAATCATCCCGATTTAAGAAACAATATTTGGGTCAATGAACCTGAATTAGTCGGAGTGACTATCAACTGGGATAATGGACAAATTATTGGTGGTGACGGTATTGATAATGATGGGAATGGATATATTGATGATGTTTTTGGTTGGGATTTTTATGCTACAGGCAATAATGAAGATAATAATCCTTATCAGGCTTTTAATGGTAACGATCATGGAACCCATGTTGCAGGTTGTGCTGCTGCTGCAGGAGATAACGGCGTTGGTGTTGTAGGTCCTGCATATCAGGCAAAAATTATGGTCACCAAACATCAACCGAGTAATTATGGAACAAATTATATTTATAATGGTTATGATGGCGTTTATTATTGTGCAGATTCTGGAGCAGATATTATCAATTGTAGCTGGGGTGGTGGCGGAGGCGCTGAAATTGCGAATACTGCTGCTACTTATGCAAAAGACCATGGTGCATTAATGATTTGTGCTGCATCTAATGATAATACTGATAATACTTATTGGCATTATTATCCCTCAGATGCTACAGATGCTGTGAGTGTTGCAGCCACAGATATAAATGATATCAAAGCCAGTTTTTCAAATTATGGGACTCCTATAGATGTCTCTGCACCTGGAGTATCTATTCTTTCTACTGTTTATACAATGGAAGGTTATGATTCTTATACTGGCTATCAGGGGACTTCAATGGCTTCTCCTGTTGCATCTGGTGTCGCGGGATTAATCAAATCGATGCATCCTGAATTGACTCCACTTCAGTTGAAGGAACGCTTACAAGCAGGTTGTGATAATATAGAACAACAAAATCCCTCTTATATTGGAAAACTTGGTGCTGGCCGTGTTAATGCCTATAATTCTCTGATGTTTGATAAGTTGCCAAATATAAGTTTAATCAATCATGAAATTATTGAAGTCACTGGGAATAATGATGGATCTCTAAATCCTGGAGAATGTGCCAACATTAATGTCAGCATAAAAAATAAACTTAATTGGGTTAATGCCGAAAATATAATCCTTACACTCAGAGCGAATCACTCATTAGTAACGATCATAGATTCTGTGATTACTATTCCTCTCTTAAATGCAGGAAACACAATTGATTCTCCTATACCATTCAAAATTCTTATTGATGAGGATTTTCAGGTGATCAGTAATGCCGAGTTTACTATTGTTATTTCTGCAAATCAAACTCATCCATATCCATATAATGATAATATGAAATTAACGATACCCGTGACTTGTATGCAAGCTAACTGGCCTTTTGTTAATCCGTCGAACATGAATGTTTTTTCTCCTGTTATTGAAGATCTTAACAATGATGGAGTGCCTGAAATTTTGTTTAATGATACGCAAGGTTTTGTATATGCTTATGATCTTAACAAAAATCCGATAAATGGATTTCCAGTCAATTTGAATCAAATTACCTATGCACCTCTTTCAATTCTTGATAACGGTGTAAATAAAGAAATTATTGTTGCTGTCTCAAATAAAGTATATAGAATTTCTGTTCAGGGAGAAATATTATCAACCTTTAATACAGATGGTATCATTCGTGTGACTCCAATGATTTGTGATCAAAATAATGATGGACATCAAGATATTCTCATTGGCACAATCACCAGAAAACTATACAGCTTAAAATCTGATGGTGTTACTCAAAATGAAAACTCTCCTTTTACTTTCTCTTCAGCAATCGTTGCACCTTTTGCTCTTGGAAAAAACTCAACAGTTTATATTGCAACGAATGACGGATATCTTCATATGCTCAATTCTAACGGGCAGATTAATGCTGAATCTCCTTTCCCTTATCACTATGAAGGAGGATCATTAAATGGTCCCGTTGTTATCAGCTCCAATGATGAATCTGATAATGAATGGGTCATCATTTCAGGTAATAGGGTAGTAAATAATAAATTAAGTTTTATTAGTCGTTTTTCAGATTCATCTCATTTTGTCAATACCAGCTCTTCTGTAACTGGTGGACCTATACCAATAAAATTCAATCAAAATTTAAGTGCTTTTGTTTTTACAACACTCGATGGTTTTTGTAATCTCTATGATATTGATGGAAATCAGATATTCTCTGTCAATATTGAAACTGCTGCTGAAGCAAGCCCCTTGAATATTGACATTGATGATGATGATGTCGAAGAGATTATGGTAATTAATAAAAATGGCAAAGTCTTTTTTATCAATTTAGACGGTGAAATACTCACAGAAAAAACAATATCCATACCTGTTAATTCAAGATATACTCCTTATATTGGCTCATTTTTTAATGATCAGTCTCTCGATATCGTATTAAGCTCTTCGTCTAATGTTAGTTATCTAAACTCAACTATCCCTTATTATTCTTCTTCATGGCCTTCACAAAGATTGAATAATCAAAAAACTGCTCTAATTTATGATTTCCCTTTAAGCAACAATACCGAAGTGGTGAGTACCAAACTTAAATTATCAAATTATCCAAATCCATTTAATCCATCAACATCCATATCATTATCATTAGATAATGATTCAAATGTTCAGTTATCAGTCTTTAATGTTAAAGGACAATTAATTAAGACTATTTGTCATAACTATTTAAAAAGGGGTACCCATAGTTTTGTTTGGGATGGTAAAAATCATATTGGAGATTCTATGAGTTCAGGCATTTACTTCTATCAGGTTAAAACAGATCATCAGGTCATCAGTAAAAAAATGGTGTTAATGAAATAAAAAACGAGCCTTTTGGCTCGTTTTTTTTTATTAAAATATATCTTTTATCGCTTCCTGCAGATAATCAATATCTTCATCTGTATGAAAATGAGATAAAGAAAATCGTATTGCACCTGTATTTTCTGATCCAAGATGTTGATGGGCTAATGGTGCACAAAACAAGCCAACTCGGCATTCAATCTGATACTTGTCATATAGCTTTTGGGCTAACTGAGCATGATCTTCGGTGTGATGAACTAAAGAAAACAAGTCTCCCTGTTTATGTTCATTTTTTGCTTTTAATATATGATATCGTTCTGAATGAGATAAATCATTAAGTAATTTAAGGAATCTTTGTCGGTTAAACTGCTTGACGGGTTTATGTTTTAAACTGGCATTTAAACCAAAAATACCCGCTAAATTTTGTGTGCCTGCTTCAAAACGATCCGGATAGATCTCTGGCATCTCAAAAACTGAAGATAAACTGCCCGTCCCTGCATAAATTAATGGAGATATTGAAGTTGGATCTTTAGCATAAAATCCTCCGGTACCAACAGGACCATATAAGCTTTTATGTCCTGTAAAAGCGATGAAATCGATATCCCAATTATCTCCATCAACAAGGCATTGGCCCGCAGACTGAGCAACATCAAGCATGAATTTAAGCGAAGGAAATGCTTCTCTAATTTCTTGAATATTTTGGATTAAACCGTTAACATTACTTTGATGATTGATTATTACTAAACGGGTATCTGTTTGTATCTGTTCTTTCATTTGAGATATGTCAATTTCACCATCTGGTTTTGATTTTATCACTTCAACTCTTAAGCTCTTTGTGTCTATCAGATGACGCAAGCAGCGTGTGACTGCATGATGTTCCATCGGAGAAATTAAAACATGATCTCCTTCATTCAAATAGGATTGTAGTATTGTATTTATTGCCATACTCGCATTCAAAGTGAAGAAAATGTGTTCAGATAGAGAAACATTAATCACTTTGGCTACCAATTCTCTACATTCAAATACAATCTGAGCTACTTTAAGATTTTTTTCTCCAAAAGTACGACCATAGTTTCTACCGATATCATTGATATAGTGAAGCATTGCTTCCCCAAGCTCTTTTGGCTTGGGGAAACTTGTTGCTCCGTTATCAAAATATGTATTCAATTGTCTTTTCCTTAAAATTTAATAGCGGTGTAGATGCTGATTGTTTTATTCGTTTCATCATCACCTTTAATTTTATTGTCGCCATTTTTATCTTCAAAAGTAAAACGATAATCAAAATTCATAGAAACACCTGAAGCGATTTCATAACCAATGACATATCCCATGATTGAGCTTGGACTTTTTAGATATTCTATTCGTTCTACATTTTCTTGAGAATAATACATTTTTGCTGTTGATAGTTTTGGAATTTTGGTTAAGGAGAAATCTCCTCTTAATGATTGAATATCCTGATCATCACCTTTTAAATCCTGGAAACCAATATTTAAATAGGCATACTGGAACAAATCAATTCCAAGTCCTGCATAATAACCATCCATTGCTTTAACATATTCGAGATATTCTTTTTTTGTAATGATTCTTTTGCCAAATGTTCTTGCTCTTTCAACTTCATAGGTGGTGTTAAAATAGCCAAATAAGAATTTATCTTCAGAATGTCTGTATTCTGCATAAGCAGTTAGCGGACCTGCTACAAATTTGATACCAGGAGCGCCAAAACCAAACCCGTAATCAATGATCTGTGCGGCTTGAGCATAGATGTCTAATTTAACATTGTCGCCTTTTATAACTGGAATTCCGTAATCTGCGCCAACTATACTGATAGAAGATGTCATATCTCCATATTTGGGTAAGTATCTTCTTTGTGTTGAATCAACTTCACCACTGGCAATTAATGTTTCAATGATTTCTTCCATATTTTCGTAACTTGCAAAAATCTCTTCAAATTTTTCTCGTTCGGTTACTAATTTTTTATCAGTTGGAAAGGCATCTATTGCATCAGGATAGCCATCGTTATCTGAATCAAACAAACCATTATATTCATTAAAGTCTGAGGCATAAGTTATACCTGCAACTGAACCAAAAAATGGTAAATCATAAGACAGTCTTGCACCTAAAACCATTCCAGGTTTATCGGCAAAGGCTTCTTTAAAATTATTCAAAAAGAGTTCTGTGCCAACAGATGATATTTTTGTTGATGTTTCTAAACCGATTCTTTTATATGTGGGATATTGAATCATATTGGAGTAATGATTCAATATAATGCCATAGCCTAAACTTGCATTACTAATTCCTCCCACTTTTGCATAAAATGGATCACCTTTTCTTCCCCAACGGATATAGTAAATTTTATCCAGGTAATCTTCAAACTTATCCCAATCTTCTTTTCTTATGTTTCCCTGATCATCGATCAATAATTGGATATCAATACCAAACCCTAACTTCCAAATTGGGATGTCGGCTAATATACCAATTTTCTGAAAATTCTGATTATTGATCGTTGTTGCCCCAATAATAACACTGCCACCCATGCTATCTTCTGATTCCTGTGAAAAAAGTAATGCTGTGCTTAAGAACATGAGTACGCATAATATAAATGAAAGGTTCTTTTTCATTTTGTCTCCTCTCTGTTATTTAACTATTAATTTTGAAATAGCTAAGACCCTGTTTGTCTTTAACTTCTATGATCACTTTGCTGTTCAGCAGATTTTTTAAATACTTGATTACAGTGTTTGCATGAATGTCCATTTTCAAAATTAAATCCTGCAATGTTTTTGGCTCTTCATTCAATAAAGCGATCAGATCAGAAACCTGACTATGAATCACTGTTTGTATCAATTGCTGATCTTTATTTTTAGTAATTAACTCAACTGGGAGATCATTTAAAAAATCTTTAATTCTATTCATTTGATCAATATTACATGGTTTTACCCAATCTTCACAACCAGTTCTGTCCAGGCTGTTTAATTGGATTTTATCTGCTTGAATTAACTGACATGCTTCTTTTATTAGGATAAGTTCTGATTCTGTATCATTGATTCCTTCAACTATAAATATCTCAAGAAAAATCTTTCCTTTATAAATTTTCCTAAAAGCGATTAATCCTTCGATAATCTGTTGTGAATGAATATGTCTGTCCGATCGGTTAATCTTTTGAAAAACTGATTCACTTACAGCATCCAGTGAAGGTAGAATTAAGTCCACATCCAAAATCTCATTTCTAACATCTTCGCAGTATAATAAACTGCTGTTTGTGATCAATGCCAATGGATATTGAGGGTAGTTTTCTTTAATATAATTGATAATTTGAGAAATATCCTTGTTAAGTGTCGGTTCCCCTGCGCCTGAAAAAGTGATATAATTGAGTATTGGTTGAGTTGATAAATACTCATCTAATTCAGTGAATAGGGCATTTAAATCTACATAATGATCCCTTGTGTTCGTCAGATTTGTTGTATGACCTACTTCACAGTAAATACAATCAAAATTACAAACTTTGTAAGGGATTAGATCAACTCCTAATGAGATGCCTAAGCGTCTTGAGTGCACAGGTCCAAAAATATGTTTATATTTCATAGATTTACATCATTTGATCGACAAAGATGTTCGCTTTCTCAATTTCTTCGCTGACTTGAATAGTGATTTCCTGGAAATCATTTTTCTTCAATTTATTGAGTTTATTCCATGAATATGAATTTGGAATATCTTTAAAAATTCGTTCATGACGGGTTGGGTTGACATAGAAGTTTGAAATCGTATTGGCGATATTGACCAAACAGCACAATTCGATATTATCAGTCGCTTTTTCAGGGCGGTCGTGATAAAGAATTGCGGATTGAATATGCTGTGGAATTTTCCAACGGTCAGCAAGCCAGTAACCTAACTCCATATGGGTAGCGCCTAACACTTTTTGTTCTATTTCAAATTCCTGATCCTGAGGGAACAAATCCATATATTTTCTAACATTTATAAATTCAGCATGGAAATACTGGTCTAATATTATCTTACCAATATCATGAATTAATCCGGCTGTAAATTCTTCTCCATGAAAGGGAATATTCATTTTTCGGCTTAACCATCGTGAAATATGAGCGGTATAAATTGAGTGTCTCCAGAATGCCTGATGATCAAATAGCTTCTCGCCTTCTGTATCAAATACTTTGATTAATGATACCCCTATAACAATATTTGTGATCTCATTAACCCCCAATATCACCAAAGCTGTCCTCAGAGTATCGACGCGGTTTCTGATCCCGTAGTATGCTGAATTTGCAATTTTTAATACACGAGCAGTTATTGATTGGTCATTATTCATTAACTCGCTGATCTGACTCATTGAAGTATTGCTGTTGCCTAAAATACGGATTAACTCAGAGGCAACAATCGGTAATGTCGGTAAGTTATCAATTCTTTGAAGTACATTTTGAATTTCGTTTATTGTTTTTGGCATAGCAACCTCACCATTTTATTTTTTATCATTTTGTATTACGGTTAAAATTCTTTGTGGAAATGGAATCTCTATCATCTCTTGTTTAAACTTTTCATACAGTTCTATTTTTATGGTATTTGTACATTCTATATAGTTTTCTTTTGTTGTCCAAACACCAATTTTTAAAATGATTGATGAATCAGCAAACTGATTGACAAGAATTAAAGCTTGTGGTTCTTTCAAAGCAAATTCATTATTGGATATCACCTCTTTAATCACTTTAAAAACTTGCTGTAAATCTGATTTGTAAGAAACTCCAATCTCGAAATCTGACCTTCTGATAGGGAAACGGCTAATATTAATCATTTCTGATTTGATCAGATTTTCATTGGGTATTCTAACATACCTGTTATCAAAAGTACGTAATTTGATAGATAATAAATCAATGGATAAAACTTCGCCTAATGTGCCACCCACTTGTATGGTTTCTCCAACGGAGAATGTCTTTTCTGATATCATAAACATACCACTGATTAGGTTTGAAAAACTGGTTTGTGATGCAAAACCAATGGCAACACCAAATATACCTGCTGCACCAAGTAGCGCTGAAAGCTTAAATCCAAGTTGATTTAAAGCACTGACTAATAATATGATCATCAAAGTGTACCAAACAAATCTTTGAACGATCATTTCACTCTGAGGTGTCAAGTATCTGCTTAAAAACTTAAGGATCACTTTTTTCAGAATTTTTATTAATGGGAATCCAATTGCAATAGTAAGTACAAAACGGATGATCAATGTAATTCTTTCAGGTGTAAACCAGCTGTGAATGTTTAATTGATCAAACAACATATTTGCTCCTAAGAAATTAATGATCTGAAATTACTCAATCGATGAAATAATTTCTGACTTTGTTTGATATCTTCTCTGGGTTGATTTAATCTAATATATTGAGGATCATTTGCATAATCATCAACGATCTGAATCGCATTTTCTTTTTCTTCACCATAATAATCAATTTTCATTTTATTAGTCCACAAAAATTCTTGATGTAAAAAAATTGATAAAAACTCTGTTCTGATAACTAATTGCTTGAGCAGGTACTTTTTTTCTGAATGATTATTAATTTCGATAGGGCAAATGGCTGCACCAGACTGATATTCTATCATATTCTGTTGAAAGATTGCTTCTGCTGTATCGTAATAACAAAGCTCTCCATCTGTATAGTCTCCTAACCATGTGTGAGTGAGTTTCACTATGGATAACTGCTTTAAATCCACAGTTTTTTGTGAAGTCACAGCCTGTATGTTTAATAATAGTGGGACTTGCTCAAAGAGAGTTATCTTTTCACCGGGAAAAACAGAAGTTGCATTCAAGAACTCTGTTAGAATGGGTTTATCAGGTAGAAATGGCACAATTTTTATTGCTTTTAATGCCTGTCCAATAACATACTTTTCTTCTTCGCTTCCTTCGCTTTTATCGCAATCGCTTATACAAAATGCATGATAGTTGTCATGGTACTTAAAGCTGAGAAAAATCTCAAAATTTCGATATTCAATCCAGAAAACTAACTGATTGATTTCGAATTTCTTGATCTGATTGTCTCTAAGTATAATTTCATCTGTATAAAACATATGCCCTTCTTTCTGATCAATAAAGTCATCCTATATTAATGAACTTTATTTGTCAAGAATTTCATTGTTAAATTTAATGCATTTTTTTAGTTAACCCATCTTTCGAGTGATTTTGCCAAATAATGCCTTTTCAAACGCGTAAGTT
>CAZNKI010000026.1:0-47858 GCA_964573665.1 uncultured Candidatus Cloacimonadota bacterium | reverse complement strand
GGCAAAAGTCGATGGACGTGTCCTCCAAACAAAAAAGATGCTGGTATTGAAATAGAATGAGTTTTTCAAACTCAAATTGTGATTTATACGTGGTAAATTATTAATTAAATAAAGATTCATCGTTGTGCAAGCATCTTGCTTGCACTTTTATAGTAGGGGCTGACCAATGTGTCTGCCCAATTTAAAAGGGCGAACACGCAGATTCGCCCCTACGGAAAAATGTGCAAACAGGGATGTTTGCATAACGATATTGGGTAGGTGTAAAACCTTCCCCAACAAAATTACCAAACAAAAATCATAAATAATTAACCTTTATTTTCTCAAAAAGCAAAGAATTATATCTTATTGCTATAAATAAAGTAGCTGAACCGAGGGTGAACCAGGACGGAACGGAGGCCAAAGCAGAGGTTATGTATCAAAATATCATGTTTTCATGAGCAAAATCATGCTCAGGAGATAGTTGATATCAAGTATTCTCAGGCTGACTTTTCTGAATTTCAAAGTTCTATTTCAACAATATCATCTTTCGTGTTTCTAATTGATCGCCACAACGTAACTGATAAAAGTAAATACCTGAGGGCAAATCCTGTGCATCAAAAACAACAGAATGTTCACCACGATTCTGATCACAATCTACCATCTGACTGATTCGTTTCCCCTGAAGGTTATACACTGACAAATTCACATGACTTGCAAGATTGAGGGTATAATTTATTGTTGTTTGCGGATTAAAAGGATTAGGATAATTTTGCTTTAACTGAACACTATTTGGCTTTACACAGTGATCATCTGTTCCAGTAAGCGCACCATACTTAAATAAAGTTCCGTTATTCCCAAGTATATATCCATTGTTCGGTGAAGTAAATTGAACGGATCGAAGCATTTGAGTTGTCCAACCATCAAGAATTATATTCCAATCTGTCCCACCATTACTTGTATGCAGTACAATACCGTTATTGCCAACTGCCCAGCCTTCACTATCATTCAAAAATGAAATATTGTTTAATGTTCGGTTTAAGCCATCAGGATTTGTCTGGTATTCCCAGTTAGTTCCCCCATCTGTACTATTGATTATAGTTCCAAGAGCACCAACAGACCATCCATTAAAATCATTTATAAAAAATATGTCATTATATGATTCTGAGGGAGGATCTTGTTGTAACCAATTTTCATTAATAAATATTAATATTAAGCTACTACCACATGCCCAACCACATATAAATGAGGGAATACTTATTGAACGAAAACTTGAAATTACTCCTGTATACATAGAAACTAATTCTGTTTGTGTTATCTTATATATTCTCCCATTTTCTCCACAACAATAACCTGAATCAGATTCTGGAGGAAAATCTATATCCAAAAGCGTCCCGCCAATACTACCATGAACCGTCCAATTCGCTCCACCGTTAATTGTTTTATAGACTCTTCCATTATAACCTCCTGCATAACCCACCTGAGCATTCAACATATAAATCGCATTTGTATAAAATTGAGTAGTTTGTATTTCAAATGTCTGCCCACCATCAATGCTATGATATATTTCACCCGTTGCTCCTGAGCAAATCCATCCTTCATTATCACTGATCCAGTGCATATCAGATAAAGAAGCCGTACCATTAGATACTGGCAATCGATCACTGAGATCTACCCACCCATACTGCTGAGCAAAACAACTCACTGAAAACATTATTATCACTAACATAAGATAAACACTTTGCCTTTTCATATCTCCCTCCACCATTCGAAAAAAGTTTTATCAATGAATATAAAAAAGAATCTCTCATTATTTGGCAAGTATTTTTATGATGAAGATGCAAATACAATTAAAAACGAAACAATTACACAAAAGATAGTTTTTTGATTAGAAGTATTAAAAATTTGACATATAAAGTGATTTTAGAATAATTGGCTTAATTAAGTGTAAGGATGTTAATATGAATTACCCTGAATATACAAATAATTCGATTGTAAATCTCATCAGTAGTGTTCTGGAAGCACTTGGTGAAAAAAGTAATTATGCCCCTCTGGATTCTTTTAATTACCCCTTGACCCAGTATCAGAATGTGGTTTTTATCGTAGTCGACGGATTATCCTATAATTTTCTGATGAATCAAAAAGAAGGTATTTTGCGCAACAATACGAAAAAGAAAATCAGTTCTGTTTTCCCCACCACCACAGCAGCAGCAGTCACGTCATTCCTCAGCGGTGAAGCGCCTTTACAGCATGCCATGACAGGTTGGTATATGTACTTCAAGGAGTTGGGTTGCACATCACTTTCTCTTCCTTTCTGCCCGCGATTTGCGCATCAAGCCTATGATGCTCAGGGGATTCACCCCTCCGATGTGTTTGTTTATAAAAATATCTTTGATCGTCTATTTATCCCATATACCATCATTAGCCCCAATAAAACCATTGATTCTGCTTACTCAAATCACAGTTTTGGTACAAGAAATAAAATCGGATATGAAAACCATCAGGACTTCTTTAAAATCCTTGCTAAAAAAATGACTGAAAACATTGAAGATCCAAAATCATCGAACAATATGATCTATGCTTATTATCCGTATTTTGATGAATTCGCTCATATTTATGGTATCGGCTCGCAAAACTGCATTGATTTATTTAATAACTTTGAATATGACTTTGGAAAACTCAAAGAACAATTCACCGATTCAAACACACTCTTTATAATTACTGCCGATCACGGATTAGTGGATGTTCCTGAAGAGAATAAACTTAAAGTCAGCGACTACCCCAAATTAGCTGAAACACTCACCTTGCCTGTTTGTGGTGAAGGAAGAGTGCCATTCTGTTATGTACGTTCCTCAAAAACACAACAATTCTTAGATTTTATCTCAAATGAATTTTCTGAATACTGTGAACTCATCAGCATTGATGAAGCAATCAGTCAAAATCTTTTCGGATTAGGAAAGATGCATCCGCGTTTTTATGAACGAGTAGGAGATTTCATCCTCCTGATGAAAGATCACTATATTTTGACCGACCCTCAGTTGAACGAAAAAGAGCATCCTTTTGTCGGTTATCATGGTGGATTATCAGAGGATGAATTGTATGTTCCTTTGATCGTGATTGAATAAATTGTTCAATTTTAATCAAAACACTGTGAAGTGCTTTATTGATGGGGATTTGTAGAAATCCCCTCTTTTTCTTTTAGTCAGATATTACCGCTATAGTATTATTTATTAAACACTTACAAACTTTGAATTCTTTAACTTTTACTATTCAAAAGCATTGCATTTTTTACAAAAAAGATTTGACAATATTATAATCCTTTGAATAATAAGCATTAAAATATTTAAATAAATTTGTGGGAAAAGTTGAGAATATATTGTAATCTCTTGTTGATCAATAGATTATTATTTTTTTAGGGGAGGAGCTAAAAATGTTTAAGACGATATTGAAAAGAAATGAAAAAAATGAAGCATTCGATCTGAATAAAATCATCAAAGCGATTGCTAAAGCGGGTCAGGCAACCAGTGAATTTGATGAAGAAATGGCAAAAAAACTCGCATTCCGAGTTGTTAATTTAGCGCAACAGGTTTTAAAATCAGATCATGCCAGCGTCGAAGAAATCCAGGATATCGTTGAAGAAGTTTTACTCTCAAGCCCCTTTAAAAAAACGGCAAAAGCCTATATCTTATACAGAGACCAGCACGCCAAAATCCGTGAAATCGTCTCCAAAGCAGAAGTAAAACTCATTGATCAATATCTTGAAAAACTCGACTGGCAAGTTAAAGAAAACAGCAATATGGCTTATTCATTACAAGGCTTAAATAACTATATCGCCTCAGAAGTTTCAAAAACTTACTGGCTAAACAAAATATATCCCCCTGAAATCAAAGATGCGCACCTCAACGGTAATATTCACATCCATGATTTAGGAATGATCTCAGTCTATTGTGTCGGATGGGATCTGATGGCTTTGCTGATGGTTGGATTTAAAGGCGCTGAAGGTAAAATTGAGTCATCTCCTGCAAAACATTTCAGAAGTGCTTTAGGACAAATCGTCAATTTCTTCTACACACTTCAAGGTGAAGCCGCTGGTGCTCAGGCATTTTCAAGTTTTGACACTTTACTGGCTCCTTTTATCCGATTTGACAAATTATCTTACCATGAAGTCAAGCAATCGATGCAGGAATTTATTTTTAATATGAATGTACCCACACGTGTCGGTTTCCAGACGCCATTCACAAATATAACGATGGACTTAACTGTTCCATCTTTATACAAAGATCAGGCTGTAATCATTGGCGGTGCACCTCAATCTTCCACCTATTCTGAATATCAGGAAGAAATGAATATGATCAACAAAGCCTTTTTGGAAATTATGTCCGAAGGCGATGCTAAAGGAAGAGTCTTTACATTCCCAATCCCTACCTACAACATCACCAAAGACTTTGACTGGGATAACAGTAATCTCGACTTCCTATGGGAATCAACCATTAAATATGGCATTCCTTATTTCTCAAACTTTATCAACTCAGATATGAACCCTGAAGATGCACGATCCATGTGCTGCCGTTTAAGATTAGATACTCGCAAACTTGAAGCGCGTGGTGGCGGATTGTTTGGCGCAAATCCTTTAACAGGGTCGATTGGCGTCGTCACAATCAATCTTCCTCGTATTGCTTATCAGGCAAGTTCTAAAATCGAATTCTTTGATCAACTGAAACAGGAAATGCTGATAGCAAGAAATTCTCTTGAAATCAAGAGAAAAGTACTCGAAAATTTCACAGAATACAATCTCTACCCTTATACAAAATACTATCTCAATTCAGTCAAAGAAAGATTTGACCAATATTGGAAAAATCATTTCTCAACCATCGGACTGGTAGGTATGAACGAAGCAGCAATTAATTTGCTCAATACAGATATCGGCACTGAACTTGGTCAGGCATTTGCGATTGAAGTCTTGGAATATATGCGTGATCTTTTAATTGACTTCCAGGAAGAAACGGGAAACAACTATAATCTTGAAGCCACTCCTGCAGAAGGAACCTCTTACCGTTTGGCACGTATTGATAAAGCAAAATTCCCTGAAATTAAAGTAGCCAACGAAGTCCAATACTCAAAGAGCAAAGAGATGAATCATCACTTCTCTACAGAAAAGATAGATCCTTTCTACACCAATTCATCCCAGTTGCCTGTTAATTATACCGATGACATCTTTGAAGTACTTGATATACAAGACCCTATTCAAACTAAATATACTGGCGGTACAGTGATTCATATCTACTGTGGTGAACAAATCAGCGAAACTGAAAGTATGAAAAATCTGGTGAAAAAAATATGCTCAAACTACCGTTTACCATACTTTACTTTCAGCCCCACTTTCTCAATTTGTCAAAATCATGGCTATATCTCAGGTCAGTATGAAAAATGCCCGCATTGTCAGTCAACCTGTGAAGTGTATTCCAGAGTTGTTGGTTACCTCAGACCTGTCTCCCAATGGAATGAAGGGAAAAAAGAAGAATTCTATATGAGAACCAACTTCAAAGTGAAAAAGAGCATGTAATGAAAATATCTGGATTTCAAAAATTCTCATTGATTGATTATCCTAAAAAGATCTCTGCGATTATCTTTACACAAGGCTGTAATTTCCGCTGTCCATGGTGTCATAATCCTGAACTGGTAATCCCTGAAAAATATGAACCTCTGATTGATACAGAAGAAGTGCTCAGTTTCCTCAATAAAAGAAAAGGGAAACTGGATGCAGTGTGTATCACTGGTGGAGAAGCATGCTTGCATGAAGATCTGCCTGAGTTTATTCAAGAGATCAAAGATATGGGATATTTGATCAAACTGGATACCAACGGATCACAACCTGAGATGCTCAAAAAATTGCTCGATCTCAATCTAATTGATTATCTGGCAATGGATATAAAGGCATCATATTATAATTATCCGCTACTCACAGGAAGTGATGTTGATATTGAGAAAATCAAAACTTCTGTCTATCTGATTAAAAACTGCAATCTTGACTATGAATTCAGAACCACCTTTATCCCAGATCTGATGAATGAAGATGAACTCTATTTTATTCAAAAAGAGCTGGGACCTGTAAAAAATCACTACATTCAGCATTTTGAACCCAACAAAACGATTGATTTCACTTATGCATCTAAACCAAAAATCAGTGAAGATATTTGGGATAAATTAAAAAAGACCGCTTTCGACAAAAAATACATACATTTCCGATAGTTTTTAAACCATAATACTCAACCTTACAAAAACGCTTGACGATTGTGATTAACTTTTCTATATTGATCGACGGAGAAAAAATGAAGAAAAGTTGCGCAATAGCCATAATCATCATCGCCATTTCATTCAATGCCCTCTTTGCCAGACCCAAAATCGGTCTTGTACTCAGTGGAGGAGGGGCAAAAGGGTTGGCACATATTGGTATGCTCAAAGTCATTGAAGAAACAGGACTACCCGTGGACTGCATCGTTGGAACCAGTATGGGTGCGATTATTGGCGGACTATACGCTATGGGCTACAGTGCGGATGAAATTGAGCAAGCCATTAAAGACTTGAATTGGGATAAACTATTAGATAATAATGTTCCCCGTGAAGATATTTATGTGGGTGAAAAACGCTGGAAACCGATGAGTAACTATTATTTCAATCTTGATCAAAACCTAAGACCCAGCATTCCTCAAGGCTTTATTACAGGCAATAGCATCCACTTGGAAATGTTTCGTCTGTCATGGAAAAATGCGCATATCCGCGACTTTAATCAGTTCAAAATCCCCTTCAGATGTGTAGGCACCAGCCTTTTAAGTGGGAAAATGGTGGTCTTTGATGAAGGCTCTCTTGCAGATGCGCTACGTGCATCAAGCTCTCTTCCAAGTATATTTATGCCCTTTGAATATGACAATGACTTGATCATTGATGGAGGAATCTCGCAAAACCTTCCCATTGAAATTGCCAAATCTATGGGAATGGACATCGTTATTGCTTTAAAAACGAATTCTAAACTTGCTGATCAGGATGGCCTCAGAAATGCCATCAGCGTTTTAAACCAAACCATCAATATTGGAATGACCAAAAACATGGAACATTCCTTAGATTTAGCAGATATTGTCATTAGCCCGGCGGTAGATTATTACAGCGCTGCGGATTTTAATAAAGCCAAAGAAATTATCACGATTGGGGAAATTGAAGCTTCGCGTTATTTCTCTGTTTTTGACTCTCTTTCTAATAAACTCAAAACTGAGTTCAAGGATGAAGGGATCTCAAAACCCATTGATCTTTTGCCTGATACGTTATCCTTCAAATGGATATTTGTCGAAAACAATATTCATCTTCATGCTTCAAAAGTAAGAGAATATGTCAATTTAATCCCAAATAAAACCTATCACCGAGATGAAGTTCTTGAGGCATTTTATGAAGCCTGGGCAAGCGAGTTGTTTGATCAGATTTATCCAAGAATCTCAAAAGTTGATGACTATTATACCCTGACGATAGTCGTTAATGAAAAAGAAAGAAGACGCTTAGGAATCAATCTGACATACAACAATTACAACGGGATGGTTATCGGATCAGTGATTGATTTCAACAATCTTATCCAAAAAAACTCAAAGCTCCTGATTAATACTCAATTAGGCGGAAGACACGCCTTAGATCTTGATTATGTAAAAAACTTTGGGAAACATTATGGGATATATTTCAGGTTGTTTCCTTATGTCAAAGAAGATAATATTTACCTGTTTAATGAAAAACATGAAAAAACAATGAGTTTAAAATACCTCGAATATGGGGGTAATTTTGGTTTGGGACTATATTCATACAAGAATAATATTATTGAGCCATTCCTTTATCATTACCACATTAATGTTTATAAAGACATTGCGAATACAGAATTTGAGAAAAAAAATATCTATTCCAGCGGATATGGTTTTAAACTGTATCATGAAGAGATTAATGACATCGTCTTTCCTACAAAAGGCAAAAAGTTCTTACTAAAATTTACTTCTGCTGAGATCAACCGCTTCAATAACTTTAAGTACAGAAAACTTCAGGTTAAAGATGAAGCCTATGGTCAATTTAGTGATAATTTCACGCTGATCTGGAAAGGCGAATATGGCACTTATTTTGAATCTGATCCTGTAAAAGTAGATCAATTTAATATTGGTGGAATAGATAGTTTCCTGGGATGCAATCCCTTAGAAATACGCACTTCCTTTTACAGAACAGCTCGAATTGGAATGAGATTGAATTTTAGCAATAAATATTATACTGACTTCCTCTACGATTTTGCGACATGGGGCGATGCAGACAAATGGCTGACGATGGAGAATAAAAACTCCGCTAAAGCAGTGATTTTAGGAGTGAAAACAATGTTTGGACCGATTAGAACTGCCTTTGCTGTTGATCGATATAATCACTTCTTCTATTATCTCTCTGTTGGATTTGATTACGATGCTTTTGAGTTCTCAAGAAGATAATCAACCTTTGATTATTGAACTTCCCGCTTCAAAATCTATTCTCAATCGCTTATTAATTCTAAATTCTATCAATAAAAAAGATTTAACAATTTATCCCGCCTCTCTCTGCAATGATGTCAAAGAAATGCTGCAAGCATTGACATATTTAGGCTTAGAATATCAAGTTGAAACTTCAGGAAATTTTCCAGAAAAATTGACCACTCATTGGAAACAAGTAACATCAGATCAGAATACGATGATAAGAGTTGAAGAAGCAGGTACTGTTTTTAGATTTCTTATGTGTCGTCTCGCAGCTGAAGAAGGAAGAGAATACACCCTTATTCCTGGCACAGCTCTAAAAAAAAGACCGATCATTGAACTGATTGAGATACTGAACAGCATCGGAGCCGACATTAAAGCCTTCCCAGATTATTTTAAGATTAAAGGTAAGAAGCTTCTTGGCGGTAACTTCAATATGCCTGCAAATATCAGCAGTCAGTTTATCAGTGCGCTCATGCTCTCATCAAGTCTAATGCAAAAACCCGTACAGATAACACTTGAATATCAGATTCTTTCAAAATCATACATCAACATGACCCGGCACATCCTTGCGCAACACCAGATAAAAACCATGTTTGAAGGCAACACGATTAACGTTCAGCATAAAATGCCAGACCTCAAATCATCTGTATATTTTTGTGAACCAGACTACTCCAGTGCTGTTTATTACTGGATCATGTCCATTCTGACTCCTGTTAGTATCTATGTTTACATTCCTGATACAAATTCCTCGCAAGCTGATCTCCAGATCATCCCCACCTTAGAAAGAATGGGTGCCAAAAAAGACATACATGTTCAAAGTCAAAAACAGTACATTGGCTTCAAAAAACAAAATATGACAGGCCTTGAGATTTCGATGGGTGACATGCCTGATCAGGTGCCAAATATTGCTTTATTGGCTGTTTTTTGCACAAATAAGACAATTATCAGAGATATCTCTCATTTAAAATACAAAGAATCTAACCGTATAGATGTTTTAATCAGTGAGTTTTCGAAATTAGGAATAAGAATTCAATACATAAATCACAGTTTAGTCATAGAGCCCTGTGATCATTTAAACACCCAAGTCACTCTTGATTCACATCATGATCATAGAATGGCGATGATATTTTTGATATTACAGAAGATATATCCTGAAATTCAAATCGTTGACACAGAATGTATTGTAAAATCTGCACCAGAATTTTTTGAATTATTTAAATCCTTTAAGTAATCTGACTTTTCTTGCTTTTTTATGTACCATTCGCTGAGGATATTTTTTAACATACAGATCGTACTTGTCGATGATTTCATCAACTTTAACTTTAATTTTCTTATAGATAATCCGAGAAATAATTTCATTTCTCACCAGATCAAGACTCTTCATTGCTCCGTTTTGACGATCAATAATCTTAGTAATAACATAATTCATATCACGCGTTTCTCTCAATTCCATGATATCATTGCTTTGGTACTTTAGGAATTTCTTATATTCATCCTTCAAATCATATTCGTCTAAATAGCCTGTTTTTCCATTATTGTAATTTTTGCTTTCATCTTCTGAATATGTTTCAACCAAAGTATCAAAATCAGTCCCTTTTTTTGCCAGATCAAGCACTTTTTGAGCTGTTTCTTTCTTTCGAACCAAAATCTCCTGAATCTTAAACAATACAGATTTTCGGTAAATATCTGAGCTGTTATAATACTCTTCCTGAATCTCTCCTATGCTGGGATCAACATCACCGATCAGGCGAGTTACAATCAGTTTTAATGCTTCCTCTGTCATTTTCTCTTCTAAATTGCGTAATTCTTTTCTCAATTCTTTCTGATAATAAATATTATTTTCAAAATTGATTAGTTTTGCGTAATCAAGTACGACATCCTGAATAAATAAACCCTTAACAAACTCCTGGATTTCTGACTCAGCATAGATTTTCAAATCTGAAATACCATAATACTCTTCAATCTTTTTTAAAAAATCAGAGGGGGTCATTTTGGTATTGGTTAAGTTACTTATAGCAAGTGATTCATATTTTATCTGAGCATCAAGGGCAAAGTTTCTTTCGTATAATTGATTAATCAGGTAATAATTGATGGTAATACTATTTAGAATTTTTTGATATTGTTGTTCTTTAACTGCTTCTTTTTTCTTAAGATACAGTTTTTTAAAGATATAGGACTTTGCTTCAGAATATTTTGGATAATCATCTTTATAATAGATCGAGATAAAATCCTTTGTTTCAATGGGTTTGCTAAATTCTCCAGGTTTTTTCAAAGCATCAAGAACAGCTTTTAGTTCTTCACCCATATCCTCAAGATCCATCACTCCGACAAATCCTGGATTTTTTCGATCTTCCTCTGGAAAGTATTCGAGATAAACCTCTCCAAAAGGTTCTCCTTCTAATAGTTTATTATAGGCTGACTGTGCAATATTATGTGTTAAGCCATCCTTCTTTTCAAAATTCATCGCTCTGATTTTGTAAAATAAGTTCGTTTTAAAGTATTGTTTCACTTCTTTATTGCTGATATTTGTATAGGTAAATGACTGTAAATCATAAAAACGGTCAATGATTAGTCTTTTTCTTAAAAACTCTTTTTCTTTCTCATATTGAGGTTTGATTTCTTTATCTTGGATACCGCTGATTTCTGCATATTTTAATAGCACTTTCTGAGTGATTAAATTATCAAGCAGGTGCTCTTTATTGTTTTCTGTAAGCTCTATTTCCTGTTTGTCTGCAAAATTTAAAAGATCATTATAATAGATTTTCTGATCTTCCACCTCGCCAATAATTTCTTTTTCTTTATCTGAACGATTATAAAAAAAATGATAGAAAAAAGCAACCAGCAAAATCGTTACGATCATTATCATCGAATTTCTTCTCTGGTCCATTCATTTTCCTTTTGATTGATTTATTGCTTTTGAACATAAAATAAATGATCCTCAGAATATTGCAAGCATTTTTTTAAATTTCTGTTGACTGAATATCAGTTTCGAAATATCTTATCAAAAAATCCGCGTAAGGAGACATCATGATTACGAATGAAAAATTAGAAACAAAATCTCTCAAGTTCTATGATTACAACTTCAAAACCGATCAATGGGACTTTGTTAAAAAAGAATTAGAAGACTTACTCAACTTTTCTTTAAACTCAAAAAATGATCTTATTACTTTTCTTGAAAAAAACTCTGAATTGAATGAGCTCATTGCCGATGAAATGGCTTGGAGATATATCAGAATGACCTGCCAGTCTGATAACGAAGCATTAGAAAAAGCATTTAATGACTTTCAGGAACAAATTATTTCACCTATGCAATCCTATGATTTTCAACTCAAGAAAAAATTCTATGATTCTCCTTTTAGAAATGAACTGAATCCCAATGAATACCATCTATTAAACCAAATCATTGCCAATGATATTGAACTTTTCAGAGAAGAAAACATCGCCATTCAGGAAAAAATCACACAGCTTGAAACAAAATACGGTTCCATTTTCGGCAAAATGAGTGTGATCTTTGATGATGAAGAAAAAACAATGGCACAACTCAACATTTATCTGAAAAATGAAGACAGAGAAATTAGAAAAAAAGCATGGTCTCTCAAAATGAACCGCTTGGCACAAGATCGTGATGAATTGAATCAACTGTTTGATGAAATGCTAAAATTACGCATAGAGGAAGCCAAAAATGCAGGTTTTGATAATTTCCGTGATTATATGCATCAGAAAAAAGGAAGATTTGCTTATACCCCACAAGATCTTTTCCTCTTCCATGATGGTGTAGAAAAAGCAGTCTTACCATTTTTAAAAGAACTTAATGAGCATAGAAAACAAACGCTAAAACTAGATACATTAAGACCCTGGGATACTTCTGTTGACCTTGATGGAAAGATCTTAAAACCATTTGAAAACAGTGAAGAACTTGTTGAAAAATCAATTGATATTCTCAATGAAATTGATCATAGTTTTGCGCTTACCCTCAATAAAATGAAAAATTCCGATTACCTCGATCTTGACAACCGAAAAGGAAAATCACCAGGTGGATACAACTACCCAATTAATGCAGTAAATTCATCCTTTATTTTTATGAATTCTGTTGGTTTACATGATGATCTTACGACCTTACTCCATGAAGCAGGTCATGCGATGCATGCAAAAGCGATGTCTCATATCAGCAACTCTTATTACAAAAGCACTCCAAGTGAAATCGCTGAATTAGCTTCCATGTCAATGGAACTGATCACCATGGACTACTGGACAAAATTCTATCCAGAAAAATCAGACTTCATTAAAGCAAAAAAAGAACAGCTGGAAGGAACATTGTCTTTCTTACCATGGTGTATGATCGTGGATGCATTCCAGCACTGGATTTATACTCATCCAGAGCATAGCGCACAAGAAAGACATCAGTATTTTGCTGATCTCATGGAAAGATTTAATACTGGCATTGACTGGTCTGGATTGGATGAAGAAAAGAAAAATCGCTGGATGCTTCAACTCCATATTTTCGAAGTACCTTTCTATTACATTGAATATGGAATGTCTCAATTAGGCGCTTTGGCAATTTATAAAAACTACAAGGAAAATCCTAAACAAGCCGTTGAACAGTATAAAAACTTCCTCAAAGCAGGATATAGCAAACCTGTAAATGAACTTTATCAAATCGCTGGTGTCAACTTTAAGTTTGATGCACAATACTTAAACGAGATTGTACAGTTTGTTAAAAACGAACTGGCATTATTAGAACAATAATTATTTTTCAAAGGGGATGTTTAATCATCCCCTTTTTTTAAAAATTCAGGAATCATTACTCTATATTTTTGACTAAATTAGATATTATTTGCGTACATCTGCAATAAATTTAAAAAAAATATCAGCGGAAAAAGCGCTTTTAATCATTTATCATCAGTGACTTTAATGCTTTTTTAAAAATATTATTTGACAAAAAAGACGCCTAACTATTCTTTTACCTTAAATTTATAAAAAATGGAGGTAGATTTCAATTATGCCATGTCATAAGTCACCAATCAAACGTTTAAGACAAAACGCTAAACGCGCTGCTCGTAACAATTATGTAAAAAGTACTTTAAAAACGCTCTCTAAAAAAATGCATTCAGACATTACTTTAGATGAAAAAAAACAATTACTCGAAGATGTTTACTCACAGCTTGACAAAGCTGCAAAAAAAGGAATTATCCACCCTCGTACAGCTTCTCGTCGCAAGTCAAGACTTGCTCTTTATTTTAATAAAGAAAACAACCCTCAAGCCAATTCCCAAGCCTAAGTGCTTTTGAATATAATCTTTACCCCTCGAAAGAGGGGTAAATTTTTATCATACCAGATATCTTAAATTTCAAAAATAATAAGTAAGGATTGATTATGTTGAATATATTTAAATCTCTAAAAGAAAAATTAGCGAAGACCAGAAGTGGCTTTGTCGGTAAAATCGCTGATGCCTTAAGCCTCAGAACAAAAGTTGATGAAGAATTGATGGATGATCTTGAGGAAATACTCATTCAAGCTGATGTCGGTCCTGAATTATCGATTGAAATTATTGAAAAACTACGTGTCGCTATTCGCCTTAACAATATCACAGAACCCGCTAATGTTCAAAGAGCACTCGAAGATATTCTCAAAGAAATCCTCCTGGAAGACTATCAAAACGCTGAAAACCCTTTTGATTTTGATGCACATCATCCAAGCATTGTTTTGATCGTAGGAGTCAATGGCACAGGAAAAACTACCACCATTGGCAAACTGGCAAATAAACTAAAAAAAGAAGGCAAAAAAGTCCTGCTTATCGCTGCGGATACATTTAGAGCAGCAGCAATTGAACAACTCAGCATCTGGGCAGAACGCTCTTCTATTCCAATATTTAAAACACAACATGGTGCCGATCCTTCTTCTGTTGTATTTGATGGATTAACTCATGCAAGCAAAGAAAATATCGATGTTGTTCTCATTGATACAGCCGGCAGACAACATAATAAAGCCAATCTGATGAATGAACTGGCAAAAATCAATCGCACAATACAGAAAATTTATCCTGAAGGTCCGCATGAGACCTTACTGGTCGTCGATGCCACCACAGGACAAAACGCTGTATCTCAGGCAAAATTCTTTAATGAAGTGACAAAACTCAGCGGTTTAGTATTATCAAAGCTTGACGGAACTGCTAAAGGCGGAATTGTCATCAGTATCAAAAGACAACTGAATATCCCAGTAAAACTTATTGGAGTAGGTGAAAGCATCGAAGATCTTCAGGACTTCAATGCAAATGAATTTGCTAACGCTTTATTCCAATAGAACTATTTGATAATAAGCTCATAAGTATAATTCATTAGAAATAAGCCTTGAGGATTATTTTATATCAAATATCAGGCAAAGAGGTTTTTGATCTAAAAAAGTCGAATTTTCTCCAATTTCTTCTCCGCTTACGGTCAATGTACCCCCTACTTGCTCTCTACTCAGGTATTTGATTGATAGATAAAATTTAATTTTAGCTGATTTTCAGCACATACAAATGTTAAATATTTATGTTTTTAATTGAGATCATTCATCATAATCGTATTCTTATCTCATATCTTGTTATTTGTTAATTATTACTTTTTTAGGCATCGTTTAAGTATAGCCGACAATTCTTCAATTGTGTATGGTTTTTGAATGAAATCAAGCGCTCCTTGTTTGATTAATTGTTCCACACGATGATCTTTCTTAAAACCTGAGCTGACTAATATTTTGGCATCAGGATTAATCATTAAAAGATCACGAACACATTCATCTCCCGATTTCTTTGGCATGACTACATCTAACAGAATCAAATCGATTTCTGTATGATAATGCTGATAAAGCTCAACACCTGATATACCATCACTCGCAGAATAACTTTTATAGTTCATTGCTTTAAGCATTTTTAGACATACAGTACGAAGATCTAAATCATCATCAATCACGAGAACAGTCCCTTCTCCTTTTTCAATCTGTAAGATTTTTTCTTCTTTGTTCACTATGCCAGTTTGGATTATGGGGAGATAGATAGAAAATTTACTTCCTATACCCTTCTCTGAATAAACATCTACAAAACCGCGATGTTGTTTGATAATATTATAAACCATCGACAGCCCGAGTCCTGTTCCGACATCTTTATCTTTGGTGGTATAAAATGGTTCAAAAATCTTTGAAATAACACTGGTGCTCATCCCAACGCCATTATCCTCAACAGAAATGAAAACATAATTAACTTCTTCTGCTTCAATATGCGTCTTGCAAAAGGCATAATCACTATGAATTTCCTGGACATTTATCTTAATAAATCCGCCATTCTGATAAGCATGTTCTCTCATAATTGTCATCGCATGACTGGCATTGACAATCAGATTTAGTAAGACTTGCTCAATCTGTCCCTCATCTCCCATTAACAAGAGCTCCTGAGACAAATATGCCACATCTATTGATATTGATTTATCAATCGTATTTTTTGAAAGATGAATAACCTTTTTTATTAAACGATTAACATTAAAAAGACCCATATTAAGCTCTTTTTTTCGAGCAAGTGAAAGTAATTGAGAAACCAGATCTGCAGCCCGTCGACTCGCTTGCTGAATTCGGATAACAGAGTCCTCGATTTCCTCACGATCAATCTCTTTATGGGTATCTAAATTCAATTTTAATAATGATAAATTTCCAATGATAATTCCTAAAACATTATTAAAATCATGAGCTAATCCACCAGCAAGGTTACCAATCAATTCCATTTTTTGTGATTGCCTCAACTCCGCTTCTTTCTTTTGAAGCTCTGTTACATCATCAATTCGAAGAACAATTCCTTCAAATTCTTTATTTTCTAGAGGGTAGAAAAACAGATTAAAATACTCATTTCGATGATTGAACTTCTGGTAACTGAGTAAAAATTCTTCTTTCTTATTCATCACTTGCTCAACTTCTTTGCGATAGATTGCAATTTCAGGAAAAACTTCAAACAAATCACGATGAATAATTTTGTCAGATTCTAAGCCAGAATATAAACGTGCTGACTTATTGAGCTGAATAATACTTAAATCAGAATTTAATGTAATCAGTAAAGAAGGCATTGATTCTATGATACTATTTAATAGAATTTTTGTCTCTTCTAATTTTTCACTAATCATCATTTTTTCACTGTCTTTATCCTGAATTAAATCCAGTATTTCATTAAATCCTCTGATAATTGGTTTAAACTCATAAACAACCTTGTCTTCAATACCCCGCACACTCATATCATTATTTTCTACTCCTTGTACAATATGGTCAGTCTCACTACTGATGCAACTAATATCATGTTTCAGTTTTTGCATATTTCTAAAAATCAATAGTACAAATATAACCAAAAAAACAATGCTGATAACAATAAGAATAAGACTTAAAAAGTTGGCATTTTGCATCACTTTATTCATTGGAATGACCAGACATAGTGACCATGGTTGAACAGAATCACCCACATGAATTGGCACATAAGTCATCCATGAAAGCTTTCCAGTGCCCAGTGCCCTTTTGCTAAAAGTAAATTCTTTCCCCTTCTTTATGGCATCAAGTAAATCTTGTTTTACTTTCGGTGTATCATCTCCAACCGGAATACCAATCAAATCATCTCGTATATGAGAGATCCTCACCCCATGATTATCAACCAAAATAAAATAGCCTTCTTCCCATGGTCGAAATGAGTTTAGATTTTTTTTTATATAGCTTAAATCGATGTCAAAACCTACCATGCCAATGATATCTTTGTTAACTGAAATTGGCACAACGATACTGTTCATCACCTTTTTTTTACCTAATGATTCTGAAAAATAGGGTTTGATCAGCATTTCTTTACCTTGACTTCGCATTTTACTGTAAATTTCATAAATATTAATGTCAGTACGATTGACTGATCGATGAGTGATAATTTCTTCTCCTGCTTTGATTAACAATACATTTTGCAGCTCATGTTGATCCAGCACCTTTCTTTTATCGCTTTCATCAAAATATAGCCAAACCGATTCGATATGAGTATTTGATTTTAAATCTTCTTTCAATAATTTATGAGCTAATCCCATATTGATTTCATTTTCACTAAACATAGTTTGTAGAATCTGTTTAAAAGTTTGAGCTTTAGATAAAACAATCTCGAGTTCAGAATCTATATAATTGACATAACGATAGGTCATCTCCTTTGCTGTAAATTTTGCAAAAGAAGAGATAGAATTTCTAATGCTATAGATCATAATCGAAATCATCAGGATGAATGCTATTCCAGCGACTGACAGTATCGATGTTAGCAAACGACGAGTGATTGCCATCTTTTTCATTGTCCCTCCAATTTTTTTATAGCTTAATATTTTAAATTAGTCAAGAAGATTTTATTATTTCTTTTAAAAAAACTTTGACAATTATTGTAAAAAGGCATATATAATAAATATTGAAATTTGGAGGTGAAATACTATGTTTAAAAAGATTACAATAATATTCATTTTCTCTATCATGTTCAGCTCTATCTTCTCTTTTTCTGGTGGAGACGGATCACAGGAAAATCCCATGCAAATTAGAACTATTGCTGAAATGTATGAAATGATAGGGTATCAAAATATTGAACATGCTCACTGGCATTATAAATTGATGCAGGATATTGATTTTGGGAATCTTTACTGGGATCAAACGGCAGAGCTCTATGGAACATTTGATGGCAATGGACACACACTTAGAAATTTCAGAATAAATGAGTTCAATAGCGAAAACAACGGTACTATTTTATTTATAAATATTATGGAAGATGCCATTTTAAAAAACTTAAATATTATTCTTCATAATGATGGGTTCATAGTGAATCTTAATACCGCTGACAATGAATTTTCAATAATTGCATATAACAATTACGGATTAATTGATAATTGTTCGGTAACAGGTGATATTTATGCAGGGAAAGGTAATTTTGGTGCTATTGCTTATAATAATTATGCAAGTATCAATCAATGTTCTGTATATCTTAACATTCTCACTGGTGGTAATTATATTGGTGGTATCTGTGCATTAAACAATATTAATAAAACGATTAGCAACTGCTATTCAGAGATAAATTATTCTTCTGGTTTTGATTATATTGGTGGAATTTGTGCTTTTAATGACCGTGGAATTTTGATGAACAACTCTGCTTTGTGTAATCTAACTTTTCACACTTATGGTGGAGCTATTGTAGGGAAATCTTCTGGAAACATTATAGGGTGCTCTGCATCTGGGACAATTAATGGATTAAGATTTATTGGTGGGATTGCAGGATATGTTTTTGCTTCTTATATGTTTGATGTTTTAATTGAAGATTGCTATTCCTCTTGCAATGTTAATGCTATTGGAGAAAACTCAACTCTTGCTGGTGGCTTAATTGGGATGTTAATCAAAAGCAATAACTCTGAAAATTATGTCACCGTAAATAGCTGTTATTCCTCAGGAAACATAACAGAACCAATTGAAGAAAAAACGGGTGACACTGGTGCTGGAGGTTTAATCGGAAGGTGTGATTATGGTGCTTATATTACCAATTCCTATGCGACAGGAAATGTGACTGCTCATAGAGGAGGAGGATTAATTGGAATATTTATTGGCAATATGAATACAGTTTCATATATTAGAAATTGTTATGCAACAGGAAATGTAGAATGTGATATCTCTGCAGGCGGGTTTATTGATCTATTAAATTATGCAATTATTGAGAATTGCTATGCCAAAGGTAATGTAAAAATTCATTCTGTACCAAATCAATACTATAAACCAGGCGGTTTTATTGCTACAAATTATCAGGGTAAAGTTAAATTCTGTTATTCAATTGGCACAGTTAAATATATGAATACAAATAATGTCGTTAACTGCGCTTTTGTAGGCATTGCTGAGACAGGTGGACTTTATGAGATGTACCGAAACTACTATGATAAAGAAACTGCTGACAATAATACCCAATTATATGAAGGATATGTCGCAACAGGTAAAACAACAAGTGAAATGAAAAATCAAAGTACCTATCTGAATTGGGATTTTTCAAATCGTTGGAGAATATTTGAATCAATAAATAATGGGTATCCGTATTTGATAAATGCTGGTATTGCAACACTCCCTGTAATTCTTTCCTCGTTTAACGCAATTTCAATCAATAACTCTTCAGTGAATATCATCTGGACAACACAATCTGAAGTTAATACATTAGGATATCATCTCTACAGAAACAATTCAAATAATCTCTCTAGTTCAGTTCGTATTACAAACACATTAATTAGTGCTTACAATAATTCTTATGAACAAAATTATGCTTTCTTTGATGATTCGGTGGAGGCGGGATCTTTATATTTTTATTGGTTGCACTCTATTGATTACAATGGTTCAAGCTTATATTATGGACCCATTTATATAAATATTCCAATAGAATCACCTGAACTACCTGAAATTGCTTTAAATGATTGCTTAAACCCTCCATATCCTAATCCATTTAATCCGTATATATCTATTTCATACTCTATTCAAAATCCTTCAACTCCAATCATAGAAATTTTCAATGTAAAAGGTCAGTTGATAAAAATGCTCATTAATTCGCCACATTTATCGGGAAATTATACTACGATATGGGATGGTACTGATTTAAATCATAAGGGCTGTGCTTCGGGAATTTATTTCTGCAAAATGAGCATAAATAATAAATATTTTATAAAGAAAATATCATTAATAAAATAGCTTGACTTTTTATTTTTTTTATTGTATATTTTAACAAAATTAGATTTCTGAGGAGGGATCATGTTTAAAAATATGAAGATATCCAGAAAGATCACGATGCTTTCAGCGATGATGATCGTATTTATTCTTATTGTCAGTATCTTTGGTACAATTAATACAAAGTTACTGAATAACCATCTCGACACATTTAATAAAACACACTTACCCAGCATCGCTTTATTATTGGAAATGGACAGGGATTATCATCAACTTCTCGTTGCTGAAAGAACAATGATATTTACTGATATTAACGATCCGATGTTTAATAAATTAAAAGAAAGCTTTAATGAAAATTATCAACAGGCAAATGATCGATGGAAAAAATATCTCGACTTACAGGTGAATAGCAACCATCAGGATCACTTTAAAAAATATGATGAACTGATGAAAGAGTGGAAACCGCTTTCTGACCAGGTTGTTCAATACATTATGGAAAATTCTCCTGATAAAAAACAAGAAGCAATTTTACTAACACTCAATGATGCTGAAACTAAATTTCAAGCAATGAGAGATGTCATTGATCAACTTTAAGAGTTAACCTATGCAGACATTGATGTTGATGTAAAAAAAGCTGATAGAACCGCTTTCTTCAGCACTTTAGTGATCATCATTGCAGCTTTATTATCAATCGGACTTGGCATTTTCTTTAGCCTGCTGATCGGTAAACAAATTACAAAACCAATACAAACAGTTGTACTCAACCTTAAAGATATTTCAGAGGGTGAAGGCGATCTCACCAATCGTTTAAATATACAGTCAAATGATGAAGTTGGCGAATTATGTCACAACTTCAATGTTTTTATTGAAAAAATCCACAATCTTATTTCTGTAATCAAAGATAATGTGAATACACTATTTGCTTCTTCAGAAGAATTATCTGCATTTTCTCATGAATTGGCGGGGGCATCACAAGAAATGTCCAGTCAGGTAGAAATTGTCGCAAAAACGACAGATGACATTAATCAAAATTCTTCTGTAATTGCATATTCGACAGAACAAACCGCTGATAATGTAAAGAACGTGACTCAATCTGTTGTTGATATGTCCCACAACATCAATACTGTTGCTGCTGCTGCAGAGCAAGCATCAACCAATGTTAATAATATTATCAAAGAGATCAACGATGTAAATCGCAATATCCGCGATATCGTTCAAAAAATCGATGGCATTTCTCAAAGTACAAATACTTCAGCATCAGCAGTTGAAGAAATGAGTGTTTCTCTCAAAGATGTGGCAAAGAGCACTGCCAATGCCAGTGATATTTCCAATAAAGCGAATGCAAAAGCTCAGGATACATATCGTGTTATGGAAGAATTAAAGAAAAGCGTCAATGAAATTGGTAATGTAATTAAGATCATTAATGATATCTCTGACCAAACCAATATGCTGGCATTGAATGCAACCATCGAAGCGGCCAGTGCAGGTGAAGCTGGGAAAGGCTTTGCTGTCGTTGCTAATGAAGTGAAAGAACTTGCAAAACAAACTGTTGAAGCCACTTCAAAAATTCAGGATCGTATCACCGAAATGCAAAATTCTACCAATACCACTGTTTCCTCATTAAACGATGTCAAGAATATCATTGAAGAGCTGAACAGTATCAATCTCAAGATTGCGGCAAACGTCGATGAACAAAGTCTGACCGTCACAGAAATCGCTGGTTCTATTGCCAATGCAGCAACCAATACAGCTGATGTCACTCGTTTTGCAGAAGTCATCAGTAGATCAACTGAAAGTATTGATAAAAATATCAATGAAATGGGTATGGGTATTAATGAAATTGCCAGCAATGCTTCAGTCACATCCAATGCGGCATCGACTGTGGCTCAAAATGCGCAAGAACTCAATAAGAGCGTCGAGAATATCAGCTTAAATACAAAGCAAATTACCCTTGGATTGTCTGATATTTCCAATAATGTAAACGGTGTCAAAACTGCTGCCAATGACACGGCTAAAGGATCAGAAAATCTTTTTGCTTCTTCAAATGACTTAACTCGCTTAGCGACAGACATCAAAAAATTGGTCGATCAGTTCAAAGTATAATAAGCAAAATTATTGCAAAGGAGAAGGTCATTCCTTCTCCTTTTTTTATACTTGTTCAAAAACTTTTCTACAGGATAGAAGCGGAGCGTGAATCAATCTGAAGGAATGGACGTATTGTCTATCTGTCTCATATATATGCTTTTATGGCACTGTTCATCCTTTTGTTTTTCCCATGAACTATCCGACTGATTAATATATTTTAACTTCCTCTTTTTTGCTCCTCTGAAAAAATGATTTGACAACTTTTATGCTTATTGATATATCATGTAAAAAAAGAAATTAATGAGGTGAGTATGCGTGAATATGATTTATTACCCAAAATTCAGGATGCTGATCTAAAGGATAAAATTGTCCTGGTGCGTATGGATCATAATGTAGTAAAAAAAGGAAAGATCAAAGACGCTTTCCGTATTGATGCCACTTATGCTACGTTGTTTTACATTCTTGCAAAAGGTGGCAAACCCATCATTATGACCCATATTGGCAGACCAAAAGATAAAACAACGGGGAAAATCCACATTTCCTATGAAGAAGATGTAAAACCAATTGTAGAATATCTCAAACTAAAATTGGGTTTGCAAATCGCTATTCCTCAATTCAAAAAAGTAGAAGATGACGGTTATTCAGGCATAGATACTGCGATAAACTTCATGCTCAGAGATCTTAGAAATGGTAAGATCGATTTGATTTATTTACCCAACACGCGTTTCTTCATCGGTGAAGAAGCCAAAGGCGAACTTAAAGATGCTTTTGGTAAACAGCTCGCTGGTCTTGCAGATATTTTCGTCAATGATGCCTTTGGGTCATGGCAGCCACATGCTTCAACGGTTAAGCCCACCGAATACATCCCCTCTTATGCGGGACTCCTGATGCAAAAGGAAATTGCCAATCTCCAAAAAATATTTGAACCAAACAAACCATTTCTTGCAGTGGTTGCAGGATCAAAATTTGACACCAAAATAGGTCCTTTAAGATCAATCCTTAAAAAAGTCGATTATCTGCTTTTGGGCGGTGTCATTTACAATGCATACCTCGCAGTGAAATACAAAATCGATATCAAGGGTCTTGATAAAAATGACCTCGAATATGCAAAAGAATTTGTTGAACTGGCAAAAGAAAATCCAGGGAAATTGCTGGAGCCAGAGTTTATTGTCGAATCTGATACCTTAGATGGAAAATTTGAAGATCAATACCGTGTTCACAATATTAAAGATCTTAAGCCTGGTACAAAATTAAATTATGTCCTTGATATCGCAAAAGAATCCTTTGATAATGAAAACATAAGAAACATTATTCTCAGATCTGAAACAATCTTCGTTAATGCCGTAATGGGATTTACACCTCATTTTGCTGAAGGTACAGAGACTTTATACTCTCTGATTGATCAAAATGCTAAAGCTCAAAAACTATATGGTGGTGGTGATACGCTTCAAGAACTAAAAAATCTCCTACCAGGGATGTATATCCGTTGCATTGATGATCCTACTTATTACTTCTTCTCTGGCGGTGGTACAATTCTTACTGCTATTGAACTGGGTTCTCCTTGGGAACTTTCGGCAATTAAAGCTCTGATCAAATACTAATTTGTCAAATAAACCTCTTGAGAAAGTTCGCTTTCTCAAGATTTTTTGTTTATTTATAAATATTGTGTTAAGTTTTCATATAAAAACGCTTTAGATGCTTTTTTTGCTTGACGGATTCTTTTATTTGTGTATAAAGTTAAAAGAATTATAAGTGTTGATAATAAAAACAGTGTTAGCGGCTCGGTAACTCATCAATAATGATAATATACGGGGGGAATATATGGCAAACTATTTTCTGGAAACTCAGAGCCATGAGTGGATTCTTAGCAATATCAACGGCGCTTATGCCTTAGGAACAGGAAATCTTGTCCCTCAAAGAAAGTATCACTCATTACTGACTCAGAGTAATAAAAACTTCGATCGTTTTAATCTGCTTGCTTCGATGGAAGAAATGATCGAATGGAGAGGTGAATCATTCTTTTTAGACAGCAATCATTACAATAGCTGTATTTACCCCGAAGGATTTCTCCATCTTGTCAAAAGCTGGCTCAGACCTTATCCTGTCTTTCTCTATTCGGCATTACCACACAACGATGATATTCTCATCAAAAAAGAGATTCTCATGGATGAAACGACGAATAGTATCCTGATCAAATACACAAACCTCTCTTCTCATCGTCTCCACTTCAAACTCAGACCAAAGCTTGCCATGCGCAATCATCATCATTTAAATCAGGCAGGGACATGGGATGGCGCATACGATCAGAGTAAATTATGGAAAGAGAACGATTTTACTTTTTTCAATTATAAAAGACTGTCCAACCAGTTGGAATTATTTGCTTTTATTCAGTTTGGCGATGTCTCACATGATAAAATCATATATCGAAATCAGTATTATCCATGGGAAGCAATGAGAGGTTATCCTGGAGTCGAAGATCTGCTCTCTGCTTATCTGCTCGACTTTGATCTGAAATGCAACGAAACAAACTATCTGATATTCTCAGATCAGGCAATTTTAGCTCCCGAAGAACTGATCACTCGAATCGAAAAAAGATATAAAAAATACCCCACCCCTAATGACATCCCTCAAAAAAGAAAGTCATGTGCCATCACTGAAGACGAAAAAACACATAGTATTCTGAGTAGTCTTGATTATGATGACAATGAAATGTTTGATTATAAAAACTATATGAAGATCCTTGAACTCTCATTGAATGACTTCATTGCCAATAATGACATCGTTGCAGGATTCCCTTGGTTTGGCGCATGGGGTAGAGATACTATGATCGTTTTGGAAGCTTTGATCAAAATGCCAAAAGGTGCAGAAATAGCTTGGGAAATTCTTAAAAAATATGCCTCTCAAATCAAAGATGGCCTAATCCCCAATATGTGTAGCGAAAGCGGTCAATCAGGCAACTACCAGTCGATTGATGCAAGCCTCTGGTTTATCATCAGACTCTATGAATGCGCGATGGAACTAAATAAAAAAGGCAATCAAAAACAAAAATTAGCCATCATCAAAGAAATCATGGATCTCTCTGAATCAATCCTTAACCAAATCATCTTTAAAGTCAACAAAGGCTTCAAAATCAGAGAAGATGCATTGATAGAACTCAATCTGACCTTTGCTTCTGCGACCTGGATGGATGCCAAAGTCATGGACAATCCCGTAACACCAAGAGATGGGGCTCCCGTTGAAATTAACGCATTGCTATATAATGCCCTCTGTTACTATGAACTGATGATTGAAAAACATAATGATATTGCACCTGAAAGTAAATTCTTCTTTATCAATGATGACTTGAAAGAACATAAAGAAAAAATGAAAGTTTCATTCTCAAAATTCTGGATGGGTGATTATCTCGCAGATCGTATCTACCACGATGAACTTATCAAAGAATATCGACCAAATGCCATAATTGCTGCTTCTCTGCCATTTACTCCGCTTTCCATTGATAAACTTCAACAGATTTATGAATGTGCGCATATAGAACTTTTTACCCCTTATGGACTTAGATCACTTTCTCCTCGTGATTATAAATTCAAAAAGAAATATATCGGTGATGTTGCTCAAAGAGATAAAGCGTATCATCAGGGAACTGTCTGGGCTTTCCTCTTGTTACCTTTTGTGAAAACCTGGATCAAAGCCTTCCCTCAAAAATCAAAAGATGAAAGTATCAGCCATATCAGCTATCTCATTGAAAAGTTTAGAAATGGTTATATGAAAGGCCATATTGCATCAATCGCAGAAGTATGGGACGGTGATAAACCTCATTTCCCAAAAGGCACTCCTGCTCAGGCTTGGAGTGTTTCTGCACTTTATATGATCGAGCATATCCTGGCTGATTTAGGAGGCAAATAATCATGAGAATACTAATGTTTACCTGGGAATTTCCTCCCCTCATCGCTGGCGGTTTGGCAATGGCGTGTTATGGGATGGTCAAATCTCTACTTGCTCAAGGGATCGAGGTGGACCTTGTTTTACCTACCAAAGATCTTGCCTATTTCCCTTTTCGAAAAATTGAAGATGTGGACAAGCTTCCAGTGGTTTTTCTTGATCCTAAAAAACATAAAGAGTACGAACAGATCACCCATGAAACGATTTCCAAAAGACTGGAATATATTGGGATAGATGTCTCTCCTGAAACATACATTTCTGGCTCTGAACTCAAAACATGGACCAAATTAATCGAAAAAGTTGTCACAGAAAAACATACTTATACCAGTATTCAGGAAAAAATATGGGATGATTTAAAAGTCTATTTACTTGGTGAAGAAGATATTTTTAAAAAAGTACAGGAATTAACCGTACGCGCTGAAAAATATGCTAAAGAACTGGAATATGACATGATTCATGCTCATGACTGGCTCACTTATCCCGCAGGAATTATCGCAAAAAGAGTATCTGGAAAACCCCTAATCGCTCACATGCATGCCACCGAATTTGATCGTTCTGGCGGTGCAGGAGATGAGCGTATTCACAATCTCGAATATGATGGAATGTCCTATGCCGATCGGGTAATTTGCGTTTCAAAATATACTGCAAATATGGTAATATCTCGTTATCATATCGACTCAGGAAAAATCCGTATTATCCACAATGCTTATGATGTTGTAGATCTCTCTCTGAAAAATAAAGTTCGACTATTCAAAGGACCAACCATCCTCTTTCTTGGTAGAATTACACTGCAAAAAGGACCTGATTACTTTGTTGAAATTGCTCATCATGTCTTAAAAGAGCACCCCAATGCACGTTTTGTTATGGCAGGAACTGGTGATATGGCAAGAAAACTCTTGCATCGATCAGCATTCTTAAAATTAAAAAATCGCTTCATTTTTGCAGGATTCCTCAATCGTACTCAGGTTGAAAGCATTCTCAAAGCAGTGGATATCTATGTACTTCCATCTGTTTCTGAACCTTTTGGTATTGCACCACTTGAAGCAATGGCATACGGTGTCACTGCGATTATTTCAAAACAATCAGGAGTCTCTGAAGTAGTAGAAAATGCTTATAAAATTGACTTCTGGGATATTTCAAAAATGGCTGAAGTCATCAATTACCTTATTGAGAATCCAAAAGAATGCCAGGAAATGGGTGAAAAAGGACGATTAGAAGTCCAATCTATTGGTTGGGATGAAGCCGCAAATAAAATCATCAGTGTTTATAAAGAAATGCTTTAAGCAAATGACATATAAGGAGTTAATATGCTAAACCTCGTATTCTACTTTCAGGTTCATCAGCCCTATCGCTTAAAACATTACAGTGCTCTTGAAATTGGAAAAAATCATGATTACTTTGATCATAAATTAAACGAACAAGTCATCCATAAAGTAGCTGATAAATGCTATCTGCCTACCAATCAGCTGATGCTGGATCTGATTAAAAAACACAAAGGTAAATTTAAAATTGCCTACTCTGTAACAGGAGTGGCGATTGAGCAATTTAAATTATACAGACCTGAAGTTCTGGACTCATTCAAGGCTTTGGCTGAAACGGGTTGTGTCGAATTCATCGGCGAAACCTATTATCATTCACTCTCAATGCTCTATGATACGGAGGAATTTCTCGAACAGGTCGATATGCACAGAAAACTCATGCAAAGAGAATTTAACTTTTACACAAAAACCTTTAGAAACACAGAGTTGATTTATCAGGATAAACTCTCTGATCTGATCTATGAAACTGAAGGTTTTAGTACGATCCTTACGGAGGGGGTTGACCGTATTTTAGGCTGGAGATCGCCACTATATGCCTACAAAAACTATACCAGTGACATCACCCTGCTCCTCAAATATTATCAACTCTCAGATGATATCGCCTTTAGATTCTCAAACCGCGATTGGCCTGAATTTCCACTCACCGTCGATAAATTTGTGCATTGGGTCGAGCAACTCACCTTCAAAGAAGAAAAAGGCAGAAATCTCTTTCTCAATCTCTTTATGGACTATGAAACCTTTGGAGAACACCAATGGGAAGAAACAGGCATCTTTAAGTTTATGGAAAAATTGCCCGAACGCGTCTTAGAAAATCCAAATCTTGGCTTCTGCTGGCCTTCTCAAGCTTATGAATTTGCCAATTACCAGCAAGAATCCATCGCTTTCCCGGAACCAGTTTCCTGGGCTGATGAAGAACGCGATCTCTCTGCATGGGTAGAAAATGATATTCAAAAAAATGCCATCGAAACATTCTATGAACTGATCGAAAAAATTAAACAAAAAGGAAGACTTGATCTGATGGAAGACGCTCGAAAACTCAGCACTTCAGACCATTTCTACTATATGTGTACAAAATATTTTCAGGATGGGGACGTACATAAATACTTTTCACCTTATGACTCACCTGAACAAGCCTACATCTATTTTATCAATGCTTTAGCAGATTTAGAGGAGAGATTAAATGAGCAATAAACCACGATTCACTACTATTCATGTAAAACCACGCATTCCTGAAAAACTGAGCAGACTTGAAGAGCTCGCATACAACGTCTGGTCCACCTGGGATAAAGATGCCTATGATATTTTTAGCCGTATTGATCCGATGCTTTATCGCAATTGTGAACATAACCCTGTAAAACTGCTCTCTGTGATTTCAAACGCTCGTCTTGAAGAATTATCCAAAGATTCTGGATTTCTCTTCGAACTCGATAAAGTTTACTCTGATTATCAGGATTACTTAAACTTCAATGTGACAGATTTTGAAATCAATAACGAAAAATGGACATCCGAGCACCAGAATAAAGTGGCATACCTCTGTATGGAATACGGACTTCATGAATCTCTACCTATCTATTCAGGTGGTTTAGGCATTCTTGCAGGTGATTACCTGAAAGCCGCTTCTGATCAGGGAATCCCTATGGTCGCTTTTGGTTTGCTCTATAAATATGGATATTTCAGCCAGAGAATTAATCCTGATGGGATGCAGGAAGAAGCATACCGATTGATTGAATGGGAACAAAAACCTGTTAAAGTCGTCAAAGATGAAAAAAATCAGGATCTGATCCTCGATATCCTCATTCAGGATGTCAAACTCTATTTTAAAGTCTGGATCATCAATGTAGGTAAAATCAAACTCTATCTTATGGATACAGATTTGCCACAAAACAGCGCTTTACATCAAAGTATTTCTCACCTTCTGTACGAAGCAGACAGAGATAAACGAATTCTTCAGGAAATTTTACTCGCCTATGGTTCTATGAAACTGATGGAATATCTCAAATTTGAACCAACAGTGTATCACATGAATGAAGGACATTCGGCATTCATCATCATCGAATTGCTCAGAAAACTGATGAAAGAAAAGAAATTCTCTTTCAAAGAAGCAAAATCAATCATTAAAACCAGCTCTGTTTTTACCACTCATACCCCTGTAGTTGAAGGAAATGAGCATTTCGACAAACGATTGATCGAAAAATACCTCAAACAAAAGATCGAAGCGATCGGCTTTAAATACGAAGAATTCCTCTCTTATGGTGAAATTGAAGGAGACACCCAAAACTTCTGGTTACCTGCCATGGCAATTCGCTTTTCCAAATATATCAATGGCGTGTCTGAACTGCATTCTCACGTCTCACGAAAAATGTGGAATAAAATTTACCCCAATCTCAATGATTGTGAAATGCCAGTGAGCAATATCACCAACGGAGTACATCTGCAAACTTGGCTCAGCAAGCAACTCACAATTCTATTCAACCGCTATGTCGGACCTGAATATCTTCATGCATCCGAAAGAAAACACGTCTGGAATAATGTGCTGATGATTCCGGATAATGAGATCTGGGAAGCCCATTTACAGAGAAAAGAACAGATGATTTCCTTTATCAGAAACAGAATTGTTCACTTCTCTCAGGAAAAAGGAATGATCCTCACACTCTCAGGTCAATCAAAAAGATTTCTGCATCATTCCTACCTGACCATTGGATTTGCCCGCAGATTTGCCCAATATAAAAGAGCAACGCTCCTCCTCAAAGATCCGGAACGACTACTTAAAATTCTCAATAATAAAGAAAGACCTGTGCAATTTCTCTTTGCAGGAAAAGCCCATCCAGCAGATATCGAAGGGAAAAAACTGATTAAACAGATCATCGATTTTGCCCGTCATTACAATGTTGAAGATCGTTTCCTCTTTATTGAAGATTACGATATGAATGTTGCCCGTCACATTGTTCAAGGGGTTGACGTCTGGCTTAACAATCCAATTAAACCAATGGAAGCCAGTGGAACTTCTGGTATGAAAGCAGGAATCAATGGCGTGCTTAATCTCAGCGTCCTGGATGGCTGGTGGCCAGAATGTTATGACGGCAGAAATGGTTGGGCAATAAATGCCGGTGACTACTACAACGATTATGAAACAGCTCAAAAAATGGAATCAGCGCAAATCTATGACCTGATTGAAAATGAAATTGCCCCTCTATTTTACGAAAGAGATCAGGCAAATTATCCTGTCCGCTGGATTCGTATGATGAAAAGATCCATGTACACCGTCGGTATGGGCTTTAATATGCACCGTATGCTCGATGAATATGCGAAGAAATTCTATATCCCAAGCATCTATTCATTTGAACAGCTTTCAGCTAATAATTTCAGTGAACTGAAAGAAATAATTAAAACAGAAGAAAAAGCATTAAAAGTCTGGGAAAAAGTATTTATTAAAGATTTCTTCTTAAAATTCCCCGATGAAGATCATATTGTCAGTGGCGATATTGTCACAATTGATGCCTATATTTATCTCGCTGATGCAGAATTCACCCTTTTTGATGTTGAACTCTTCTATCAGTACGATAAAGAAGATAATTTTGAAATCATCCCTCTGGAATTTGTCGAAAAATATACCGATGATGTGGTTAAATTCACCTGCACCTTCAGAATCAAAAGCAGCGGACACCAAAATCTGAATGTCCGTGTAAAACCAAAATTCAATACAAGGCTCCACAAAGAACGAAAACTCATTAAATGGAGATAATTACTGTTATTACAAAAAACCGCGGGAAACTGCGGTTTTTTGCATTTTAAAGGGATATATTTTGCTCTGACCTTCAATCCATCACTCGTTTACCTTTTCTCTATTTTACGATAAATTAACAATCTCTTTATTTTAACCTTAGAGATCACCTGTATTCTAAATAATAGAGAAAGGGGGAATGATGAAAACAAAGTTACAGGAACTATGGTTGAACTATTACAGGGAAATGCATTACAAACAGATTAAAAAATTTAAAAGCAAAATCAGTTTTTGCATTGAAAACAAGAATTATCTTGTAAGAACAGCTCAATCTCCTGAAGAGCTATTTGATGTACTAAAACTTAGATATGAGGTTTTTTATAAAGAGCTCCTGCATAAGAAAAATATCATAGAAATGGACTTCGACCGATTTGACCTGTTATGTGATCACCTCTGCATCGTTGACAAGAGAACAAACGAATTGATCGGAACTTATCGGCTCAATGCTTCCAAATTTAATAAAAAATTCTATTCAGCTACAGAATTCAATATGCGAAATATCATCAATCTGCCAGGCAATAAACTTGAACTTGGCAGAGCCTGTGTCCATCAAAATTATAGAAATGGCATTACCATTATGCTTCTTTGGAAAGGGATTATCGAATACTTAAAACTCAGTGAATCAGACTACCTGTTTGGTTGCTCAAGTATCAAAAGCAGTAACCCACAGGAAATTGGCATGATTTATCATTACCTTAAACAACATCACTTTGCTCCAGAAACAATGAATGTAAAGCCAAAAGGCAAGTTTAAAAAACACTCAGGAAAAATTCTTAAACATAGTCTTCAACTTCACTTGGAAAATGACCTTCATCCTGCAATGGACAAAATACCTGCATTACTGCATTCTTATTTGAAAGCCGGAGCCTATATCTGTGGACAACCTGCATGGGACAAAGACTTTCAGTGTGTTGATTTTCTCACACTACTCTCTGTAGAACAAATCAATAATAACTTTAAGAAAAAATATGGCTTATGCGCTTCATAAAGCTGTCCTTCACTTTTATCTTAATGTTGTTCTTTTTAATGGTTTCTCTTTTAATTACTCTCTTCGTTTTCAATGTTAAGAAGAAACGTTACGCTTTATCAAAAAATACCTCCTTCTTCTCAAATTGCCTTGTAAGTCTGTTAAACATCAGAGTATTACTGAGTGAAAAAGATCAGTTTAACCATGAAGAGATCAAATTGATCGTATCCAATCATCTGTCATGGCTGGACATCATTATCATTTCATCAATGAAACCCTGTTTCTTTATCACTTCCAATGAAGTAAAAAACAATCACTTTCTCGGTCCATTTGCACAGCTGGCTGGCAGTATTTTTGTTGATCGGAAAAAACATTCTCAGATAAAGTCAGAAATTAACTATTTGTCAGACACTTATAATGATTATTATCCTATATGTCTATTCCCTGAAGCCACCTCATCAAATGGAGAAAAAGTATTAACTTTCAAAAATGCCATGTTTGAAAGTTTGATGAACAGCAATGTGCCTGTATTAAGTATGGTCATTAATTATCTCTCCATCAATTATGAATCTGTTAACGCAAAAAACAGAGATAAAATCTTTTGGTATGGAGATATGGGCTTTATTGAAAGTTTGATCAGAGTTTGTTCATGCAAAGAAATCACTGTTAACTTAAAAGCCATTTCTATCCATCAATCGATGGATTTTAATACCAGAAAAGAATTATCCTTGCATCTCTATCAGCAAATTAATGCTGAGTTCCTTCCTGTCGTCTGAAATATCACTCATTAAAAAAAGGCTTTCGATTTTGAAAGCCTTTTTGAAAAAACTCTTTTTAGTATTTTTATTCGATGAAATATGTTTTTAAAGGTGGAAATCCATTAAATTCAACAGAACAGTAACTTGATGTATAAGCCCCTGTCGTAAACCAGTATAAACGATCACCGATGGATAAACTCAATGGAAGCTCATATTTGGTATCCTCATACATGATATCCTGTGAATCACAAGTCGGACCAGCAATCACCACTTCTTCCATTTCGCCTTTTCTCTCGGAATAAACAGGGAATTTAATCGACTCTTCCAAAGTTTCGATCAAACCGTTAAACTTGCCCACATCTGTATAGACCCAACGATTTAATGCTGTTCTCGATTTTCGTGAGACCAGTACCACTTCACTCACTATCATACCAGCTTCAGCAACTAATGAGCGACCTGGTTCCAATATAATTTCGGGATGATCTTCACCAAAATCTTCAATAATATAACGCGTAATTTCTGAAGCATAAACCGATAAATCATTGGTTCGTGCAACATAATTTGCAGGGAATCCGCCACCCATATTGATCATTTTCAAATGAATGCCTTCTTCTTCTGCTAACCAGGTAAAAATATATTTAACTTTCGATATCGCTGCATCCCAGGCAGAAATATCTCTCTGTTGAGATCCCACATGAAATGAAATGCCATAAGGTTCTAATCCAAGCTTACTGGCTAAGATGATCAGGTCAGTCGCTAAATCAGTCTGGCATCCAAACTTTCTGGATAATGGCCAGTCTGCTGTTTCCATACCTTCTGTTAATATACGTACAAAGATTCTTGATCCAGGAGCTGCTTTGGCAATATTTCTCAAATCTGCTTCACTATCAGTCACAAATAAGCGTACACCGGCTTCATAAAATTCTCTGATATCTTTTGACTTCTTGATGGTATTACCATAACTGATTCGTTCAGGACCTACACCCAGCTCGAGTAAGCGTCTTAATTCATACACCGATGCAACATCAAAATTGGAACCTAAATCTCTGAGTAAACTGATCACTTCAACCGCAGGATTCGCTTTGACTGCATAATAGATCTTGGAAAAGGGGAAATTTTCAAGCAGTTCTTCGTAGTTCTTTTTTATTATACTTAAATTGCACACAATAAAAGGGGTTTCTTTTTTATCGGCAAAGTCTTTAAACTTTTTCCAGTCTTCTGGACTGTAATAATTATCTTTAATCATTGATCCTCCTTCATAATCATGGAGGAACTACTGTTCTTTGAGATGAATGGTCTTTTATGATCGGGTGGGTGGATCTGTGTATCCCATCTTCTGATGACGAACATTTCGCCTCCTTTCATTTCTTTATTTCTGAGTTACCCTTATTAAAGCACCAAATATAGGCAAGTTTTTTTTCATACAATTTTTATACGTCTATATTTCAATTACTTACAACAGGTTCTAAAGATGTGATCATCTCATCTTTTTTTTCTCAAAGAAGTATTTTTTTATTTTTCTTGACTGATTATGAAAATATCTTATGTTTTGTCAAAACTCAATGCTTTTGTTATGCTAAAGGAGCTGATATGAATACTTCGTTTAAATTTATTAAAGTCCTGCTGTTATTGCTTTTTGTGTTTTCAATTTCTTCTTTATTATCACTTCAAAAATTAAATGATCAAAGAACGATCCATTTTTCACCTGTCTGGACTGGAAATGGGTATCAACATGCAAATATCTATGTTAATTCAGCCACCATTAATACAGTTCCCCTAAATACAGATGATGAAATCGCTGTCTATGATGGTCAATTCTGTGTCGGAATGGCAAAATTGACTTCTGCAATAAATCCCTATGTCAGCATCGTTGTTTCTCTTGATGATCCAACGACACCTGAAATTGATGGATATTCTGTCGGCAATCCTATCTCTTTTAAACTTTGGAAAGAACAAACCCAAACAGAATATGCTCAACCTCTTTTACTGGCAAATTTCGTCTCCGGACCTTCTGTCTTTGAAATAGGAGCAACGTCTTTAGTTCAACTGGCTTATGGAAGTCAGGGGCTTTATCAGCTCAATCTCAACGTCATCCCTCAAGGAACAGGATCAGTAAATGGCGCGGGAAATTTCTTCTCTGGAAATCCTGTGACAATCTCAGCTCAGGCAAATACAGGTTATTACTTTGCACACTGGGCAAATACCGCAGGCGATATCATCACAATTGATAATCCTTATACTTTTTCAATGCCAGCCGTAAATACAACAATTAATGCTCATTTTGCTCTTCTTCCACAAACAGCACATTATCAAAAAGTTTGGGCAGATAACGGCTTTCAACACATGAACATCTATGTGGACCAAGCATCGTTCTTTGGAAATCCTCTCCAACTTTATGATGAAGTTGCTGTCTTTGATGGTCAGTACTGTGTCGGTACATATCGGATTACAGAGAACAATCAAAGATTTTTACCTATTGTATGTTCTTTAGACGACCCGACAACACCAATTATTGACGGATATACCGCAGGACATTCCATTACTTTCAAATTTTGGCATTACCAAACACAAAGAGAATATGTTTCTCCGACTCTTGATGTGTTTTACATCTCAGGACCAAATGTTTTTGAGATTGGTGCAACAACCCTTGTTCAACTTCAAATCACTAATGAACCACTTTTTCATGTAAATCTGATGATCAGTCCTGCCAATAGTGGTTCAGTTGATGGATATGGATCTTATACAGAAAATACACTTGTTACTGTTAATGCCACAGCTAATGAAGGATACTATTTCTCTGCATGGATGATGAATAATACTCAGATCAGTGTTGAAACTACTTACTCTTTTAATATTCATTCCGATATGACACTAACAGCTATTTTCCTAGAAAATCCTAATCAAGCGCCCCATATCATTCTTCCTGACTCATTTACCCTCTCTGAAGATACTCCTTTAACTATTGATCTTTCTCCATATCTCAGCGATCCGGATAACCTCCTGTCTGAACTCCTTTTGACAGGCAATTCATCACAACATATTAATTTGAGTATTAATAGCCATAATGCCACATTTTCTCCTCAGTTAAACTGGTCAGGAACTGAATATATCTACCTGACAATTAATGACCAGGAAGGGACTTTCAGAGCAACTGCGACAGACAGTGTTTTAATCATCGTAAACCCTATCAACGATGCCCCTTCCGTTTCTCAAATCATTGCATCAATAACATTTAATGAAGATACCACATACAATCAGCTAAACCTTTCAAATCATTTCACCGACCCGGATCTTACTTATGGAGATCACTTGACTTTTAGTCATACTGCTACAGTTGGATTCACGATTCAAATTCAAAACGCTCAAGTGACCATTACACCAAATGCCAACTGGTTCGGCGCTCAAACAGTTTCTTTCTCTGCAACAGACAGTCAAAACCTAATGGTCTCAACCAATGTGTTGATCACGATTAATCCTCTCAATGATGCACCACAAATTACCACTATTGTACCTGACAGTTCAACAATCAATCTTAATGTAAATCAAGATCAGTTATTTATTGTAATTGCTCTCGATGCAGATAATGACAATTTAACTTACCAATGGACTTTAAATAATCAGATATTGCCAAATACAGACAATCAATTGCTGACTTCTTTTCCAAATGCAGGCAACTATACGCTAAGCATCCAGATTTCAGATGGTCAATTGAATGCTCAACATACATGGACAATCATCGTTCATCCTTTGTCATCAGAAAACCCAATCCCTCTAAGAACTCAGTTGATGCAAAATTATCCCAATCCTTTCAATCCTTCAACCACAATTTCTTATGCTTTAGATAAAGACGATCATATTCAGATCAGTATTTATAATACCAAAGGACAGTTGATCCGCACCTTGCTTGATCAACAACAAAGCGCTGGAATTTATAACATTCTCTGGGATGGGAAAAATGATCATCAACAGTCAATTGCATCAGGGCTTTACTTTCTGAAAATGCAAAGTTCTGATTATACAAACATCAAAAAGATGATCATGATGAAATAATTGCTCCACAGGAGCGTAAGAATCCTAGGCCTGGTTAGGATTCTGTCACAGCGATGCTGTTCAAAAATCAGCAAATCACACGATAGATTCTGACAGAACAAAATAAATCAATTTCACACTTGTAGGGATTTTCGAAGCGTAGCGCCGTAAATCCGAAACTCCTCTATAATGCCAATGCTTGTATGTAAAGCAATCAACCTGATTGCGCATTTTAAGCAAGCTGGTTGATTACGCTACAGATTTAGACGCGATAAATCGCGTCTCTACTATGACTTTTTTGATATACAGAACTTCGTTTCAACTCATCCCTGATCACTTGTGATAATCGCTTCACACCTTCTCGATTCTTTTCGATCGAAGAATAAGAAAAATTGATGCGTGCAAAATTCTTGCCTTTTCCATTCACAAAAAAGGCACGCCCAGGCACATAAGCAACTCCTCTTTCGATTGCTTTTTTAAACAATTCTGCTGAATCAAGCGGATCAGGTAACTGTATAAATAAAAATAAGCCCCCATTAGGACTGTTCCATGTGACTTCATTTGGCATCAGTTCTTCAAAATCATGAAGTATCGCATCTCTCTTCTTCTTATATTCTGCTTTCACATTAAGAAGATATTCATCAAAATAGCCTTTTGCCATAAAGCGGGCAATGATTTTTTGGCTCAAAGGTGAAGAACAAAGATCCGTATTTTGCTTGGCAATTACAAAACGATCAATGATCTCCTCTGAGGCAATGATCCAGGCTATTCGAAATCCAGGCATAAAGGTTTTGGAAAAAGTCCCAAAATGTATCACTTGCCCCTGATTGCTCATCTCATACAGCGATGGATGATAATGACCTTCAAAGTTAAACTCTTTGTACGGACTATCCTCGACAATCAATATATCATTTTTCTCTGCAAAGGCAATCACCTCTTTTCTTCGCTCAAGACTCATGTGAATCCCAGATGGATTTTGATAATCTGGAATCAGATAAATAAATTTACACGTTTGATGCGCTATTTTGATTTGATCATATCTTTGACACATCGATTCAAAATCAATCCCAGAATCATCAAGGGGGACATCCCGAATATCAGCGCCATAAGATAAAAAAGCACCCAGAGAACCCAGATACGAAGGCGCTTCACAGATGATCGGATCTCCTGGATTAATAAATATCTTTCCGCATAGATCAAGTGCCTGCTGAGATCCTGTGACAATCATGAGGTTGTTTTCAGAAATGTTAAAACCCATCTTCTGATAACGCTTCAATAATTGTGCCTTTAAACCAGCATCTCCCTCTGTTGTCCCATACTGCAATGCATTAATCGCATCATCCTTCAATACTTCATCACTCACCTCGCGTATCTGACGAACAGGAAATAAAGCAGGATCAGGAAGTCCTCCGCCAAAAGAAATGATCCCTGGTAATTGGGTAAGTTTCAGTAGTTCTCTGATCTCTGAACGTTTCATATTTCGATGTTGTTCAGAAAGTAAATGTTCAATTTTCATTTGATCCTCCTAATAAAGAACCTGTGTTCTTTTTATTAATAAATCATCATCCTTGTCATATTTTTGTTAAGATTGTGTGTCATGAAAAAGTGACAAACCCTTAAAATGATACTTCATCAAAAGACCCATTTCTCTTTCACGATTTTCTTCATTGTCTTTGTTTTGAAAAAGGCAAAATATTCCATCCCAGATATTCTGAGTAATAATGCTGACAAGAAGTCGGTCAAAACCGCTTCCTGAGTCCGTTCCCTGATACAGATGCTCTGCAAACAGCTCACATAATTTTGCCCTGAAATCACCATATTTTGGGACATTCTGATTTTCCATCAATAGCAAAAAAGCGGTTCGATGCGCATTGATTCCTTTATAGAGAGATTGACTGACATATTCGATGTTTTCAGGTGTATAATTCCCCTCATTCTCTTCGTCTAAAAAAGCATTCATTCTCGATAAAAAAAGATCATACTGAGGATAAACAAAATGGGCAAATAAGGAAAATTTATCAGGAAAATACTTATACAAATTGCTGACACTCATAGGGATTAATTGAGCTAAATCTCGCATAGAAGCCGACTCATAGCCCTTTTCAAGAAAAAGCCTTTCGGCATGGGCGATAATCGCCTGACGAACTTCATCTTTTAATACCTGCATAAAAGAACCTCTGTTCTCTTTTTAAACAGACAGTAAAAACTGTCAAGCAAAAAGGTGATTTATTCTGGAGCCAGCACGGTTCGTGCTAAAAATCGTCCTGGAGCCAGCACAGCTTGTGCTGATAGTCATCTTGGAGTTAGCACAGCTTTTGCTGAAAATCGTCCTGGAGCCAGCACGGCTCGTGCTGATAGTCATCTTGGAGTTAGCACAGCTTGTGCTGAAAAATTATCCTAATCACATAATTGGTATTTACGGCTCGAGCCGAGCCAGCACCATGAAACTCCAAAGTGCTAATATATAAAAAAAGGCATGCTTTCGCATGCCTTCCTTAAGAGTCTTATTGGGTGGATTTTTTCTTTTCTCTTGCGAATTTCTCTTCCCAGAAGCTGATGCGTGCACCTTTATCAGTATATGGTGCGCAAGGAGGAGACATTTTCTTCATACGTCGATCATAGCTGATGACTTCTTTTAAACCATTATTACCAGAGAAGGTACCAGGTTGTAATTTACCTTGTGTACGGCCTCCGTAAACAATGAAATGTCTTGGGATGTATTTTCCGTTAGATAATGTCCATGGATAATTTGAATATTTTTGACCTTCAGTAATGATCAATTCACCTTTTGTATAGACATTACCCATGATCATAATATCGTTGGTACTGCGGTTTTCTGTATTTGCTTTAACGAGGAAGTCTCCATTTGCCATAAGTCCGAGCATACTGGTGTTATTGTCAGGTAGCGGTTTGTATATACCGCTGATACCATTACTGATATATTGGGCTTTGTTAGCAAGTGCTGTTGAATACCAGATACTGCCAATAGCGGTTAAACGACCTTCTGTAGCGATTGTGAGACGGCCTTCAAGCTCACCTTTTACAAAGATTTCGAGATTTTTATTTGGATTATATAAGAGGAAATTATTAGGCTGAAGAGTTGATATCTTGATATATGGATCTTTTACTGTATCCGCATCTTCGATTTCATCCTGACTCAAACGAATATATTCTCCTCTGAGAAATACATACTGATAGGCTTTACCATTATAATTATTCAGTTTCAATGATGCAGCAATAACCCCAGCATCGATATTAAATTCGGTACTTGGCATGGTAATTACAGGATAAGAAAATACGGGAGCGCCTCCTCTGAAACCTGTGAAATAATAGATAAAATCTTTTGGATAAGAGTATAATTTATCGATTGGACCTGTGACATACACCAGATCGGTAAAGATCGGACCGGCATTTTCAGGATATTCCCATCCGTCTTTTCTCAATTTATACCAGCCATAGTGATTACCATTGTTATAGATATTCCAATGTTCTTTCTTGGATTTCCATAATTGTATTTTCATCGCTGTACCAATACCAATATTGCCATTGATATAGACTGGACCGTCGAGTAACTCACCATCACCAAAATACACATTGTTTGGGAATGAATTGGTAAATAAACCAAATTCAGAGAATGGCATTTTTTTGTAAATGGTACGAGTCGTACAGATCGCTGCATTCACCTTGGCAATCGTCATGATTCCCCATTCCTGATTGGCTTCAAGTTTCTTTACATTGGGTAATTCTGATTTATACAATATCGTTCTGACAGTGGAATTACCAATTTTTAATACATTCTTTGCATTCTTATAATCGCCTTCAGTTGAATAAATTAAATTCACTGTTTTCCCATAAATAAACTTATCGCGGATATCTTTAATGGCATTATGCGCATAAGTATTAGCGATAAATTTTGCGTTTTTCATATCTTCGTCATCCGATAATCCCTGAGCAAGTTTAATCTGTTCTTTGTTTATCGTTACGACGATTGTACCAACCACTGCTGTGAGCAGTAAAACCAAGATAAATATGGTGCGTCCCATGTCGTCCTCCTTATGAATATATCAATTTATTAATATTTCTCTTGCCAATTCTGTGCCAATTTAATATTTTTGTATTGATTCTTATAAAAAATCAAAATGAGGGGAAGATGAACCAAAAATATCAGATACCTAAAAATTTAGGCAATAAATATTTCCTGCTGTTTTCTTTCATGACGATCTTTCTCTTTCTCATTATTATCATCATCCAAACCTTTCTGACTCAATTTCTGATTCAGAAAAGCGAAACCGATATCATCTTAGGAAAATTACAGGAAAACAGAGAAACCTTAAATCGCTTCATTGATTATCAGGTCACTTTAACTCAAAAAACTGCCTTTTATATGGATAATAATCCTTATCTTCCCAAATCTTATGTTGAAGAGCAGGACACAACAGGAACGATTCGCTTTTTCTATTATACAGAGCAGGAAATTGTCAACGAGCAAATTGAATGGGCATGGCTTAATGATCAGATTAAAGCCTGGAATATTTATACTAATGAGCAATTGACTCATCTGATAGCAGTTGATTATCCAATGACCTATTCAATCGTATTTAAGAAAATCGTAAAAAACTATCAGTATAATCTCTTGGTATCGATTGCCATTTTAAATAATAATCAACTTGGACCCTATAACAGCATACAAATTATTGATACATTAAAACCAGATCGAAATACGCCCAAATGGATAATGGATTTTTATAGTAAAAATAAAAGTCGAATCACAGAGGATATATCATATCAGTTATATCCAGCATCAATTGATAAGTTTCATTATTTTACCTTACTTCAGGATTATCACCGTCAATATATCATCATTGCCAGCAACCAGTACAATCGTGAGGTCAATGTCTTTTTCACTAAATCCTATATCGTCATGACCGCTTTGCTCTTTGTCTCCTTGGTGATATTGATTATCACTTTTGGTAAATGGTTCTCTGTTGAAATGTTAAAACCCATTAAGCACTTAGCGGATCAAATGCAGCATATTGCTGAAAATCCGACCGATATTCGCTTATTACCGCAACAACCTCAAGGTGAAATTCAGTTGATCATGAATATTTACAATCAGATGGCCGCATCCATTCTCGACTATCAGTTTTCTCTGATTCAGTACAAGAGCCTCTTTGATCAATCACAGATCGGTTTCTTCTGGTTGGATCAGGAATTAAAGATCAAACTTTACAATCCAGAGTTTTTAAGAATCTTTGAGATCAGAGAGAATCCAATAAACCAATCCATTACAGAAATCATTCCATTGAACACAAACCTTTTTAAGAAAGATCATAAAATTATTTTTAACGATTTGGAAATGTGGGTTGAAGGCTTAAAAAAATATGTATCGATCACTCTGCAATATCTTGAAATCAGTGAACAAAGCGTGTTTATTGGTATGGTGAGTGATATCACTGTGCAAAGACAGCTTAAAGAAAGCAAGAAAAGTCTGGAAATGGAATTAATCCGCATCAATCGTTTAGCCGAATTAGGCAAACGTATTCAGGGGATTGTTCATAATCTGAATTCACCTATGAATTCAATCTTAGGTTATGCTCAGTTTATCAAAGAAGATTATCCGGAAAATACCGATATAGAAAAAATCATTGCTTCGGCAAAATCCATGTCGCAAACCATCAAAGGCTTGCTCACAAAAATCAAGAAAGACGCATTAGCCAGTCCTGACCTTGTCAATCTCAATGATTTTATCAAACTTGAAATTGATAATTACAAACATCATCTATTTTTTAAGAATGAAGTAAAGCTTGAACTTGAACTCGCAGAAAAGCTTCCTCCTTTACTTTGTACTTATGGTGATCTGAGTCAGGTCTTCAATGTCATTTTCAACAATGCCATTGATGCGATGGTCAATTCAGAAACCAAAAAAATTGCAGTTCACACTTTTAAAGAAGAAGAATATATTGGCTTTGAAATTATTGATTCTGGATGCGGTATATCAAAAGATAATATCAGTAAAATTTTTGAACCAAATTTCACTACAAAGGAATTATCATTTTCAGGTGGTTTTGGATTAGGACTTGCAATAGCAAATTCTATAGTTAAGAAAATTCAAGGTAAAATAGAAGTGGACAGCAGAATCGGAAAAGGCAGTACATTCAGAGTTTATTTCAAAATCAACCAAAATATTGAACCCTCATCTGAAATCTCAGATGATTTAAAAAATGAACTGCCTGAAGAAGTTTAAATGGTAACTTCAACTATTTACCCTAAAATAAAAAACAAAAGGGAATCTCATGGATCATTCACAAATTAATATTCTCATCGTTGATGATGAAGAAGAAACACGTGAAATATTTTCAAGAAAGTTAAAAAAGATATATCAAACTGACACTGCTTATTCAGTAAAGAATGCTCTGTCCAAAATAGAAAACAATAATTATCATCTGATTCTCAGCGACCTGGTAATGCCAGAACAAAACGGACTTGAACTGCTAAGCATTGTCAAAGAAAATTATCCCTTTATTCCGGTAATTGTCATATCAGGCAATGCCTCACTTTCGATGGTGGTCAAAGCCATGCAAATGGGTGCTGCTGATTTTATAGAAAAACCAGTAGAAGATCTTGATCTGCTTTCGCTGATCGTGGACAGAGTTCTAACCCATCAGTGGAATTTTAACGAACTCAAACGACTTCAGGTCATGCTCAATGAAAACTTTGATCGTAGTACACTCATCGGCAACAGTGTCCTGGTTCAACGACTGCTTGATAAAGTTAAAAGGATCGCTCAGGTGGACAGCACTGTTTTAATTAGCGGAGAAACGGGTGTTGGTAAAGAAGTGTTTGCAGAGCTGATCTTCAAAAACAGCCCTAGAAAGAACAAAAAGTTTGTGACGGTCAACTGTGGGTCTCTTCCTGAATCATTGCTTGAGAGTATGCTTTTTGGGCATAAAAAAGGATCTTTTACTTCTGCCATCAGAGATCAGATTGGATATTTTGAAGAAGCAAATGGCGGTACGCTCTTTTTGGATGAAGTATCAGAAACTACTCTTTCTTTTCAAACCAAGCTTTTACGAGTTTTGGAAAAAAAGATGATTCGACGTATTGGAGATTCTACAGATATCCCCATCGATGTGCGGATCATTGCTGCGACCAATCGTGAACTGCTCCAGTCGGTCAAAGATGGGCTGTTCAGAGAAGATCTCTATTATCGTCTGAATGTGGTTGAGCTGATCATCCCTCCACTAAGGGAGCGTCCGGAAGATATCGAATTGCTTTCACGACACTTTATCCAGCATTTCGCAGAACAATATAAAAAAGCGGTAGAGAATATTTCTCCGGTAGCAGTTTCGATTCTCTGTAAACATTCTTGGAATGGCAATGTCAGAGAATTAAAAAATGCGATTGAACATGCGGTGATTATGACCAACCAGAATATTATCACTCAGGAAGATTTGCCAGCCTATCTCAAACCGATTCAGGGAGATGATGATATTCATCAGTTATTACCTGATATCTTTAATTCTCCCTATTCCGAAGCCAAAGATCTCTTTGATAAACTCTACCTCGATTCTCTGATGAAAAGCGTCAAAGGGGAAGTCACCCAAGCATCTGCCAAATCAGGCATCGCCCGTCAAAACCTCTACGATAAATTCAAGAAATACAGTATCGATCCAGAAAAATACAGAGAGTAACGCAATCAACGCTCCATAGGAGCGTAAGAATCCTAGCCCAGAGACGCTGATCAGATTATCGGCAATATCACATATAACGCTACATCATCAGTAATAAAAGAACAATCATTTTTACACTTGTAGGGATTTTCGAAGCGTAGCGCCGTAAATCCGAAAATGTTCGATGATGCGGATGTACGGCACTCAGCAAGCTTCGTTTCGCACATCCCTACAGCTGTGAATAGAATTATCGTGAGATATCAACCTGTCACAGAGATGCTGTTCAGAAAATGAATACTCCCCCCTCATTCACAAAATCATGACAAGGATTTTCCTGGTTGTTTCATCAACACAATACAGAAAATCCCTCTTTATGAGCGATATTCACCCGATTTTCACAAAAAAACAGACAAAAACAAGACGCCAAAAGAGCAAACACAAAAACCCGCCCTCCCGATCGTAAATTTTTGATGAAGAAAAGTAGGCACAAATCTTCTCATCAATATATTTTTCATACACTTATCCATGTCGTAAAAACATGACACTATATGCACTTTCATCAAAAAACCAAAAAACAATACACCGCACTTAAAGATTTTTTGTCACGATTCAATGACAAGAAAGACCTGTTTTTTGTCATTGAATCGTGACATTTTTCAGGTTTTTCTCAGAGATTTATCTCAGAACAAACCCCAAAATAAAAAAAATTGATCAAATTTCTCATGCAACAAGTAAAATCACCGATATATAATGTAATCTAAATAAAAAACAGAGAAACGTATTGATCTGTTTGATCATCTGACTATAGTGATAAAGCCTTGTTGAGTAGATTAATTACGTAATGATTGATGCGAAAAATAAAGCCAAACCTCTCTCAGAATTGAAATAAATATAAAATTCTGAAAAATAATATTGACAAAGTTTTTACATCATGCATGATTGACCCATAATGGATAGGGTTTAGATATACAGCAACGGGATTTTCGTCAATTGGCACAGATCGTGTTAGTGTATATGGCAAACCAAAAAAAATAGGAGGGTCCCCATGGGAACACAACAAATTCTTATGATCGTACTTTCAGTGATTGTAGTTGGTGCTGCAGTTGCTGTTGGTATCCAAATGTTTGATACTCAAGCTACTAATTCACAAAGAACAGCGATTGCTGGCGACTTACAAAATTTTGGCGCTCAGGTTTTAGCTTATTTCCGTACGCCTCAGTCAATGGGTGGTGGTAAAGGTGTTGCAGTTGTAAAAGCAAATTTAGCTGATTATCTTGGTTTTACGGGTGCTGGCACAACCTTTACAAATGCTAATGGTACTTACACATTAGGAAATAGTAGTACAACCAGTGTAGTCATAACAGGTGTTGATGCAACTACAAATGGTAAAATTAATTTAACAGCAACGGTTTATCCTGATTCTAATAAAGTTGTTGTAGCAAAATCTTAATAATCAATATTTATCAATTTAAGGGGAAAGTTTCTTTCCCCTTTTTTTCTATGTGAGGTGTATTATCTTAAAAGAATTCAGATATCAAGCCATCCACACCACAGGTAAAGCTTACTCAGGCATTATTCAGGCAGAAAGCCGTGCCGAAGCCAGAAAAAAAATCAATCAGATCGCACTGAAAAACAAACTCACTGTCAAAGCCATTCAGCAAAAAAGAGACTTTTTTTATACCATCACGCTATCCAACAAGAAAAAAATGAAGGCAAAAAAGAGTGCCTTCTCTGCTGAAGAACTCAAACAGGCATTAAACAAAGTCGGTTATACCAATGTCAAGGTAGAGCCTGTCCTCTTTGATATTAAGATCAAACCGCCGTTCCAAAGCATCATGATGTTTATCAACCTGTCCTCCTTTATGTTGGCAGAAAAAATGTCTTACGATAAAATTCTGGAAATGCTTTCTGAAGAGGAACAAAACCCTGTGCTTAAAGACACTTTAAAAACCATACAGCAGGAATTAAAGAAAGGGCGCGAAGGTGAAGAAGTCTTTGCCGAGCATACACATGTCTTTGGTAAATTCCCTGCCTATATGCTGGGACTGGCGACCAAGTCTGGTAATATGGCAGAAGTCTATCAAGCCACAGCAAAATTTATGGAACGCGATATGGAATATCGCAAATCCTTAAAGCAGGCAATTATGAGCCCTGCCTTTACTGTCTTTGCCATGTTCGTCGCAGTATTTTATTATTTATTGTCTATCTTCCCTACGACGGCGAAGATGTTCCTGCGTTTCGGTCTTGATGTGCCACCGATGACTAAGGCAACGCTTCAGTTTTCAGATTTTATGGTGGCGAACTGGTGGTGGCTCTTACTGATCATGATTGTACCTCCAATAGTTATTGCCATTTATTGGCGTACAGATATCGGACAAGTACAGAGAGATAAGTTTTTAATCAAATTACCTTTAATCGGACCGCTCTTACATAAATCCAGTATCGAAATCTATTTTCGTGTCTTTTCTGCGATTTATTCTGGTGCAGAAAACAATATTGATACTTTACGCGCAGCAGCTGAAGCCTGCCGTAATAAATATATGGAAAAAGCAGTCAAAGAAATCACTATCCCCATGATGCTTAAAGAAGGTGCATCCATTGTGCCTGCTCTTCAAGCCTCAGGCGTCTTTAACAAGACGACCATTAACCGTATCCGCTCAGGTGCAGAAACGGGTAATGTGGTTTCAGCGGCAGAACAGATCGCCAAATTTTATGAGCAGGAAACCTCTTATAAAATGCAGGCGCTCATTATGTCTATACAGTCATTGATCGGTGCTTTTATTGGTATTGTCATCACAGCGTTGACCGTAGTATCGTCAGAAGTCGCGATGATCAGTCCCAAAACACCAGGAATGAAATAAATTTTGCATTGAGAGAGGCAAAACATTCACATCTGAGAAGGGTGTCTTTATGACCTGCATTGCAGGTCATTTTTTTTGTAACGCGATCAACGCTCCATAGGAGCGTAGGAATCCTAGCACAGCGATGCTGTTCTGATTATCAGTAATATCACACAATAGATTCTGGCAGAATAACATAAGACAATAGCACACTTGTAGGGATTTTCGAAGCGTAGCGCCGTAAATCCGAAAATGTTCGATGATGCGGATGTGAA
>CAZNKI010000025.1:0-48759 GCA_964573665.1 uncultured Candidatus Cloacimonadota bacterium | reverse complement strand
CAATAGAAGATGAAAAGAGGGCTTAATTATCAATATCGATTTTGAACAGTCTCAAAGAGTATGTTCATAACTTTCTGCTTAATTCGCTTGACATAAATTATTCGCTTACAAAATTTAAACTTAATAAATATTATAAAAAAATCGGAGGAATGATTTATGCAGATTACACAACTGCAACAAATGCTTGAAGAAGCAAAATTAAGACCCAAAAAACGCCTGGTAGTTGCTTATGTGAATGATTTACATACTCTTGAAGCAGTGAATGAAGCCACTTCTTTAGGCATTGTTTCTGCTACTTTAACAGGCGATGAACAAAAGATTAAAAGTCTTTGCGCAGACAATAATATAGATCATACTCAGTTTGAGATTATTCATGAACCAAATGAGATGGAAGCTGGATTAAAATGCTGTGATATGATTAATCAAAATCATGGAAATATCATCATGAAAGGTACAATTACATCTGATAATTATATGAGATGTATTTTAAATAAAGAACGCGGAATCATGAAAGGTAAAGCAATTTTGACTCACGTGTCAGTGATAGAACCTACAGGATATGGCCGATTGTTAATCGTTGGTGATGTGGCTGTGATTCCTCTTCCAGATATTGAACAAAAGATTCAGATCGTGAAACATCTTATCAACACCGCTCACTGTCTTGGTAATTCTATGCCAAAAGTGGGCTTGCTCTCAGCAACAGAAAAAGTGTCTTACAAAATCCCTTCATGTGCAGACGCTGCATTAATTGCAAAAATGGCTGAACGTGGTGATATCAAAGGCGCAATCGTCGATGGACCTTTGGCTATGGATGGAATGATTGACAGAGAATCATGTGAAATTAAAGGATTAAAAGGACCTGTTGCCGGAAATGCAGATTGTATTCTTTTCCCAAATATCGAATCAGGAAACGTTTTCTACAAAACCTGTACCAAATTATTAGGAAGTGAACTTGCAGCGAATGTAGTTGGCGCAAAAGTGCCTGCAATTCTTTCATCAAGAGGCGATTCATCATTAACAAAATTATACTCAATCGCTTTAGCCGCTTTAACCAGTAATAATTAATTGGATTAATTATGATAAAATCTTTAGATCAACTGGTTGAAAAGGTAATAACTTTACCTAAAAAGAGGATTGCGATTGCACTTGCTGAAGATGAAAATACTTTAGGCGCAATTAATGAAGCTGTAATAAACGGATTTATTCATCCCATTATGATTGGTAATCAGGAGAAAATTATCAGTTTATGCCAGTCTTTAAATATTGATTATTCTTCTTTTGAAATCATCAATATACCTAATGATGCTCAAGCAACAGCAGAAGCTGTTCGTTTAGTTAAAACTGACAAGGCTGATGTATTGATGAAAGGCTTAGTCAATACAGATAAATTTTTAAAAGCAGTCTTAGATAAAGAAAATGGATTATTACCTCCAAAGACCGTCATGTCTTACGTTTGTGCGATTGAGGTACCAAAATATCATAAATTGTTATTTGTGAGTGATACTGCTGTTTTACCATTTCCAGACCTTGATCAGAAAATTGCAATGATCAAATACTCTGTCTCAATGGCGAAAAAATTTGGTATCGAGAAGCCCAAGGTCGCATTGTTAAGCGCTGCAGAAAAGGTCAGTCCTCATTTTCAAAGTACAATGGATTATTCCGCGATTTGTAAAATGGCAGATCGTAAACAGCTCCCTGATTGTATCATCGACGGACCTGTTGACTTGTTTTTAGCTTGTGATCCCGAAAGTGTACGAATTAAAGGTGTCCCAACACCTCTTGAAGGTGATGCAGATGTCTTGATTTGTCCATCCATTGAGTCTTCAAATATTTTTTATAAAGGCTTAATGTTATTTGCTTCTGGCGAACTGGCAGGATTGATTCAAGGGACAATCAAACCTGTGGTGGTCATGTCACGCAGTGAAAGTGCGAAATCAAAATTTTACTGTATCGCTTTGTCATGCTTAATGGCTGAAGAATAAGAAAGAAGGAAATATGAAAATTGCATTAGCTTCTGATCATGCAGGATTTGCTATGAAAGAATTTGTCAAAAAGCAACTGATGGATCTCAACTACGAAGTTCAGGATTTTGGTGCCTATAATACAGATTCAATGGATTATCCTGATACTGGACATGCGGCAGCAAATGCTGTAGCGAATCATGAGGCAGATAAAGGGATTCTTGTTTGTGGTAGTGGTATTGGAATGAGTATCGTTGCCAATAAAACACCTGGTATCCGTGCTGCTCTTTGTCATTCTGTTGAATTTGCTCAGTTATCCAGACAACATAATGATGCGAATATTCTCGTTTTGGCTGGTCGTTTTACAAGTGAAGATTTAGCAAAAGAAATCGTCGAAACATGGTTGAATACTCCTTTTAGTGAAGACCCACGACATATAAAAAGAATTGATAAAATTGAAATAAAAAAATGAGAGGCAAAAATGGAACATATTAAAAACTTTGATCCAGAACTTTATGCTGCAATGCATAATGAATTAAGAAGACAAGAAGAAAATCTTGAATTAATCGCTTCTGAAAACTATGTATCCCGTGCTGTAATGGAAGCTGCAGGATCTGTTTTAACCAATAAATACGCTGAAGGTTATCCTTACAGATGGAGTAAAAAAACAGGTAAAGTAAATTATGACCTTTATGGCCGTTACTATGGTGGTTGTGAGTTTGTCGATGAAGCTGAAAAACTTGCAATCGAAAGAGCAAAACAATTATTCAGCGCAGAACATGCGAATGTTCAGGCTCATTCAGGATCACAGGCAAATATGGCAGCATATTTCGCTTTAGTCAATCCTGGTGATACTGTTTTAAGTCTTGAACTAGCTCATGGCGGACATTTAACTCATGGTCATCCATTAAGTTTTTCTGGCCAGTTATACAATATTATTCATTATGGAGTGGATCCATCAAACGAACAATTCAATTATGATCAAATTCTTGAATTAGCAAAACAACATAAACCTGCTATGATTTTAACAGGAGCAAGCGCATATCCTCGTAAGATTGACTTTGCGAAATTCAGAGAAATTGCTGATGAAGTCGGTGCAAAATTAATGGTTGATATGGCGCACATTGCGGGCCTTGTTGCTGCTGGTATTCATCAGAATCCCGTACCTTATGCAGATATCGTGACAACCACTACTCACAAAACTTTAAGAGGACCACGCTCAGGTCTTGTTCTTTGCAAAGAACAATATGCGCAAGCAGTAGATTCAAAAATCTTCCCAGGAATTCAAGGCGGTCCATTAATGCATATTATCGCGGCAAAAGCTGTCGCTTTTAAAGAAGCGCTTTCTGATGAATACAAAGTTTATCAACAACAAGTAGTAAAAAATGCCGCTGCTTTAGCTCAAGAATTACAAAATCTTGGTATGAAACTGGTTTCTGGTGGAACTGATAATCATTTAATGCTGGTAAATCTTGGTACTGAAGAAGAAGGCGGACCTTCAGGAAAGAAAATGGAAGAATCTTTAGACTTAGCTGGAATCACTGCTAATAAAAACACCGTTCCATTTGATACTCGTTCTCCATTTGTGGCTTCTGGTATTCGTTTAGGCACACCTGCTGTCACAACCAGAGGAATGAAAGAAGCAGAAATGAAAGAAATTGCGAATTTCATCAAAATGGTTCATACCCTCTATGCTCATGAAGAAAAACTTGATGAGATCAAACAACAGGTTCGTGAACTGACTGCAAAATTCCCTCTTTACAGAGATATGATCTAAATTATAAATCTATATACGAAAATCAGGAATTTCATTAATGAAATTCCTGATTTTGTTTTATCTTTTTTATTATTTTAGAATTTTTACTTTTAATGTTTTTACACCTTCAGCTGTTATCCCAATCTTTTCTGCTGCTGCTTTGGACAAATCCAAATCTCTGCCTTCAATAAAAGGACCTCTGTCATTTACGGTGACTTCGACACTTTGTTGATTATCAGGATTTAGAACAAGAAGTAAAGTACCAAAAGGTAATGTTTTATGGGCACAGGTCATTGCATTCATGTCAAAGATTTCTCCATTGGCTGTCATTTTCCCATGATAATCTTCTCCATAAAAACTGGTCACCATCTCCTCGTATTCACTATAGTCTTTATTTTGTTTAGCTTCTTTCTTTTTCTCTGCTTTTTGACTAATATCATTAGAATAAACAACGGTTGAAGTGCATGCAGTCAACATCAATAAAATGATCAAAAAAAACAAGAAAAAAAGAGGTCTTAACTTATTCATGCTTAAAATTGATACTTGATAGACACCTGATTATTCCAACCGAGATCACCCATAGAAGCAATACCATAATCAAAAGTATATTTTTTGTAGTGAATGCCAAAACCACCAGCTAAGCCAGAAAATGCTTCAAATGTGTCTCCAGCTTTGTAATCAGAGGAACGGCTGTCAAAGCCACCTCTGAGGGTAAACATGGGACTTAACTGATATTCGATGCCTGCTTTGCCATAAAAATCATTATCAACTGGACGGGTAAGATCAAGATTGCCGATAAGCTTATTATTAAATTTATAAAAAGCCCCAATGGTGGCAATCATAGGCATTTTTTCTTTATATTCCTCTTCTGTATAATAACTTAGTTGCATCCCTACATTTTTTAATGCGATCCCAATGATCAGTTTTTCATTGGTGGTTTGATGTCTTAATCCGAAATCAAAGCTTAATGCTGATGCTGATACATCATCCAAACTCTCATAGAAAATTTTAGTACTGATTCCCAAATCAAGATTATCCTTAACTTTTCTTGCGATAGAAGCGCCAGCAACCAATTCAGAAGCAGTAAAATTACCATCAATATTGTAGGTGCCATCATTATTTGCACTCGTTCTTTGGATATCTCCTGCATTGAGATACTGAGCAAAAAAAGCAATACTGTAATCTTCCTGGTATGGCATATTAAAGGCTACAGATCCGCCATTCATCCCATCGACATAGTTAATGTAATTAGATTTGATGCTCATATCTTTTTGATGAGCCAATCCTGCAGGATTGAAATAAACTGCATCCACATCATCTGCCATACCTGTAAAAGCATTTGCCATACCCAAAGCTCGGGCTGAATAATGCATTTTTAAAAACTGAAAGCCACTAGTGCCAGCATCTTTGTGAATTGCATACAGGGGAATCATTGAAAAAATGACTAAAAAGAGTATCAGCACATTAAATTTCATCTTCAATTTCCTTTAAAATTTTGTAAGCCTCGTCAACTGATTTGGCTGAAAGGATGTTGTTTCTTTGATCCGCTTCTCTCATGTGTTTGGAGATCTGCCCTAAGATTTTCATGTATTCATTATTCGCTTCTTCTGGGATTGCTACCATAAATATGACAGAAACCGGATCGCCATCAATCGAATCAAATTCAATCTCCTTGCCAAGCGTCAGAAGGACACAGGCAAGTTTATTGACACTTTTACAACGGCCATGCGGGATTGCAATCCCTCTACCTATTCCTGTGGACATGATTTCTTCTCGGTCAAAAACCGCCTTGCGAAATTCTTCGATATCAGCGATGATTTGCTCTTTATATAAAAACTCAATAATTAAATTTATTGCGTGCCCTTTACTTACGATTTCCTGATTTAAAAAAATTAGTTCCTTTGAAAAGATTTCCATGTTATCCTCTTAATATCTCTTTATAATACTTCGCTTTATCAAAAAGCTCATTTTCGTCAATATTTTTTATTTCTCGGTCAAGCATTACGATTTTACCATTGATAATTACAGTCTTTACAGCAGATTGATTTAACCCGTACACAATTAAAGAATATGGATCATAATATGGGGATGATTCAATATTATGGGTATCAAGGAGGACGATGTCTGCTTTTTTGCCGATTTCTACTGAACCCGTTAGATGAGATTTTCCTAAAGATTTTGCGCCGTTAATGGTCGCCATTCGAACGATATCTCTGGCAGGTAAAAAAGTAGAATCCTGATTGAGTGCTTTATGTAATTTGGCTGTAATGCTCATTTCATCAAACATACTGAGATTATTGTTACTAGCTACACCATCAGTTCCTATGCTCATTAGTACCTGATGCTGTGCAAAAGATTTTAATGGGGCAAATCCTGAAGCTAGTTTTAAATTACTCTCTGTATTGATAATGACCTTTACATTATATTTTTGTAATAACTCAATTTCCTCTTCATTGAGCCAAACAGCATGTGCCAGTAATAAGCGCTCGTTCAATAATCCTAAATTATGTAAATACTCTATCGGTCGTTTGTTATATTTTTCTTGAGAAAAATGAACTTCAAATTCTGTTTCTGAAAGGTGCATGTGTACGAGTTTATTATGTTTTTCTGCATAATCACGACATTTCTTCATCGTTGGCTCTGCACAGGTATAAATAGCGTGTGGACCATAGCAGAACTCTATTCGTTCATCATCAGAAAACTCCTCAGATAATGATAATAATTGATCAAAGCTTTTTTCTGGTTGATGAAATGAACCCATTGGGAAATCTAGACCAATATCGGCGATCATCGCCCGTATACCGATCTTTTGACAAGCTTTAGCGGTTTCGCGAGGGATGAAATACATATCATTAAACTGAGTGACACCGTTACGTATAAGTTCTGCTACACCATGTAATGATGCCGAATATACAAAATCTTCGGAAATGTGTTTTACTTCATTAGGCCAAATATATTTCTCTAACCATACATTTAGTGGGAGATCGTCAGCTAAACCACGAAAATAGGTCATGGGAATATGGGTATGCATGTTGATAAAACCAGGCATTAAAATATGATGAGTGGCATCGATACTTTGCTCGCTTTCATATTTCTTTATCGCTTCATTGGTACTCAATATATCCGTGATTACGTCGTTTTGTATGACAATAGAATAATCTTCATAAATATGATCCTGATCATCAACAGTGACGATACATGCATGATTGATCAGTAATTGACACTTTTGCATATTAACCTCTTATGATGTAACTAATAATTTATAAAAATATTTCGTCAATATTTTTTTCTTTTGAGTGAAATAATGGATGTACGACCACGGAAAACACTGAATACATGGAAAAGAGGAACAATTATCAAAGAAACTTGAAGAATATCATTATGACTTCTTGACAAAAGGAATTTAATCATATAATTAATATTCAAGGTAAAATAAAGTAGATTATTAAAATGCAAAAATGTTATTGTTGTTTTCAATGATAATAACTGTTGAATTAGAAGAGGTATTTATGAGTTTGATTTATGAAGATGAATCTTATGCTGTTCGATGTGCATTATTCGAAATATGTAAAGAATAAAGAAGTGGTTTCTTTGAATCGGTTTATCAGGAATGTCTTGATAAAGAGTTTAATTAAAAAATATCCCTTTAGTTTCTCAATAAGATATCAATTTATATTATATTGGAGGTTTTTAACTCATGTTTTTAATAGATTTTATCTGGTATAATAAAATAATCTTTGAATTAAAAGCCGTAAAAGAGATCGCACCAGAACAACTCCGTGGTTGAAAATTAAAAAAAGTTTATCAATCACGATAAGGAAACAAAATGAGAGTTAATGCTAACATCCTATCGTTTTCTCTTGTGTTTTCTGCAGTAAAAAATTATTATTGTTTAGGAGGATTTAATGGAAAAAGACATTGTAAATTCATTAACAAATAGTTTTGAGTCTTTTGCTCATAAGACAGATGAAGGGGTTGAATTTTGGTTGGCAAGAGACTTACAACATCTGCTTGGATATGGGAAATGGGATAATTTTAAAAATGTGATATCAAAAGCAAAGACAGCTTGCGAATTGTCTGGTTTTGATATTTCTGATCATTTTGCCGACGTCGGGAAAACGATCGAAATGCCTAAAAATGCGGTAAAAGAAGTTGATGACATAATGCTTACACGATATGCTTGTTATTTGATTGCACAAAATGGAGACCCTAGAAAAACTGAAATTGCTTTTGCGCAGACTTATTTTGCTGTTCAAACAAGAAAAGCTGAGATTATCGAACAAAAACTACTCGAATCTGAAAGAATACAGGCAAGACATAAGCTCGCTGAAACTGAAAAAGAATTATCTCATATCATTTATGAACAAACAGGAGGTAATGATAATTTTGCTTTAATAAGAAGTAAAGGTGATCATGCTTTATTTAACCTATCGACTATACAAATGTAGGATAAATGGGGTATTAAGAATAAACCACTTGCTGACTATATGCCAACTATTTTGTTAAAAGCTAAGGATTTTGCAACTGAGATTACTATATATAATGCCAAAGATAAACAAATGAGCACAGAACAACAGATATCAAATGAGCATATCACCAATAATAAATCAGTCAGAAAAACACTCATTAGTAGAGGAATTGTGCCTGAAGATATAAAGCCAGAAGAAGACATAAAAAAGATAGAAAGAAAAGTAAATACCGATACTAAGAAATCACTAGCTAATAAAGAATCTTTAAAACATGATAAATGATAAGAGTTTTGCAAACATGGAGGATTCAAACATCTTTATCACATTGTTTTCTTCCGTGGCTTCTGTGTATCCCATAGATCAAAATCTCAGAATCAAATCTATAAACTATCTCACAAAAATGCATATAATGTTTCAGTCATATCAATTAAGGGGTCAAGAGAGAGTCAAGGGAGAGAGAAGAGAGAGACAAGTTAACCCTCATGAGGGAAAATATCACTTTAAAGTTAATTGATATGAATAGTGTCTAATGTTAGATACTGTAAGAAAATAACAACTTAAAAAATAGAGAATCTCTCAATAAACAAATAAAATACACTTCAGCTTTTCTTTATATCTTTTCCATGAATTTACAATAATCTTTTCTTAACAATTGCAAACTTGTCATAAAATGATTGACAAAAAGCTTTTTGCTTTTTAAAACGGCTAAATAAAATCTGAGGTTAAACAAATGCAAAAGAAGAAGGTTGCGATAATATCAATCGGGAATGAAATCCTATTAGGTAAGACAGTCAATACAAATCTGGCGTTTTTAGGGACAGAATTAACGCGCTTAGGTTTTGAAATCGCCGAATCGGTGACAATCCCTGACGAAGAAGAGGCAATCAAACATTATCTCAATAAATATGTCAATCATTACGACATCGTGATGAGTACAGGCGGATTAGGTCCAACAAAAGATGATATTACCAAGTCGGTGATTGCTCAGTTTTTTAATAAAGAACTGATCTTTGTAGATGCGATTTGGGAAAAAATTAATCAGATGTTTGCTTTTAGAAAAATGCCTATCCCTAAGGTTAATCGCAATCAGGCATTAGTTCCGCAGGATTTTCAGATTTTAGAAAATGACCACGGTACTGCGCCAGGTTTATTCTATGAGAAAGATCAAACCTTGTTTTTTGCCATGCCAGGTGTTCCTCTAGAGATGACTCATCTATTTACAGACCGCATTACACCGATCCTCAAAACTCATTTCTCTCTTTCTGAATATTATATTAATACATTAAATACCTACGGGATCAGCGAATCTTCCACAGCCGAGATCTTAGACGATTTGACGCTTGATGATGATGTCCATTTGGCTTGGTTACCACAAACAGGAAGAGTCGATATTCGTGTTTATGGCTATCATCTTATCAAGTGCGATCAATTGTTTCAGGAAATTAAAGACCGATTAAAAGATTATGTGTGGGGAGAAAATTATAGTTCTCTTGCTGAAAAGTTGAGACAATTACTAATTTCTCACCAAATGACACTCTCCTCTGCTGAAAGTTGTACTGGCGGGCTGATACAAAAACTCCTTACTGATCAGCCAGGTTCATCAGCTTATGTTGCTGGAGGAGTGGTCACCTACAGCAATCATGCGAAACAGGATTTACTCAAAGTCAAGGAGGAGACACTCAACGTCTACGGCGCAGTGAGTAAAGAATGTGCTGAAGAAATGCTGATAGGCTTGAAGAAGCTGTTTGATACCGATTTTCACATTTCGGTGACTGGCATTGCCGGACCTGATGGCGGTAGTGATGAAAAACCGGTAGGTTTAGTATATATTGGAATTTCTTTTAAAGATACTCAGGATATCTATCAAATGAGATTTATCGGCACCAGAGATTCGATTCGTTTTAAGGTGGCTGAGTTTGTTTTTTATAAAATGATAAAGATTTTGGAGAATCAATGAATAAAATACTCTTAATCGGTTCTGGCGCTAGAGAACATGCCATCGCCAGAGCTTTAAAAGCCGATCAGGAACATCAGATTATCGTTAGTCCTGGAAATGCTGGGATTGCTCTTGACTTTCCTTGTATCTCCCTGAAAGCATTTCAGGATATTGTGGATTATGCAAAAGAAAATGAGATTGATTATGTTTTTGTGGGAAATGAACAGCCTTTAGCTGAAGGGCTTGCCGATATATTAAGCATGAATCAGATTCCCGTCATCGGTCCTTCTCAAAAAGCCGCTCAGATTGAAAGTTCGAAGGTCTTTTCTAAAAATCTGATGAAAAAATATAATATCCCTACAGCCGAATATCAGGTTTTTGAACAATATGATGCTTGTCTTGAATATTTGAAAACAGCAAATTATCCTCAGGTGCTAAAAGCCGATGGGCTTGCTGCTGGAAAAGGTGTCTTGATTGTCTTTGATTATCAGAGTGCAGAAGATGCTTTAAAACTGCTGATGCTGGACAAAAAGTTTGGTGACGCAGGAAATCAGGTTATTGCAGAAGAATTTCTTGTTGGCGAAGAAGCCTCTGTTTTTGCTTTTTGCGATGGAGAACATTTTATCAGTACAATTTTTGCCCAAGATCATAAAGCAGTTTATGATGGTGATAAAGGTCCAAATACAGGGGGAATGGGCGCATTTGCTCCTGTTGATAAGTTTGCTCATTTAAAAGAGAAAGTTGATCAGTTGGTTTTTCAACCTATCCTTGACGGAATGAAAAATGAAGGATATCCATTTGTCGGTGTTCTTTTTGCAGGACTGATGATTCATCAGGATAAAATCAATGTAATAGAATTTAATTGCCGTTTAGGCGATCCTGAAACAGAAGTGATTCTGCCATTATTGGATTGTCGTTTCAACGATCTATGCTTAGCGATACTTCAAAAAAGAGTCCATGAATTTGATTTAAAATGGAAAAAACTATATGCCGTGACAGTCGTTTGTGCCTCTGAAGGTTATCCAGAATCATTTGACAAAGGCAATCCGATAAGTATAGATCCTGAAATCAAAGAGTATTCAGGTTGTATTTATTATGCCGGTGTTTCTCAAAATCCACAAATACATGAAGGTCTCGTCAATTCGGGAGGTCGCGTTTTATGTGCGACAGCTCTGGAAGATAATTTAAAGAAATCGATTGATACTGCTTATCAAATGGTGAAATGTATTCACTTTGACAATAAATATCACCGTACTGATATCGGTAAAAAAGGATTGAGTTAACTTAATGAAAAGATTGCTGATACTCTTATGGTTTCTGATTTTTTTGTCTATTAATTTATTAGCCGTTCAGAGTCCATTCAAAGTGATTCAGATGGATGAGCATCAGATCATTCTGGAGTTTAATCTGCCAGAATATCAGATGATTGATGCAGATCAAAACCGTTCAGGGATTAAGAGATTATTGATTAACGATGCTTTATACCTTTCTGAAGAAGGAAAACCTGTGATTCCTTTCTTTTCAGAACAGATCGGACTCCCTACAGATGGTGATTTTCATTTTGAGATTCTAAGTAAAAAAGAGATTCAGCTTCCTTATGAAAAGATTTTAATTACACCCAACTTAATCTATACCCAGGAAACAAAAGATGTTAATTATACTCAAGCAAGTGATTTGTCCTTCTATGCTACAAATTCATGGTATCCAGGAAATGATTATCGAAAGAATCAGGATTATTTTCTCGGATTGAGAAAAGTAAGAGCCTTTCAGTTCTTCCCTGCCAAAATCAATCCTGCTCAGAAGAAAATTACTTTAATTAGTAATGCTCGAATAAAGATTTCGATCTCTGGAAATAAAAAGAAATCAGCCGATGCTCAGTTGAAAGCTGATCAGTTTAAAACTGTGAATGAACTTGTTTTAAATCCAGAACAGTCAAAAAATTGGCTGAAAGATAAAGAAAAAACATCAAGTACATATAAAGCTCAACGAAAAAGCAGTTCAATTGATGAGATCTATCTGATTGTTAAAGAAGAAGGCTTGTACAAAGTTACTTATCAGGAACTTGCAGATTCTTTGAACCATTTGGCAGATTCGCTGAACATCACTTTTTCCCTTGATCTTCAGTCTCTTGATCCGCGTTATCTTGAACTTTATGATCGTAATGGACCTGTGCCAATTCACTTTGCTGGTGAAAATGATGGGTCTTTTGATGCTTCTGATTATTTTGAATTTTATGGTATGCATAATAAGGGTGAACAGTCTTATTATAATAATTATACAAAAGAAAATGTCTATCGTTTGAAGCTTATTGATCGAATGGGTACACGTATGGCTGTTGAGAATGGCGGTTTACAGGTTAATAATCCCACTCAGATGATTGTACCGACTGCGTATGAACAAACGGTACACTTTGAAAAACAGCAGTTCTCTGATCGATTGGGATATCAGATTTATCAGAAATTTGCTCAAGGCTTGCCGATGAGATACGATAGGGAAGATGTTTTATTCTGGAAGTCCATCAATGCCCCTGATTTAAATATTACCCCCTTTGAGCTTGAATATCCTGTTAATATGAATACAAGATATTTCTCAGCCAAGATTTCTCTTTTTGGCTCATCCTATAAAGAATACCCTTTCAATCAACCTGATCATCATGCGATTATTCGTGTGAACTCAGCATTGATCAATAACAAATGGTGGTCTAAACAAACAGAGTGTATTTTTGAAAACATGACTCAGACCCAAAATTCTCATCTCAATCATGGAACAAATTATCTGTACATAGATTTACCTGGTGATACGCCTTCAGCATACTTTGAACAGATCTTTCTCGATTATTTTCAGCTTACTTATTGGAGAGAATACAAAAGTTCAAAGAATGAATTGAAGTTTTCTAAGCCTTCAAATAAAGGCTTTGGCTTATATCAGTTTGAAATCTCAAATTTCACAGATGAGAATGTGTCTTTATACAAGATTGGATCATCAGTTTTTAGTAATTTGACGATCGTTCCCTTTTCTCCAGATGGTTTACCGCCTTATACGATTAAGTTTCAGGATCAGGTTAATTCTGATGGGATCGATTATTATCTGTGTACGGAAAACAATAAAAAGAAAATTTTTGCCATAAAGCCTAACTATTCATCAGATTTGAGAAATCCCGATCAATCGGCAGACTATGTCATAATTACAGATAGAGCCTATATGGAAGATGAGGCAACGCTTCAACTCAAACAATTGTGGGAATCAAGAAGTTATCAGGTAAAGATTGTAGATATACAGGATATCTATGATGAGTTTTCTGCTTCACAAAAATCACCTGATGCCATCAAAGCTTTCTTATCATACGCCTATAACAATTGGCAGGAACCTCAGCTTTCCAATGTTCTCTTACTTGGCGATGGTATTTTTGATAAAAGAAATGAGAAAGATATTATTACCTATGATGTTATTCCTGTGAAGAATATTTGGACATATAAACACGGTGCGACTTCATGTGATAACTGGTATGCCTGCATCGTTGGTGATGATCCTGTGGCAGATATCAATATTGCAAGAATCAGTATTCATGATAAAACTCAGATTTCTGCAATAACTCAGAAATCAATGAGATATGTCAATTTGAGCAGTTTTGAGCAAAAATGGCTTTCAAAAATAACTTTAACTTCAGGTGGTAAACTTGAAGATGTGACAGATTATTTTGCACAACAATCAGAATCTATTAGAAAACAAAGTATTCCTGAACACTACTTTGTTCAAAGAGTATATACAGCCGCTTTGGGTGATCGTGTTAATTATATTGGTGGCACATTTCAACTTAAAGATCGAATTAATGAAGGAACTGTTTTTCTTCAGTTTATGGGACATGGTGGAAGTCAGATATGGTCTGATTATAATTTGCTTAATGCCAGTGATATAAAAACTTTGAGTAATAGTTCTTATCCGATTGTATCAAGTTTAGCTTGCTTTGCTTCTGCTTTTGATAATAAGGGTTTGACTTCTATCTCTGAAGTGTTTGTTGCTGAACCCAATAAAGGCGCTATTGCGCATATCGGTTTTTCAGGTTTGGGTTATCTTTTTGCTGATGAACCTTATGGACATTATTTAGCTCAAGGCTTATTCCAGAAGAATCTGAAAACGATCGGTGATGCAGTCACATTTACCAAGGCATCATTTTATGGTAGATACGGTGAAGACTTTGCAGGAATTGCTTTAACTCATGGTACGATTTTAACCGGTGATCCATTAATCCCTCTCATAAGACCTTCACTTGAAGGAACTGTACAAATTGAGGGTAATCAGTTTAATGCAGTACCAGGCGATACATTGTTGATCAAAGGAATTTTTGCTCCTGATGTGAATAGTGCAAGAATGTATGTTTTAGATCCACTTGAGTTACCTCAAAACATTCCTTATGATTTCCCCGTGATCAACGGTCAAGTGACTTATCAGCACATTATCCCAAATAATAATCCAGTACCGATGCTTGGGCAGATCAAGTTTATTGCCAGTGCAACGAACAGAGAAATTATTAATGCCTCAGTTTTTACTGTCGGAAATGAGATGGCATATCAGGTAAAAACAATCCCTCAAATACCCACACCGTCAGATTCTATACAGGTCACTTTAAAACTATTGCAAGATACTGAACTGTCAGGTGTTTATCTGATTATAAAGCCTGATTACTTTAATAAAAACAGTAAATCTATACCTCCTATTGAAGAGTATATTCCTTCTGATCCTGGTATCCCTTCTTCATATCTTCATCTGAAAATGTTGTATAATGCACAATCAGAACAATGGGAACTAAAAAATAAGTTATTCAATTTTAAAAATACAGGCCAGGTTCAGTTTTACTTTAAAATGATAAAAAGTGATGGCAACCTCATTTTAACAAACAATAGAATGGATAGTTTTACGATTACAGGACCAGATGTATCGATCACTTTTCTTGAGTTTGGTCAAAGAAACAATCTTCCCGTAATCAAAGTTCTAAGTCAGAATATTGGCAATACAGAATCATTTGAAACGATGATTCGTCTTTATTCAGTACTACCTGATCAGTCAAGAATATTGATTACTGAAAAACCATATCTTTCACTTCAATCTATGGAGAAAAGATGGGATTATATTGATTTGCCTGTGATCAGTGGTCAGATAGTTTTTGAAGTGACGATTAATGAACAAAATGAAGACTTTATTGAACTTGAACAATCTAACAATAGCAGAAGACTGTCAGAATACTTGAATTTGATTCTGGCTGGGCTACAGGAAGAGCATTTTGAAATGAGTGACCATGCCTTTAAAGTGGACTTCCCAGCGAATCTCCTTAGCATGAATGCATACTTCAATATTACTCCTTCGATTCAGTTCTCACCACAATTTCAAGAAGACACACTCCCTGTTCAACTCATCAGCAATCAGATGACGGCATATAAAATATCATGCTTCAATCAGGATGCTTTTGCGGATTCTAACTACATTTTTCCTAACAATAAAAGGATGACTTTGTCGTTTATATATAATCCCTTAGATTCTTTAAATCAGGTCTATGAAGATTTATCTGTATTTGCTGTGTATCGCTGGGAAGATAAATATAAAAAATGGATACATCAACCTAGTTTTATCAATCAGGAGCTGAATATTGTTCAGGCAGAAGTAAATCGTATGGGGATTTATGGTTTGTTTAGAAATATGGACAAGATTCAACCTTCGATTGATGTCAATGTCGAAGGTCAGGAGTTTAGTACAGGTTCTTATATTTCCGGTAATGGAGTGTTATCTTTTCTCTTTAGTGATGCAAATGGCATTGATATTCTTGATAACAAGATCAGCATGTTTCTCAATGGTGTCCCTGTTGATGATAAAGCTTTTGCGATATCTGCAGTGCCTGGCTATCTGAATCAAGTGCCAATGAAATATAAGTTATCCTTACTAAAAGGAAATTATACGATTTCAATATCTTGTACTGATGTGAATGGCATAAATAGAATTAAAACATTTGATTTCAAGGTTAATGATCGTTTTGATCTGATAAAAGTTGCCAATTATCCTAACCCTGTTCAATCAAAGACCATAGACCCGATTAATGCGAATCGTACTCGATTTACCTATTCTTTAACAGATGATGCAGATATGGTAAAAATTAAAATTTATACAGTGAGTGGAAGATTGGTAAAAACCTTTGATCATTTACCTTCTTCAGTAGGCTACCATGAATATCCCAGAACAGTCTATGGATGGGATTGCTCTGATGATAGTGGTGTACTCCTGGCAAATGGCGTTTATTTTTATAAAGTGATTGCCAAAAAAGGGAATAAAGAAATTATAAAAACTGGAAAAATGGCAGTATTAAGGTAGAATATGATAAAAAAGATGACTTTATTGGTATTATGTTTATTGACTTTAAATCTCCTTATTGCTGGTAGATATGCAGGTGATTTTATGAGTATCGGTTCTGGGATAAAATCACTCAGTATGGGAGGAGCTTTTTCTTCAATTGCGGATGATGGAACAGCAATTTACTGGAATCCTGCAGGAATCTCAAAGATTAGAAGCAGTGAAGTGATCCTCATGAGAGCATATCTCTATGAAGGTTTAGCCAATTATGATAATATTTCCTACTGTCATCCCTTGCCCAATGAAGTCACTATCGGCTTTAACTGGACACGTTTAAGTATTGATGATATCCCCATTTTTAGTGAGAATCATTTGATCGGTACCAATATTGATCAAAGAGCTGCATTTGAAGAGTTTCAGTTAACTGCGATCCCGGATGGGAAGTTTAAATCAACTGATGATTTGTTTCAGTTTGCATTTTCTAAACATATTCACCATGATGCAGATTTGGGATGGTTTTTATTCGTTTTGCCAATCGATTACCATCTTGGAGTTAACTTTAAGTATATTAAACGTGACATGCTTGAGTATACTGGAGATGGCACAGGATTCGATGTAGGCTTTCTTATTAGAACTGATTTAGGCATTTTAGTCGATCAGGAATATCTTGGGAAAATTGCTTGCGGTGTTAATCTACAAGACATAGGTGGAACTGGTATATCTTGGGATACTCAATCGAAACATAAAGATGAAGTACTCTTTAATACTAAGTTAGGCTTTTCATATCTTCATGATTTAAAAAAATACCATTCAAAGTTGACTGTAGCTTATGATAAAGACTATGTCTATGATAAAACAGACCATTTTGGGTTTGAATGGAATTACAAAGACCAAACCAATTTCAGAGTGGGCTATTATGAAAATAACTTTTCAGCTGGAATAGGACTGAATGTATCTGTATTCAGTCTTGATTATGCCTTTGTTACTAATAATTTAGGGAATACTAACCGTATCGGTTTGAGTATTCGTTTATAGAATGGAGAATCTATGCGAAATTTCATAATGATATGTCTTTTAGGTTTTTTATTGTTTGCCTGTGCAGGTGAAGAAACAACAAATGTAGATACTACTCCTCCTCAAAAAGCAATCCTGTTTCATCATCTGGGAGATACTGGTGATGGGAAAGTTTTTGTAGCTCAGTTAAATGACAGCCTTCTGATTGATGATACAAATAATGGAATTGATGCAGTACCTATTGGAGATAAAATTCGCTTAAACTGGGATCATATTGCAGAAAATGATTTAAAGATGATTAGAGTATTCCGTTTCAGTCAGGGTTATGCGCCTGTTCAGATTGATTCTATACCACCCTCGAGAGATGCATATGAGGATAATTTTAACGCTGTCGGCGATCTTTCTGTCACCGAGACTCTATGGCAATATTTTATTCAAGTTGTTGATCAATCAGGTAATTATTCCATTTCTGATACGGTATCTTATCGTTTGATTGATAAAGCAATATTAAACAATCCTACCAACAATGCCATACTGAGCAATTCAAACATTACTTTTAGTTGGTATAGAACTCGTGAGGTTGATATGTTTCGTTTACTCATTTTTGATGAAAACGAGAATTATGTCTGGCATAGAGACCTAAATGTATCTAATGAAGGCAACTATATACAACTGCCTTATAATGGCACTAATCCTTTGCCCTCAGGCACATACTACTGGAGAATTGATGCTTTCAGAGACAGATCAGGGACTTCAAATTTATATCTGAGTGGTTCAGAATCAAATCAGAGAGTGTTCACAATACAATAATACTTGACGCTTTGTAAGCTTATGGAATAATGCCTTTATTATAGAAAGGAGGAAGAGTGAAGAAGTTATTACTTGTCTTTATCGGATTACATTTTATTTTTATTTTATTGGCTCAGGTATCTGGATCTTCAAATCTTCCTAGTAATTCAGCATATAGTTATTCTGGTACAATGAATGAACAAGATCAATTAAAAATTTACACATATATTTGGGGACAAGTACAAAAGCCAGGTCTCTATATTGTTCCCGATGATACGAATTTACTTACATTAATTTCTCTCGCAGGTGGACCCACTGAAAATGCAAAGTTAAAAGCAATTCGTATTGTTCGTCAAGGATCTGACAATAAAAAAGAAATTATTTGGGTAGATTTAAAAAAATATGTTGAAAACTCAACAGAAACGATTGATATCCCAAAATTGATGCCTGGGGATACAGTTATTATTTCAGGAACATCCTTCTACGCCTTCTCAAAAGTAGCCGATTTTATGTCAAAAGTCGCAATTACTTTGGGTGTTTATACGACGATTAAAAATCTAAGTCAGTAAGAGGTTTTATGGATAACAATGTTATCAAAGAATCACAACAGATCAGTGAACAAGAATCTTCTTTAAGTGATTATATAAGAATAATTTTTCAATACAGTGGATTAATTATTGGAATCTTTTCCTTTATCATGATTATTACGGTGATTTATACCTTTACATCACCCAAAATCTATCAAGCGAATGCAAAAATTCTTTTGGAAGAAAAACAAGCAGGAATGGATTTGATGATGATGACCCAGGGTGTGGGGAATACCTCAATCAATAATTATATTGAGATTATAAAAAGTCGCCCTGTGATTAATTTAGCGCTTCAACTAATGAAAAAACACCCTGATTATGATGTCTTTCCTGTAACAAAAAATGAAAACAATATTGATCATTATGATCCTGTTGATATGATCAATGAAAATATGAAAGTCGAATCTCGAAGAGAAACTGATATACTTACTTTGTCCTATGAATCCAGTAGCCCAACCGAAGCAATGGTTTTAGTGAATTCGGTCGCTGACGCCTTGATGCAACAAACTACTTCAACTGCCAGAACTGAGTTTACGAATATTCGTGAATTTTTGGAAAGCCAGTTGGATGCTATTTCCCGTCGTTTGCAAAATTCTGAAGAAGAATTACGTAATTATAAAATTGAATCAGGGACTTTTTTGCTTTCTGAAGAAACAAAAAAATTAATTGAAAAATCTGCTGAAGCAAATGCCAAATTACAAGATGCTCAAGCTGAATCACAAATGAGTGCAAAGAATCTTGAATATTTGCTTAATGAGCTTGTGAAACAAGATACTTTGTTGGTTGATGTTGCTCTAAACTTATCGACTCCTTATATTGATAAGATCAGAGAAGATGTCGTCAAAAATAAAGTCAAAATTATGACTTTGATTAACAATAATAATTATCCTGAAGATCATCCTGAAATTCAAAAACTTAACGCTTCCTTAGAAAGTGCAAAAAACAAACTGAATGAAGAATTAAAAAAAATGCTAAATATTCGTGTCGGTAGCTCTGATTTAATCAGTTACAGAAACGAAATTACAACAAAAATCGCTAACGCCGAAATAGATAATAATATTGCTATGGCGAAGGAGCAGAGTTATCAGAATATCGTTGATGATTATAATCGACGAATGAGCACTCTTCCTGACACAGAACTTGAGCTAGCTCGTTTAGAAAGAAATTATAAAATCGATGAAAAGATCCATAGTTTACTTACTGAAAAATACGAAGATGCAAAAGTTGCAGAACAGGCAAAATTAGGCAATGTTCGAGTGATTGAACGTGCAAGCCTGCCAAAACTACCGATTAAACCCAAAAAGAAAATGAACTTGCTTATTGGTTTTATCATTGGTATTGGTTTAGGCATAGGCTCGGCTATGGCTCTTAATTCTATTGATACAAAAATCAGAACACTTGACGATGTAGAAAAATATGTTAAAACTCCTATTTTAGGAACGATCCCCTATATGAGTACTTCTGAAACTGAAGAGAATCAGGTGATCAGCGAAAAATCAGGTGAAGAGATGGTCACAATGAAAGATGAAAAAACCAAAATCTCTGCACGTTTGATCTCGCATTACGCACCAAAATCTCCTGTTGCTGAATCGTATAGAACTTTCAGAACCAATGTGATGGCAAAAAAGAAACCAGGATCCCTTTCTATGGTGATTACCAGCTCTGGAGCCAGTGAAGGTAAATCTACAACAATTGCCAATCTCGCAATCACTTTAGCCCAAATGAAATCAAAAGTTTGTCTGGTGGATTTCGACTTGAGAAGACCTATGGTTCATAATATTTTTGAATTAGAACGTAATAATGGATCTTCTGATTATCTTGCTGACGATCAAAAAACTTTATCATCAATTGTTAAAAGCACTAATATCGAAAACCTCTTTGTGATTACTTCAGGTATCATTCCTCCCAATCCTTCTGAATTAATTGCCAGTAACCGAACTGATCAGTTAATCGAAGAAGCAAAAAATATGTTTGATTTTGTTTTATTTGACATGCCGCCAGTTATTGCTGTTACTGATGCAATGATTATGGCTAAAAAAGTGGATATGCTTGCTTTGGTAATTCGTGTCAATAATACAGAAAAAGCTGTGGTTCAACGTACTAAATCGATGTTGGAAAATATTGGAATTCAAATCACGGGTATTGTCGTTAATGGAATTATCCATGAAAAATACTATCGTGGCTATAGTTATTACTATTATTACTATTATTACTATTATGGTGAATCCGGAAAGAAACCAAAAAATGGATTATTCTCTAAATTCCTACGCAAAAATTAATCTGTTCCTTGATGTAATCTCACGTTTACCAAATGCTTATCATGAGATTTTTACGATTTTTGCTGAAATCGAATTATGCGATAAGTTAAAATTTTTTTTGACAAATAAACAAGAAATAAAAATTGTGTCTAATATAGGAGAACTGAATAATTCAGAAAATCTTATTTATAAAGTCGCGATCTATTTAAAGGACAGATTTTGTGTAGATAAAGGAGTCCTCGTTGAATTGGAAAAAAACATTCCAATTGCAGCTGGACTTGGTGGAGGTAGCAGTAATGCAGCTGCTACAATTAAAGCTTTGTCAAAACTCTGGGATCTCAATCTGAGTCTGGATGAAATGAATAATATTGCCGCCTTGTTTGGTAGTGATATTAATTTCTTTCTCACTGGCGGAACTTCTATTGGCAGAAATAGAGGAGAGATCATCGAAAGCATTGATGATATTATCATTAATCATATTCTTTTGATCAATCCGAATATTCAGATTTCGAGCAAAACTGCTTATCAGGCAGTACAGATTACTCATCCTAATCACAATTGGCAAAGTCTAATCAAAGAAAAATCCTCTAAATATTGTTATAATAAATTAGAAGAAGGAATTGCTCTGCAATATCCAATAATCAAACAATTAACTGATCAATTGCTTCAGTTAAATGCAGAAAAAGCAATGTTGTCTGGTAGCGGATCGACTGTTATAGGCTTTTTTAATGATGAACAAAAATGTAAAAATGCACAGGAACTTTTTGCAAAAGAAGGATTCTGGAGCTATATAACCACAACAAGAAGGAGACTAAAAGAATGAACATTACAGACGTAAAAGTATTCCCAAGAAACTCAGAACAATTAAAGGCTTTTGCCAACATCGTTATTGATGACGCTTTCATTATCAAAAACATCAAAGTCATCAATGGAAAAAATGGATTATTTGTCGCTATGCCTAGCCAAAAAAGCAAAACTGGCGAATACAAAGACATTGCTCACCCATTAAACACTGATACCAGAAACCACATCGAACAGTTAATTCTGCAAAAATACAACGAAACTGTAGCAGAACAACCTCAAGAATAGGTTTTATATTAAAATGTTTTCAAAACTTAAATTGTTTTCTGGAAACGCAAATCCGGAACTGGCAAAGGAAGTCGCAACCTTTGCCGGTATTCCTTTAGGAGATGCTGAGGTATTTAAATTTTCTAATGACGATACCTTTGTAAAAATTAATGATAACGTACGCGGAGCGGACGCTTTTATTATTCAATCAACATGTTATCCTGTTAATGATAATATGATGGAACTACTTATTATGATTGATGCCTTAAAACGTGCTTCCGCACAAAGAATTAGTGTCGTTATCCCCTATTATGGCTATGCCCGGTCAGATAAGAAAGATCAGCCAAGAGTCCCAATTACTGCAAAACTAGTCGCTGATATTATTACTGTTGCTGGAGCAAATCGCGTCATTACCGTCGATTTGCATGCTGACCAGATTCAAGGATTTTTTAATATTCCTGTAGACCACTTATATTCGATTCCGATTTTTGCCCGATATTTTAAATCTATGGGCATTGAAGACGAAAAGCTTGTTGTGGTTTCTCCAGATTCTGGAGGCGCAAATCGCGCACGGGCATTGGCAAAAAGATTGAACTGTACGCTTGCCATTGGGGATAAAAGAAGAACTGGAAATGATAATAATGCCGAAGTTCTGAATGTGATCGGTGATGTTAAAGGAAAAGTCGCTATCTTGTTTGATGATATTATAGATACAGGTGGCAGCTTAATTAAGATGGCCAACAAACTGGCTGATTTAGGAGCAGATAAAGTTTATGCTTCATGTGTTCATGGTGTTTTATCTGGAAATGCAGTTGAGAAACTTGAAAACTCTCCTATCGAAAAACTATTCATCACGAATACTATTCCACTGAATGAAGAAAAAAAGAAATCAAAGAAAATAATTCAACTTTCTATTGCCGAACTATTAGCAACGGCAATCAAAAAAATACACTTGGAAGAATCCATTAGTATTCTTTTTAGATGATCACAATACGGAGGAAAAATGATACTTAATCTCACAGCTGAAAAGAGAACACTCGGTAAAAAATCTGATAATAGCAATCTTAGAAAAACAGGTTTTATTCCGGCTGTCGTATACGCTGAAGGAAAAGAAGGAACCAATATTACCGTTCCTGCAAATGAATTCAAGAAAATGTATAAAAAGTCAATTGGCGAAATTGCGATTTTTAACATTGATCTCGAAGGAAAAGAATTACACACTGTTGTAAAAGCAAAACAAATTCACCCACTTAGCAGAGAAGTGATCCATATCGATTTTATGGAATTACATCCTGAAAAAGAAATATCTATTGATATTCCTATTAAGTTTTCTGGTACTCCAGCTTCTGTAAAAGATGGTGGGATCCTTGAAATTACCAAAAGAAAAATTCATGCACATTGCTTACCTAAGTTTATCCCTGAAGATTTCCCATTAGATTTATCTCAGTTAAAAATGGGTGAAACGATCTATTGCAAAGATATCAAAATTGCAAATGTAAAAATTAATGAACCTGCTGACCTCGCAGTCGCTTCTGTTCATGCACCTCGTACTAATGAGAAAAAAGAAGAAGCGAGTGAATGAAATACTTAGTTGGTTTAGGAAATCCAGGATCTGAATATAATTTTAACCGACATAATGTTGGATTTCTTCTCTTAGACTATATTGCAGGAAAAAGCAAATGCGAATTTCAAAAAGAAAAGAATTATGCAATTGCAAAAAAAAGAACTTATTCATTGATTAAGCCGCTGACTTACATGAATAACAGCGGGATTGCAATTCGTCAACTCCTCAATGAATCTTTTAATGATTTGTTGGTGATTGTTGATGATATCTATCTTCCTTTTGGCGAAATCAGAATTCGCGAAAAAGGAGGAGATGGCGGACATAATGGGCTCAAATCCATTATCGAAAATATCGGCTCTGATGAATTTATTAGGATCAGAATCGGAGTTGATAGCCCAAAATACCAGGATCTGAGAAAGTTTGTCCTAAGTGATTTTGATAAAAACGAACTCTTATTCCTTGAGCATACTTTTGAATTCTCTTATGAATTGATCAAACAATTCATACACCGTGATTATCAGGCAATGCTCAACCATTATAGTAAAAATAAAAGATCCTATTCTGATCGGATCAACGATCAGAGTCAAAGACCAAAGGAGGAGAATAAATGAAAGCTAAATACGAATCAATGTATGTATTAGCACCAAACCTTTCCCAGGAAGATGTGGAAAAAGAACAAGAAAAAGTATTGAACATCATTTCCGAAAATACCGGTGAATTAATCAAAACCGACAATTGGGGAAAGAAAAACCTTGCTTATGAAATCCTGAAATTTAAAGAAGGATATTTCCTTATTAACTATTTTAACATGGATACGCAAGCTGTTAAATTACTGGACCGTCACTACCGCTTAAACGAAAAAGTTATTCGTCATAATATTTTAAAACTTGAAGAAATTGACTAGGAGTAATTATGAGTAAAATGCTGAGATTCCCTAGATTAAACACGCTGACACTTAGTGCCCGACTAACGCGTGATCCTGAAATTCGTTACTCCAATAACAATATGATGATCGCAAAAGTTAGTCTTGCTTTTGATAAATACAAAAAAGATGAATTTGGGAACTATCAAAGCGTTTCAAACTTTATCGATGCCACAGCATTCGGTAAAAATGCTGAAATTTGCAGCGAACAGCTCCATAAAGGAAGCTCTGTGATTATTGAAGGAGAAATCAGTATCAACTCATTTACCGATCAGAATGGCAATAATCGCCGAAACGCTGAGATCCTGATCAATCGAATTCATGTATTAGAAAAAGATGAAAATCAAGGTTCTATGAATGCAAATTATGAATCAAATACACCTCAGGTAGTCAATGAACCTGATTATAACAATAATTCAGAAAAACAAACTGAAGAAGATGTTCCATTTTAAATAAAGGAGTAAAAATGGCTTACGATAAAAAGAAATCCCGCTTTAAAAAAAGAGTGTGCAGATTCTGTGGAAACAGAGAAATAAATATTGATTACAAGAATACTGATCTTTTAAGAAACTATGTTTCTGAAACTGGAAAGATTGAACCTCGTCGCATTACTGGTACTTGCGCAAAACATCAGAGACTTGTATCAAATGAAATTAAAAAAGCCCGTCAAATGGCTTTAATCGCTTACGTGGTTGAATAATTAATGATTATTTTAGCATTCTTGGGATTAATCATTAGTTTCTTCTCTCCAGCTTTAGGTTTAATAACGATTACACCTGCGCTGGTCAAGCAAATGATGATTGACCCAAAAAAAATTAGCTCTTTTTATGGCTTATTTATTGTGTTAGCTATAATTGCTCTATTTAGCAATATCATTGATTGGATGATATTTTCAAATATTCTTATCAATGTCGCATTGAGCAGTTTTATCATTGTTTATACTATTAGCCGTGAAAAGCCTATTGAGAATGCTTTAATGAATGTCTTGCTTGTTACATCAGCCTTAAGTGGTTCAAAGTACTTATTCTTTAAAGATCAGATAGAAAAATCTGTTCATTTATCGATTAAAAATCTTTTTGAAATGCTTAAGACGAGATATTCTGAAAGTTCAACAGAATATCAGATGATTTCTGATACATTAAATCGAAGTAAAGATTTGTATTTAGACTATAATTATGCGTTTTCTGTCGTCTTAATGCTCTTAGCTGTGATGCTGGTGTATTTGATGATGTACAGAAAACCATCGATTATGCTGAATGTTAAAACTTTTTCTTCGCCAAATGTAATTATTTATGGATTAATCTCTGCTTTGATCCTGTTAATCAGTAAACAAAGCAATATACTTGCTTACAATATTATTTTGCCTTGCAGTACATTTTTTCTGATACAAGGCTTATCTGTAAGCTGGTTTTTTGTGGGACAATGGATCGGACAATCAAAAATACTTTTGATCTTTGCTGTGTTGTCTCTGGTGCTTAATCCTTATCTATTAATGTTAATCGCTTTAATTGGCTTTATTGACAATTGGACTGATTTTAGAAAACTAAACAAATTGGAGGAAACTCATGAAAATAATTCTCACTGAAAACGTAGATAGAGTAGGTATTGCTGGCTCAATTATTAATGTAAAAGACGGCTTTGCAAGAAATTATCTTATCCCCAATAAGCTTGCGATTATCGCAACTCAGGGTAATGTCAAAAAAATTGAAGGTATCAAAAATATCGCTCAAGAAAAACAAAACGAAATGATTAGACAGTTTAAAGAAACTGCTCAAAAAGTTAATCAGTTAAGCGCAACTTTTACTAGAAAAGCTGAAGAAACTGGACATTTATTTGGTTCTGTTTCAGAAATTGATATTGCTCATTTCTTAACTGAACAAGGTTTAAGCATTCATAAAAACCACATTGTAATGGAAAAACCGATTAAAGAACTTGGTGAATATCAGGTTAAAATCAGTTTTATGACTGATATTAATGCAGAATTAAAAGTTTTAGTTGAAAAAGAATAAGATACTGGCAACAGTATCTTATATTTTTTATCGGACGAATAATTCCGAATAAAAGATAGAGTAAGGAGTCCTCATGAAGAATCAAGATTTTGAACTAAAAAACGTATTAAGTTTAATTAGTGGCATTATCGTAACAATTTTGGCATTACTTACACCCAATTATTTCTTAAACAGTTTCAGACCTCAGTTAGCTACTGCTCTGATTTCAGAAAGTGCTACTACAACTGGTTTGGTATTGTTTTTTGCAACCTTGATCATTGTCGCTGTTTCTGCTTTTGTTGTCAGTTTTATTAACAAAAATCAAGACAAAGTTGCTTTGAAACTTGCTGGAATCATCATTATGGTTGTGATTTCTACAATTCCTGCTTTAGCTATTTTTTCTAAGGATAGCTCTTTTGGTACAATGGGGATTATTTATTTTATCGCCATTATTACCGCAGTTCTTGCATGGGCTGGCGTCGTTCTGACAAAAAGCAGTTTAATGAAATTTAAAAATAAATAATGTTGTCTATTAGAGACTCAATTTATCAGTTTGTCTATAAAATTGCAGGTGATAAATATTTTGAGCTTGTGAATATCGCTCTGTCATGGAGTTCTATCGTTGGAAATATCATGGCTGAGCGATCTTCTATTGTCAAATTTGATCAGTCGATTCTCTATGTGAAAACAGTCAATCACGCCTGGATGCAAGAATTTTTACTAAAAAAACGAGATATTATTCAGGCAATGAAAGAAAGAAATATTAACCAAGTGAAGGATATCATATTTTTCGTATGAATAAATCAGTACTTATTGCCCCCTCATTACTTTCATGTGACTTCGGTAGAATTAAAGAAGAAATACAGAAAATTGAAGACACCTCAGCAGACATTTTACATTTAGATGTGATGGATGGTCATTTTGTTCCAAATTTAACTTTTGGAATTCCAGTGATTCAAGCCATAAAAAAATACAGTCATCTTGATTTAGATGTTCATCTGATGGTGGAAAATCCACAGGATTATATCGAACCACTCGCCGGCCTTCAAGTGAAATATTGTTCTTTTCACACTGAATGTACATATCATGGTGATCGCTTAATCCATCAGATTAAAGAAAAGAATATGAAAGCCGGAATTGTTTTAAATCCAGCGACACACCATTCTGCTTTAGAATACATTGCCGATGTAATTGATTTTGTGCTTGTCATGACAGTTAATCCTGGATTTGGTGGGCAGAAATTTATTACTTCTGGATTAGAAAAGATTGAACATATAAATCAAATGAGAAGTAAACAAAACTATTCATTTCTTATTGAAGTTGATGGTGGCGTCACTGACAAAAATGCAAAACAACTCGTCGAAAGAGGTGCTGATATTCTGGTTGCTGGTTCTTATATTTTCTCTGGATCTAGCTATGAAGAAAGAGTAAGGAGTCTTAAAAATGTTTTCTGAATTATCTGATCGTTTAAATGGGATATTTAAAACTCTTAAGGGAAAAGGAAAACTCAGCGAATCAAACATTCAGGATTCACTCAAAGAAATTCGAATGGCTCTTTTGGAAGCTGATGTAAATTTTAAAATCGTTAAGAATTTTATCAATGAAATACAAACTCGTGCTTTAGGTCAGGAAGTTTTAAAAAGCTTAGAACCTGGTCAACAAGTCGTAAAAATCGTTCATGAACAACTGATTGCTCTGATGGATAATTCTGATCTAAACTTGCAGATTCATAATAACAAATTGACTAAAATAATGCTCGTTGGACTTCAGGGTTCTGGTAAAACAACTGCTTGTGCAAAACTCGCAAATTACTTTAGAAAAAAGAAATCCGCTTATCCTTCATTAGTCGCTTGTGATATTTATCGTCCTGCGGCGATTCATCAGTTGGAAGTGCTTGGTAAACAACTTGATATTCCTGTAATATCTGATCTTCAGAGTAAAAATGTCATTAATATCGCAAAGAATGCGCTCGATTGGGCACAGAAAAACAATACTTCTCTGATGATCTTCGATACTGCAGGTCGTTTACATATTGATGAAAACATGATGAAAGAAATCAAAGACTTAAAAGACTATGTCAAACCTGATTATATCTTTTTTGTTGCTGATGCAATGACGGGTCAGGATGCGGTCACAGTCGCTAAAGAGTTTAATGATTTGCTCTCATTTGATGGAGTGATTCTGAGTAAACTTGATGGTGATGCTCGTGGTGGTGCTGCTCTTTCGATCAAAGCCGTCACAGGCAAATCTGTTGCATTTATCGGTGTTGGTGAAAAAATCTCCGACCTCGAAGAGTTTTTCCCAGAACGAATGGCTTCAAGAATTCTCGGAATGGGCGATGTGCTTAGTTTGATTGAAAAAGCTCAAGAAGCTTTCGATGATGAACAGGCAGAAAAACTCGCTGCGAAAATGCAGAAAAATCAATTCACCTTGTCCGACTTTCTCGATCAATTACACAACATGAAAAAAATGGGACCTCTTGATCAATTAATAAAATTAATTCCTGGAATTAATACAAAAATGCTTGATCAGGTAAAGATTGATGATAAACAGATTGCTCATGTCGAAGCAATCATTTATTCGATGACTATTAAAGAACGTGAAAAACCACAGATAATTAATGGCAGTCGAAGACTTAGAATTGCTAAAGGTAGCGGTACCTCTGTTCAAGCAGTGAATCGGCTATTAAAGCAATTTGATCAGATGAAAAACATGATGAAAAACATGAATTCATCTAAATTTATGAAGAATTTCAAGTTACCTCTTTAAAATTTCACTTGACGAATTAGCAAGTATAGAAAAGAGTTGAACTTTAGAATAATATAGCTAAAATAGATAAGGAGTAGAAATGGTAAAGATTCGTCTTACAAGAATGGGTTCAATCAACAAACCATTCTACCGCGTAGTAGCGGTTGACTCTCGCGTTCAGAGAGATGGAAAATTTATTGAAAATATTGGATACTATGATCCAAAACATAATCCAGCAATTGTAAATATTGATGAAGAGCTTGCACTCAAATGGCTTAAAGTCGGTGCTCAACCTTCAGAAACCGTTAAATCATTATTCAGAAATAAAGGCATTATGCAAAAATGGCATGAATTTAAATTTGCCAAAAAAACTGCTGAATAAACTGATTGAGGATTAAATGAAGGATTTATTAGAATTTGTTGTCAAAGGCCTGGTTGATGATCCCAGCGAAGTGTCTATTAAAGAAATCGTTGGTGAAAAAGTCACTCTCTATGAATTACGCGTATCAAAAAATGATATCGGTAAAGTCATCGGGAAAAAAGGCAGAACTGCCAGTGCCATTAGAACAATTTTAAAGGCAGTTTCCACTAAACAGGGAAAGCGAGTTGAGCTCGAAATCGCTGAATAATGGAAATTGATGATTTAATTATAGTCGGAAAGTTAGGATTCAGTCCTGTCATTAAAGGATGGATTCCGATTAAGCTGAATCCTGACTTTCAGAAAACACAGAATCAGATCACCAATCTGTTTTTGATCTTTACAGACCATAGTGTGCGATATGTAACGGTTAAGAAGATACGCTTTATTCAAAATAAATTGTATTTAAAAGTTGTTGAACCCGAAACTTATTTTGAGATTCAAGGTCAAAATAACATCCTAATGGCAATTGATAACGATACTCTTCAATATATTAATGATGAAGAATATTATGATCCGATTGGTATGACGGTGATTTTTAACGATCAAGAGCTTGGGAAAGTCACTGATTGGTTTAACAACGGTGCTCATGATGTCTTTGTGATTACGGATGATAAAGAAAAAGAGATTCTTATCCCTGATGTAGAAGAGTTTATAATGGAAATTAATACTGAGAATAATCACTTGGTAGTTCAAAACATACAAGGTTTTCTTGAATTATGATTATCAATGTTTTGAGTCTTTTCCCAGCTTGTTTTACATCCTTTCTTTCTGAAAGTATTCCCAAAATAGCTATTGAGCAAAATAAGTTAACGGTTAATTTAATCGATATTCGCGATTTCTCTGGAAATAAACAACGACAAGTAGATGATTACCCATACGGGGGCGGATCTGGAATGGTTATCAAGCCTGAGCCTTTGGCTGATGCAATTGATTACATTCGACAGAATAAATCTCAGAAAGTGATTTATTTCACGCCTCAGGGCAGATTACTCAACCAAAAAATTGTGAGAGAATACCTTCAAGAAGAAGAAATTACCTTGCTTTGCGGACATTATAAAGAGATTGACCAAAGGGTTCGTGATCACTTTGTTGATGATGAAATCTCTATTGGTGACTTTGTCTTGTCTGGTGGCGAACTGCCTGCGATGATTATGATTGATGCTTTGGCAAGACTTCATGATGGTGTTTTAAACGAGATTGATTCTGCGCTGACTGATTCTCATGAAAATGGCGTGCTGGGTTGTCCTCATTATACTCGTCCACTTGATTTCAGAGGTTATAAAGTGCCAGATGTCTTATGCTCTGGTAACCATAAAAAAATTGATGAATATCGCCAACATCAATCACTTGACTTAACAAAAAGAAGAAGATCGGACTTATTAACAAATGAATAACTTATATCTTGGTCTTGTTCATTTTCCAGTCACTAATCGCGATGGTGAATTAATCACCTCCTCGATTACGAATCTGGATATTCACGATATTGCCAGATCATGTATTACCTTTGGCGTTAAGCAATATTTTGTCATTCACCCGATTGAAAGACAAAAAGAAATATTCGAAAAAATCATGCAATTCTGGAAATCAGATATTGCAAAATTCTACAATAAAGACCGTGTTGAAGCATTAACACTCATTCAATTTATAAAATCCATAGATGAAACAATAAAATTGATAAAATACCAGGATGGAATCGATCCAATAATCATTACAACAACTGCTGCATTAATTGATCGCCAAATCTCCTTTCAAGATTTGAAGACAATTAAAATGAATGAGGACAGACCTATTTTACTGCTCTTTGGAACAGGAAACGGACTGAGTCCTGAAGTACACCAAATGGCTGATTATATCTTAAAGCCAATTTATGGCCCAACAACTTATAATCACTTGTCTGTTAGAAGCGCTGTAGCAATTGTTTTGGATCGCCTGACATCCGAAAAATATAAGGAGGAATAAATGGATATCATTCAAATGATAACTAAAGATCAATTACGCACTGATCTTCCTGAATATGGTGTCGGTGACACTGTGAAAGTTCACTATAAAATTAAAGAAGGCAGTAAGGAAAGAATTCAGATTTTCCAAGGTATTGTCATTCAAAAACGCGGAGCTGGAATCTCAAAAACTTTTACCGTAAGAAAGATTTCTGATGGTGTGGCTGTTGAAAGAGTATTCCCTCAACATACACCACTTATTGATAAACTCGAAATTGTTCGTTTTGGTCAAGTAAGACGCGCGAAACTCTTCTATCTTCGTACCGCTAAAGGTAAAGCTGCTCGTATTAAAGAAAGAAGAAGAGCTCAATAATCATTTTATTGCAAAATGTAAAAAGCAAATGATAAGTTTAAAACCATCTGGTATTACCAGGTGGTTTTTTTTTATTCCAAAATTTATTTGACATGTATTCCTTTGTTCTATATGATGCATAAGAGTTAATACTTGAAACTTCTATCGGAGGTATCTTGAAAATAGTACATTACTTCAAACATTTTGACGAACTCAACTCGAATCTCTTTCAATTATTGAATGACCAGACAATTGTCGTATGTCTTAATGAAAAACAAAAAAGTGATCTTCAGCAACAGATCTTTAATCATAACTTTTTGTCATCCTCCCAAGTGCTGACTTATTCTCAATTACAGGAAATGATGTTCCCCAAAAACCTAATTCTCATTGAAGACATTAAACGTTACCTCGCACTTTATGTATCAATACCTGCTGACTTAAAAGAAAAATATCGGCTGAATGACTATTTTTCAAGTGTTGAGTTTCTAAATCATGTCATGAAATATTTCTCTGATTGCAAAGAGATCTGTACTCATCCAAAAGATATTTTCTACAGGATAGAAGATGACTGTGAGTGGAAGGATTGGCAGACTCAAATGCTCAATGATCTGCTGATTATCTATCAAAACTACCATGAATACTTAGTTAATAGGGGTTTTACAGACTCAGTCTTTTATGATATTAATGAGATGTCATCAGATCAATTAGATTCTTATACTCAAATGATATTTTATGCTTTTTATGAATGGAAATTATGGGATATCAAATGCCTTGAATTTCTGGAAAGCAAACTTCAAATCCATTTATTTAATCTTGGTCATCAATCTGTTTTTGACTCTCAGGGTTTAAATCTCAAAAAAGTTCAGTGGGATGATTTCTTTGATACATCAACAGAACTTAAAAATAAACTTCAGATTTTCAAAAGTAAAAACGCTTTTGGCTTACAAAGACAGGTGCTCAATTATCTGAGTGATGTTCAAGCAAATACCATCGTTGATTTTGACATTGAACAATCTACCTTTTATCAAAAAGTGAATCCCGATGTTTTTGAAATCAGTACGAAAAAAGACTTTAACCAGTCTCATTTATATAAATTCCTTGCTCAAATCTCAGAAGCACTTTCTGAAATGATGATTGAACCTCAAAGAAACAAACAACTGATTCCTTTAAAAAGTGTGTTTCATCTGCTTCAGCAAGAAGAGATATATAAAATACTCAATGTAAATAAAACAGAGTCCCTCAAGCTTTCTTTATCTCGCATATTCACACTCCTCAATGCTGAATCTCTCTTTTATCTTGATTTTGATCAGGAATGCCTGAACCTCTTTAAAAAAGACTTTTTTGAAGATGAAGCACTTGCTTTGATCCAGCAAACACTATTATTACTTAAAACTTATGATGCCTTTGATAACATGGATGATCTGCTTAAATATTTGAGCAACTGGGAACAGAATCAGCTTTATCGACTATTACTGGATCAGTCAATTGATTCCTCTGATGAGATTGAGGTGTTTCTTACCGCCATGAATAATATCAAAGGGATATTGAAACTTCAGGTTATTGACAGTTTTTCTTCAATCAGCCCTTCAAAGAAACAATCAGGTGTTAATCTCTCCTTTGTGCTCGAATTCCTCAGAGCCAAACAGTTTAAAGTTAAAAGAGAGAAAACAGAGCAAACTAAGATCAGAGTACTGGAGTTTTCTCAGTCATACGCTCAAAAAACGAAGGCTACGCTTATGTTGAATCTTCAGGAGAATCATTTGCCGTCGGTGAGAAAAGCGCCTTTTATTCTCATGGATTATCAAAAAAAGAAGCTCGGTTTAAAAAACTACGATCAGGAACAACTAATAGAGAAATATCTCTTTATCTCTTTGATTCGAAATGCGACACAAATGGCGTTCTTTTATCATGAAAACCAGGATGAAAATGTTCAACGAAGCTCATTTCTTGAAGAATTATTGCTTTTTACTGGAATAATTGAACCTGTTGAGCTTGATGATATCGATTATCAGGACTTTTATCAAAAAAGATTTCCTCTGACGAATCCCATCCTTCCTGATTCATCTCAATTGCATACCCTTTCCTTTTACAAGATGCCATTTCATTGCGAATCTCCTTTTGAACTCAGCTATTATTCATGGGCAAAGCTCAAACAAAATTCCTTTTCCTGGTATCTTGACTTTTATCGTCATTTTTCCAGATTCAATCCTCTTGAGAAACCTCATCTGAGCTATCTCAATTTAGGGGTGCTCGTGCATAAACTGATAGAAAAGGTGATTAATGATAAATCGCTCCATCGTCTGACATCGCAGAGTGACATGGTACAGAGGATTCTTGTTATGATAGATCAGGAGATCGCTGACCCTCGTACTTTTTATTACAAAATGCCTCATAACTTTGATGAAGCCTTTTTTAATCTCTTTCTCAGAGATTTTCTGGCAGAGAATATCGTCCATTTTCTTTTAGGCATAGATCTTTTGAATGCTGATCAGAAGATGATCACAGAAGAGGATTTCTCTTATCTTCATTCGGTCAGAGAAAATCTTTCTGTGAAAATGAAAGGCAAAGTGGATCTATACCTCTCAGTCGATGAGCAACACTGTATTATTGATATAAAAACAGGAAATGGAAGTAAAGAGCAACTTGATTTTTATCGGGTGCTATGGTTTAATCAAATGAAAGATTACTGGGAAGTCTTTGTCTCTAAAATACACAACATCCTGACCAAATATCCATACTGTCGTGAGCAGATCGATTCAGAAGAAGAGATGATCACGAAGAACAGTAAACTCTTAGATCAAATAGATGAGGAGATTATTCGATTGTTTGATCAGGCTTGTGTGCCTGCTGAACGGATGAATAAAAAAGATGAGTATCACTTAATCAGCAGACAAAAAGAATTCCTCCATTTGCTCTCAGAAAGGAAAACCTCATGAATACAAAAGTACTGAAAGCCAGCGCTGGAACAGGCAAAACATATCGCTTGTCTATGGAGTATCTGAATATTCTGTTAAAACATCAGTATGATCCAGAGTTCTCTTTTAAAAATATATTGGTAATCACCTTTACAAAGAAAGCAACTGCTGAAATCAAATCAGCAGTATTCGAACGTTTACACGACATACTGATTGAACGAAAAGAAGATAAAATCATCTACCTTGAGAAATTAGCGGAGAGAAAGCTCAATGAAAAAGATATGCAATATCTCAATCACTGTTATGAGACGATGCTGATTCAAAAAGATCATATCAACATTTCCACGATTGACAGCTTTATCAACACCATCTTTAAGTCTTTGATCGCTCCTATCATCAATATCAGCAATTATCAGGTCTTTGAAGTCAATGCAGATGATATCTATGAAAAGTGCTTTGATTTACTGCTTAAACGTTTCCCTGATGCTGATGTGATCTCCTTTATGAAACGTCTTCAGATTCGCAATAAGAAAGACATGATCAAGTATTTTCAGGATCTTCTGACCTTTCGATTTCTCAATTACTTTATCAAGGCTGATCAGCTCTTCAAATGGGATTCTTCTAACGCTGATCTCAGATTAAAAGACACTCGTAAGCAAATGCTTGCAGTCATCTCTGGGTATCTTGATATGTTCAACCAGATTGTCAGTGGGAAATCAACTTCTGATGTTCTGGACTCTTATTTGACTTCATATATAAAAGGATTGTTAAAACTAAGCTCAAACATTCGCTATGCAGATTTTCATCAGGCTTACATTGATTATTTGAGTGTCGATGAGTTCTTTGAACATGATGAGCGTTTCTTGACTTTTCTTGAAAAACTTAAGTTTTGGGATGGCAGAAAGATCAGGGAAAAGGGGAATGAGGATTTGTATCGTTACGAGAGTGATCTCTTACCGATATTTCGAGCCTATTTCAATGATGCCTTTCTATATCCAGAAATCGAAGAGATTCTTGCCTTTTGGGATAAATTTCTCTTATGCTACGATGAAATTAAGATGAATGAAAAGAAATTTACCTTTGATGATCTGCTCTGGTACACCTATTCACACTTGTTTACTGAGGATCATCAGCTTTTATCTCCGCAGAATCAATGGGTAAACAATGAATTCTACGAAGCCTTATGCATGAACATACAGTATGTGTTGATAGATGAATTTCAGGACACAGGCATCATGCAGTTCAATGTCTTTAAACCGATATTGGCAGAACTGCTCAGTGGTTCAGGCAGATTTAATGAAACAGGGATTATTATTGTCGGTGATGAAAAACAATCCATCTATGAATGGAGAGGGGGAGAGCGAAGTTTACTTTCTCAGATGACCCAGTATTTAAACTTACAGGCACCTGAAGATCTCAAAGTATGTTTTCGTTCTAATGCAGGGATTATCAAGCTGATCAACACCTTGTTTAATACCATCAATTATCAGCACCTTTTTTCTTCACCCGATCAACAGTGGTTTTATGACGCTGATATTCAGGCAAATGATCAAACTTCACCTTCAGGGATTCTTACTTCACTCTACCAATATAAACGTCAAAAAGGGAAATCAGATCTCAGTGATGATGTCCCCGAAGAAAGTCCTGACTTGATGGATGAAACTGAAGAAGAAGATAAACTACAGATAAATACCAAGATCAACTCTTATAAATCTTTTGTTAATGACTTTGTGATCCCCGCATTACATCCTGATTATTATGATCAGACAGCCATTATTGCGCGTACCAATGAAGATTTGATTGCGATTGAAGCGGAGCTCATCAAACAAAATATTCCTTCTTTCCGCCAGTCATCCTCTTCTCTGTTTGAACATCCTGCGATTGTGTCAATCATCGCACTCCTAAGGTTTATTGTTTATTATGACTGGAAAAGTCTCTTGATCTTGCTTCGATCAGACCTCTTTTTGATAAGTGCGCAAACACTAAAAGATTTCGCTGATCAAATCGATGCATTTTATCTAAACAATATTAGTGCAAATGATTTAATCAGTTTCTTAGACCAACAAACTGAATACCAGAAGATCAAAGAAATCAGCGAAGATTATCATACCTCCGTGTCAAAGAATCAAAGCTTTTCAATTGTCCGTTTCGTCGATCAGATCATTCAAACTTTGTCTGTCAATGCAGTATACTCAGAAGAAAACCAGCTAAAAAACCTCTATCAGTTCATAGAGATCTGTCAGGACTTTGACCTGCATCCCGCACCATTTGTTCATTCCTGCGATGGATTTCTGCAATATATCGAGCAACTCATAGAGGGCATGGGGCAGAAGCAAAGTGCGGTGAAGCTCAATCATGCGGTGGAACTCCTCACCATTCATAAATCCAAAGGTTTGACATACCATACAGTCTTTGTTTATCAAAACATTTCTTCAAGCCAGTTTCCTAAAAAGTCGCTTTACTTTTATCAATTCAGCAAACAACGAATTGGTCAATTAAGTCAATGGCAGATAACCAATAAATATCGAAAGGCTGTGCTGACCTTCAATCCCGATTTAAAGAATCAGATCAAAATGAAAGAACATATCGAAGAGTTAAATAATACTTATGTGGCGTTGACTCGTGCGGTTCAAAATCTGGGTATCTTCATTGCCATGCCTGAACTTTCAGAGAAAAAATCCTTTGGTTCTGACCGCCCATTATCAATCATTGCATCTATCTTATTTGACGAAAACTCAGCTCCTCTAATTGAAAATACAGCTTTTGTTTATCCAGAGATCAAAGAGGATTCTCAATACCAGAAGTTTGACTTCAAAGGAACGCATCTTTTGAAAAATTGTTGTTCTGATGAAGAGACTAAAGATCAGACTAATCCTGATCATGAAGCGATTTTGGATAAGATCAAACAACGAACCAAAGAGTTTTCGGAGAACAGATCTGCATTAAAAGGTTCAGTGATCCATGATTATCTGTCTCATATCTTGTACAATACTGTTCAGGAAAAACAATGGGCAAAACTAAAAACCATTCAGGATTACGGCAACCTGCTTTCTTTAAAAGAGATTGAGCAGATGATGCATGACGCAGACCGATTTGTCGATCAGCATCCAGAGACCTATTCACGGCAATGGGATAAGGTGCTTAATGAGTACAGTATATTTACCGATCAGCAGATTTTTAGAATCGATCGTTTAATGATGAATACCAAAGAACAAGTGATTAAAATCATAGACTATAAAACAGGCGGATATGGTGATGAACAGATACAGAACTACAAGAATATCATCAAAAAGCTGGCAGAGCAATTCGGTTATGAAGTGAAGATCGAAACAGAGTATTTGAGTGTGGAACTGACAGACAAAAGCTGATCAGATTTCAAAGTTCTGAGCAAATCTTCTGAGCCAGTAATCGCTAATGATGCCTACCAGTCCGATGATCAGGATATAGATCATCATCTCCTTATAGGCAAGCAGGTAGCGGTAGTCTAATAGTCTAAAACCCAAGCCCTGAGAAACGCCAAGCATCTCTGCTGCGATGACTGTATTCCAGCCAATCGTCCATAAAAACCGGTATTGATGGATCAGAGCGCTTGCGCAAAGTGGTAACTCAATATGCCATATCAAAGAAGCGCCGTGCGCCCCTGCAGAATGTGCTTCCTCAATAATCTCCTTAGGTAGTGTTCGAAACATATCCAAACTCAGCAATATTCCAGGCAAAAGCATTGAAATCAGCATGACCATCGCGATAGAGTATTCACCAAGCCCAAATAACATAATCGAAACAGGCATCCAGGCAAATGGCGATATCTGCTTGATGAAATTGATCGGATGAATAAATAAATGCTCCAGAAGTCTAACCCTCTTCAAAAGTAATGCGAAACATAATCCCAAAAGCCACGCCAGTAGAGAGCTGACGAGTACTCTTGCCAGCGTGACGTAGAGATCATTAAGCAGTATATCAAAGTTCACGGATGAGACGATCCTCATAAACATCTTCTGCTTTTGGCATTTGTTCAATATATTTTAACTCTAAAAAGGTCTTCATCGTTTCTTCTTCAAAAGCCTTATCTTTTTCTGAGAGATTCATTTTAAAAATACTGTGCTGTAATGCATCCAAACTTTGTTCACGACTAAGCAGATAGTTTTTCATCATTAATTGAATGACTTTTTCATCTTTTTCTCTGATACTTTGGATACTATGGTCCAATGCTCTCATCAGCGCTAAAACCTGCAAATATTTATCATCAAGGGCTTTTTCTGTGCCGACAAGATTACAGCAGGGGTGTTCAGGCATTTGCTCAGAAAACCAGTAAATGACTTTAAACTCATCACTGAGTTTTTGGATAATTGGCACATAAGTAACAATGCCAGAAACATCTTTGTTTTTCAATGCAGAGATCATCTCATTAGGTGTTCTAAAGTAAACGGTCTCAACTAAAAGACTGTCTTTTTTGATCAGATCATACAGGAATGCATCAATGGTTGATGCTCGTAAGACACCAATCTTCTTTCCGTTGAGATCCTTCATCTGCTTAATATCTGATGTGACGACAATCCCATCAGTTTCTCGCTCAAAGAAAGATATCGTTTTTAGTGGATATCCTTTTGACCGCGCAGTCCAAACATAGGTAAATGGCATGATGCTAATGTCGATCTGTCCGCTGACCATGGCTTCCTGTGCTTCCCATCCCGAATTAAACATTATGATTTCGGTATCTTCTTTAGAGATCATTTGTTCAGATAAGGCATAAGTCAAAGGTAAGTGATCAATTGACGGTTTTATAATCCCAATTTTGAGTTTACTTTCTTTTTTTGCGCATGAGAGCAATATTAAACTGCTCATGATGACCCATAAAATGAGGATCTTTTTCATATTTTCTCCTTTAAAACTAAAACACCCTGAGTGAATACAACACAGGTGTGCTGATTCAGCCAGGGTGGCTTGTTTCTTTTAAGCCTATTACTTAACTGATAATTCCAATATTGATGATTGAAATGATTTGTCAAGTCAAGACTGATCAATTATTCCAGAAGCATGATTTTTTGATAATGAATACGCTTTCCATCACTGATCTTTAATAGGTAAACGCCCTTTTGATAAGGAGACAGATCAATTTCCTTGTCTTGAGTACTCATGATTTTTTGCCCTTTGATATTATATACATCAACGCTTTTCACTTGATCTGCTTGGTCAAATTTTAAACTTGATCGGGTAGGATTTGGATATGCTTTGATTTTATTTAACTCTGGTAAATTCACATCATCATTACTTGTTTCGTTGTATTCGATAACAAAGTAAAGATTGACGATCCCGATAATATCATTCCATTCTCCAGGGATCCCTAAATTGGTTGTCCCTGAAGGCCATCCGCGTAAGCCAATAGCGCCATAATTCTGATCAAAATTATAGTTGTCTGGTTCTTTGGGAACACCTGTACTTGTCCCTCCCCAGTTGAAATAGGCATTATTTACAGCGCTTCCGTTGGATGCTCCGTTTTGACCTTCTCCTGTCCAGAAATGAGTGCCCTGATTGTTATTGTCTCCATCCCATAGCCAGGTACCTTCATTATGCTGATCTGTAGCGCCAATCCACACATAGGCGATTCCTCCGCCATTGCTGATGCTGGTATAATTGTTGGGTACCCCTGCACCATTGATAATCGCATCATAAACAGCTATTTGTTCCTCTATGCTATTAATTTCAACCAAATATCCACCTTGTGTCACGGCATACGCTGAGGCATTTGCCCAGGTCATCATTTCTTTCACCACTGCATAATTCTTACCGTCAAAGCTGAAATAATAGGTTTCCCGATCTGCTTTCTGCTGAGCAATAAGACTTAAACTCATGATGAGCAGTATTCCAGTAATCAATATTCTCTTCATCATATTCTCCCCCAATTTCTTATCCTAAGAATTTGTACATCAAAATTGGGGCTTTGTCAAGCTGAGTTTTTACCTGATCATCATTTTAGCGAAGAAGTAAATATCAATTAAATAGTTTGCCACTTTCTGACAAAAAAACCTTCATTTACCTCTCTCTTCACTCTCACTCCACTCCCTCTCCACCTCTTAATTGATATTACTTAAACTTATTGGATATTTTTGGCAATTACTTTATAGTTTTATGTTGGCATTTTTGTCAAAAATTGGCTCTTTTTATCTAAGTTCTATCAATTAAATACTCAAATAGAGGGCAAGTAAGGGGTACGTAGAGAGCAAGCGGAGAGTTTCTTTGGTAAAAAGCATAAAATGTTTTACGTTTTTGTGATTTCTTTGATGGTTGATATAAAATAATGGTAAATTTTGAATTATGAATGGTGAATTGATATGGATGTTAAAGTATCAACCAGAATAAAACGATAATGTCACCACCTGCGGGGCTTTTTGTTTTTGGAGATCTTTACCGTAAGCTACGCTACGCTTGCATACGGTTATTCATAGTATATCCCTTGCAGGGAATAAATTGAAAAAAAGCCATAATGATTCTTAAGAGAACAAGTTGAATCATCTGTTCTTTTTTTTTGTCCCGCAGGGACTATATTTCAGTAACCGTATGCAAGCGAAGTGCAGCTTACGGATGTAATCAATACATTATCAAGCCCCGCAAGGGGTGACAGAATGGATTTAATAATATAAATCACCAAAATATTCTGAAACAATTTCCGGCATTAGAATAATAACAATCATCTGTCACCCAGAGTGGAATGTAATGAAGTGTAGGGTCTCCTTGATGAGCTTCATACAATAGAAAAAAAACAATTTTCACATGACCACCCCGTCCACCAAGGCGTCCACCCCTCCACAGAGGGGAATGGAGTTGGTCGAGTTAATACTATTTACGAATAAATCAGATTCCCGTTAAATTAATCAACTCAAACATCTAAATCACACCAAATCAGCTAAAAACCACGTGCAACTTAATTCCCCTCTGCGGAGGGGTGGCAGCGAAGCTGACGGGGTGGTCATGATTTTATAATTGAAATGAGATCATAAACGACAATCTTTTTGAACCATTTTTCGGATGTACTGCATTTCATTTGGCACAACCCTACAAACCGTGATAAGTTTTTCGTCTGCCCAAAAAGTATGCAACAAAGTAGTATGAGCTACTATTTCAGACAGGATAGATTTATGTCTCTTGTATGTCAGAAATCTTTAGGTTCGATCAGAATCAGATGTGAATTCTCTTCTTTATACTGAATCAAATCTTTGGTAAATCCTGATTTTGAGAAAAGTATAAAGTATTCTTTACGTTGATTACTTCCCCAAATCACTTTTTTACTCTTTTCCTGTAGTTCTTTAAGAATACTTAATCCTACCATGTTTTCAGACCATTTGCATTCTCCAAAGATGATTTCATCATTTCTGCTGATACCAACAACATCTATTTCAGTGTTCTTATCCCACCATCTCCCGCATTTCTCAAGAATCAGGGGTAAACTTAAATAAAACATATACCTATTGCATAAGTTTTCAAAAACTATTGATACATGATGAGTAAATTCATCATTGATTTTATTCTCAACATAGAGAGAGTTGTCAATTTCTAAATAACTTTGATATGGAAATACAAAACGAAACCAAAAACGCAAATAATTGTCTTTGATGAAATATAAGCCTTTTTTGCTTTTTTCTGGGTTAGATTCAGTGATCGGAATTTGTTTTTCAACAACATCTAAATCAATCAGTTTCTTTAGAAATGAGGTAAGATGATTTGATTGAACAGCTAACTTTCCAGTTATTGAACTGAGTTTATGATTCCCAGCAGCTATTGTTGAGAGAATTGAGAAATAGGTTGATACATCACTAACTTCATCCTGTAGAAGAAAACGCGGTTCATAATAAAGATACTTATTTTTATTGAGAATTTCAGTTTTTATCGCATGAAATAGATCTTTACTTTGGTGAAAAAGCTCGATATATTTTGGAATTCCACCAGTTACACTATAGAATTCTATTAATTTTACATCATCCAGTTTTTGATAAAATTCATGATAGAATCTGAATTCAATCTCTTTGAGCTTAATTTGTGCTGTTCTTCTGCCATAAAGAGGACTGCTATATGCCAATGTTTCACTATACATCATACTGATTAGCGATCCACATAAAATAATCATGATGTTCTGATGTTTAAGTTGAGTATCATATATTCTTTGAAAGATAGAAGAGAAGTTTATATTTGATTTAACTAAGGATTGAAACTCATCAATAGCAATCACAAATCTTTGTTGGGGATCAAGTTTTTTGCATAAATAATCAAAAATTGTATCCCAATGATTAATCTGAATATTCATAAGAAAGGGATCCTTGAATTTTTCAGCAAGTAAGTCCTGAAACCTTTTGATTTGACTTATTTCATTCTGAGTATCAGCAAAAAAATATAAGGAATCTTTATCCTTCAAGAAATGCTCAATCAGAGTTGTTTTCCCTGTTCTTCTTCTGCCATATATCACCACAAAAGATGACTCATTACGAGAGAATTCTGAGTTGAGTAGATCTAATTCATTTTCTCGATTGACAAATTTCATGTTGCCTCTTTTTACTTATTTAAATTATGATAATTCAAATTATCATAAATATATCTTTAGTCAAGAGAAAAATCATATATCCTTATTTTGATGATCTTTGATCGATGTCTCTACTGATTATAAATAACCTTGCTCTTTGAAGGACATGAAGTCATTATCCCCAATGATTAAGTGATCAAGGAGCTTGATTTCCAGATAAGCGAGGGCTTCCTTGATTTTTATCGTGATGTTGATGTCCGAATCAGAGGCTTTGAGATTTCCGCTGGGGTGGTTATGAATAACAATGATTTGGGTTGCATGATATTGAATACACTTCTCGATGATGGTACGGATATAAACTCTGGATTCATTTTTTGTGCCTTCAAAGAGAGATTCTGCCTGAATGATGCAATTCGCCGTGTTTAAATATAAAACAAAGAATTCTTCGTTTTTGACTGCTTTAAAATAATAGAGAAAGAAATCATATACTTCTTGTGAAGAATGGATAAAATCAAGGCCTATGATTTTCTTTTTTTGTTGATATATAAAACTTTCACGAATGATGCGAATCAACACAGAAGCATTTTCACTTAGCCCGCTTGCCTGTAATTCTGCATTTGTCGCATGAAAGACCTGATGAAGATCGTTATGAAAGAAATTCAGCACTTCTTTCGCTTTTTTCTTCGTATCAATTCGCGGATAAGCATAGAATAAGATCAGCTCAAGCACCTCATAATCATGGAATCCTTCTAAAAAGTTTTGTTTAAACCGTTCTCTTAACCGTTCTCTATGACCTTGATTATCATCCATTACGTTCTCCATTAATCTTTTTGTAATGTTTATAAGTGAATAAATATACTTTGTCAAGACTATTTTATGCAATCTTAAAAATTATGTCAATTTTTATTAGAGGCGCGATTGATTGCAACTACAGAGTTTAACTTCATGCACATAATAATAAAAATTGATGAGAGGAGAAAGATATAACTTGACAAAATATTTAGTGCTCTTATATTAAATGTAAAGGAGAAAAATATGAAACGCATTTTATGTCTATTACTGTTGATTACTGTTACTTTTACACTATTTGCAAAAAACAAGCAGGTTGATTTAGTGCTGAAAAAGACAATCCCTGTGCAAAATATGAAATGGACTCCTCTCTTTGTTGTATCTGATTCTTTTTTATTTTTTAGAGAATATGATGGATTGAAAGAAAATAAAACATATTGCCTTGATCATCATGGAAACATCATCAATAAATTTCAGATTGAACCTGATAGTATCTATCAGTATGCAAACAATTTCGACTATTGGCCCAATGAGCATCTCCTTTCGATTTATTCTACGCCCAATGGGCGTATCGATTATTTTAACGAAGATGGAACTTTAGTTCATTCAAAAAATAATCTCGCTTATAGTGAGATTCTCTGGGATTTTGCTGAGTTAAATAACAGAAAATATTATTTAACTTTTCTTCTTCCATCGTCAAAAGTCGAATTCTTTTGGAATGTATATAAAGAAGATAGTAACAAAGATCTTGTGCTCATTAAGACCAATAAAATCCCTGATGAAAGTATAAAAGATATTCCAAACATAGAAGCAGGTCTTTTTATGGATTCAAACAACAATAAAACATTAGTGATAGTTGAAAGTACACTAGAAGAATACAAAATTAATGTATATCAGCATGAGGATGTAAAAGAATTTGTCCTCCCAAAGATGAAGAACTTGAAAATTGGGGATATTAAGGCAGGTGAAAACTACCTGTTAATGACAGTTGTTGATAAAAAAAATCGTAATCATGATTATCGAATCTTCGATTTTAATGGGAATTATATAGGATATATAAAAACTAAAAACATCTATGCGTTAGAGTTTTTGGACGATGATTTATATATCTTCGAGAAAGGTAAAAAAAATAAGCTTTTTGTGAATGTTTACAATATCAAGTAAAGATTAAGCATATAAATGGCTTATGAATATCTCTGAATGATTCATATGCGGTATGATTTTTCTTAAATATAAAGTCAAAAGCATTGAAAATTATTGTTTACATGACAAGAGATATTCTCTTTATCTCTAATTCCTTATTCTACCATTGACTTAAAAAAAACATTTGACGAAAAAGACTCATGATTTTTTGTTAATATAATAATAAACAATATGAATGGAGAGTAGGATGTTTGATCTAAAAAAATACTTTGAAACGAAAAATGCTCCAATCGAAGCGGATTATCAAAAGAATCTGGACAGAGTTCAGGAAATTTTCATCGAAACTCAGTCAAACAAGGCAAGTAATTACAATACATATTTCAATAAACTTGCCCAATGGATCTTTTTGATTGCGGAATATGAAAAAGATTTATCTTTCAACTATATGAAAAAGCATAGTTTTGAAGAACTTAAATCATATAATCAAATGCTTTTTGAAGATATTTTACCCGAAAATTACAGCAAATCTTATGTGAATCCAGATTTTGCAGTACAGGAATTCGGGCAGGAAATCGGACAACTCCTCTGTGTCTTTTACACAGGTTTCCGTAAATTTATCAACTATGCTAACCTTCACATGATTTTCAAAATCAACCGCTCAATTATACAGTTCATTCAGATGTATGATACTTATCAGAAATCAGGGGCAGATGTGCTGGAATTTAAGAAGATCATCACTTATCCATTCTGGGCTGAAACTTACGAAGAACGTACCATGAATTTTGATATGAGATATAATCCAGAATTTTCTCATTTAATAGATATCATCGAATCTTCAGATTTAAGCGATTTACGTTATTTATTCTCTTTTGGTCTCTATGTTACCGATGTTGAGATCAAAACTGCTGAATTTGTCAATAAAGTACCCCAGGAAAAGATTGACCGTGTGATGAAACAGACGGCTGCTGCTTATATTGAGAGCTTTAAAGAAAGTGGAAAAGACTATCTTAAAAGAAAGAATGTCGTTGTGATCGCTTCTTTGGGTATGGAACGATTTACGTTGTCTTTAGTTAAAGAATTGAGAAATTATGGTCTTATCCCAATGTTGCCTTCTCTCTCTTCAAAGAATTTTAATAAACAAATGGGATATGATCACCGCTTTGATAATGCGATCGTATTGGATGAAGAATATGTCAAACATAGTCTGATCGAATGTGAACGTGCAATTGAAGATTACAAACATCTGATTTCACAATGTTCAGGAACTGTTTATTTTGATCCATTTGGCGAAGAACCATTTGCACCCGTCAATAAATCAACAGCTTTAAAACTTAGCGAATCACAACTTGAGATCAATCGTAATTATAATAATCAATACTCCATGATGTTTTACAAAGCCTATAAACGTGAAGAAGCCAGTTTCTGCATTATTGGATTCCCAACTCCTGAAATCGGTGATCAGTTTGAAGAAATCTTTGATAAAACCATTGATATTAATATGCTTGATCATTATGAATACTTAAAAATCCAGCAGTATATGATTGATGCATTGGATAAAGCTGACCATGCAAGAATCGTCGGTAAAGGGTCTAATCAAACTGATTTGACGATCAAATTACCAAAGATCACAGATCCAGCGACTCAAACCAATTTTGCAAACTGTGGCGCTACGGTAAATATCCCTGTTGGAGAAGTATTTAATACTCCTCAATTAACAGGTACTCATGGCAGATTACATATCTCTGCTACATATCTTAACGGACTGTTTTACAAAGAATTGACGCTTGACTTTGTTGATGGATGTATATCAAACTATTCATGTGCTAATTTTGATAATGAAGCAGACAATAAAAAATACATTGAAGAAAATCTGATTTTCCCTCATAAGTCATTGCCGATTGGTGAGTTTGCTATTGGCACCAATACACTTGCCTACATGGTGGCAAAGAAATATGATATCCTTTCAGTTCTTCCTATTCTGATCATCGAAAAAATGGGGCCACATATTGCGATTGGGGATACCTGTTATTCATGGGAAGAAGATACTGTGGCGAAAAATCCTGATGGGAAAGAGATTATTTCAAGAGATAATGAACGCTCTATTCTGAGAAAAGAAGATCCTTCCAAAGCCTATACTCAATGCCATGTTGATATAACATTACCTTATGATGAGATTGCTTTGATCGAAGGAATTACTGCAGAGGGCGAACACATTGAAATCATCAGAGATTCACGTTTCGTTTTACCTGGTACCGAAGTGCTGAATGAAGCCTTTGACCAATAAATTTTCACGGACATAAAGGCAGGTCAATGATCTGCCTTTATTTTTTGAGACAGAAGATAATATGAATATTATAACGCAGTATTGTACCTACGAAGAGAAAATTCAGAAATCCACCTTTATCGCCCATTTGTTCCCTGTAAATACCTGGCAGGAAGCCAAAGAAAAAATTGCGCTGATCAATCAGGAACATAAGAATGCAACTCATAATTGCTGGGCGTATATTGTCGGTGATAAAGGAGAAATTTCTCATTCCTCTGATGCTGGCGAACCCGCAGGAACAGCTGGAAAACCCATCTTGAATGCGCTTTTAAAACATCAGATGACTCACTGCGTGGCAATAGTGACCCGATACTTTGGTGGTGTTAAACTGGGTGTTCGCGGACTCATTGAAGCCTATGGTGGAATTACAGATCTCTGTCTGCAAAATTCGCCTCTTCTGGAGTTAATATTTAAAAAGAAATATCAGATCATCACCAGCTATGATTTCTATAATATCCTCAAGCATAAACTGATTATTGACGGATTGGAAATCACTGAAACAAGCTACACCGATAAGATTACACTTCGTCTGGAACTCAATCAATCATCAGAACAGATCTTCCGCTCAATCGTTCAGGAATATCACAACGCTGGAAAAATTGAACTCATAGAAGGATCTGATTAAGCTCCTGTTTTTACCATATTATTTTTTTTGAAAAGTATAGCTGAGACCTGAATATAAGGTGAATAAGTCTGTTCGCTCATCCTCTTTTGAACTGTTTAGATTCATTGTGCTGTTTTAAATGCGAGAACTTTCAATCAGTCATGGAGCTGACTCGGATCAAGCTGTCAATGACACTTATTAATGGATTAGATAAGTAAGAAATCACCATTTAATTCTAATTCAATGCTCTTAACTTAGAACAGTGGAGAAATAAATTATTCTCTTTAAGATTCATATATAAGAATGAGTTAAGATTAGCAAAGATTGCTAAATCTTGTTTTTTTATGATATACTTAAAATTTGACTTGAC
>CAZNKI010000024.1:0-49091 GCA_964573665.1 uncultured Candidatus Cloacimonadota bacterium | reverse complement strand
ATGGTGTTCAGATGTTATCAATGGGTGGCATTAACGGGACAGTCGATTATCTGATCTGGTCTCCTCAAGTGCAACAACATGCTGGTTATAATTGCATGGGTGATTTTGATGGCGACGGATATGATGATATCGCTTTTGGTGGTCCTGGAGAAGGAGGTTATTGCACTTATGGCCGAATTTTCCTGATCAAAGGAAGGCCATCATATCATGAACAAGACCCCAATGTCTCAACCATCCCTGAAGACTTTGTTGCTCCTGCAATCATATTCAAAGCATACCCTAATCCTTCGCAAAAAAATATCTCCTTTTATATTCAATCTCCTGAAAAGAAATCTGAAACATACTCGATCAGAATACACAATATCAAAGGTCAACTACTTCATTCATTAAATGTCAAAAGCAATAATGGAGAAGCCAAATCAAGCATCGATTTAAGTCATCTCAACTTAGCATCAGGTGTTTATCTGGCAAAACTGTACAAGGGAGATCAAAGCATCTCAGTTAAAAAACTTACAATAATAAGATAACATGAGAGGGCTTTTGCCCTCTCTCTTTCTAATAAAGAAATAAATTTGAAATAGGCATCTCCCGATATAAGAAACTCACGTATAAGTTGTTAATTATACTCCCAAATTCATAGGTTGTGGTTCGGTTTATAATCGAACCTTTTTACCTTAGAAATAGTAAAACAAATAATAGAATCTCTCATACAATTATTTCGCTTGACGGATTTGCTTTAAACAAAAATATTGTAAAAAAAATATATAAGATTAACTCAAGGAGTCATAAAATGTCAAAGAATAATCGTGGAAAAGGTTTAAAAACAGTACCAAATCGTGGTAGAGGAACTTGTCCTGTTTGCAAAAGAACTGCCATTAAAGTTATATTTGAAAGCAAAATAGAAGAAAACACTGTTAAAACTTGTAAAGAATGCAGTAAAACTATTGCGAACAAAGCATAATTAAACTTTAAACTGAGATTTAGTTTTAATAAAATCGGCAAAGCACATTTGTCGATTTTTTTATTTTTTACTTTACATTTTTTATAAGGAATCAAAAATTGCTTAAAAGATAAGGAGTCAAAATGAATAAACTCTTCTATTTAATGTCTTTAATGCTCATAATTGTAAATTTAAATGCCATACAATCAATTGAATTTGATCATTTACCTGTTCCCTATCATGACAAAGCAGTAAAAGTTGCTTATCATAATGAAAGCAGAGACCATCTTTTTTACGGTTCTGATACTTGGGGAGTATTCTTTGATTTTGACAACTATTATTCAGAGTTTGACACATTATTCTTCAACATAAATAGCGCAATTGTATATTCTTATCAAAACAGAAGCAATGTAAAGGTATCACTGTATGAGCATAGTATTACCCAACCAGGAAGTCTTATTGAAAGCAAGACAGTAGATCTTATAACAGGATGGAATGAGATTTTATTTTCTAATACATCCCGCAGAAAAGTTTGGTTAGTCGTCGAAGATGCGACCAGTAATATTGAGCCTCAAAATTATATCACTGCTTCCAATGGAACTGGTGCACAAAGTTATTTTAAATCAAATAATGGTTTTTACAATTTTAAGAATTATGGATTCCAGGCAGAATTACTTTTCTCATTAAAAGGAACTTTTAATAGAGAATTTACAGATTTGGTCATCAAAGATTTTTCTTATGATGAAGAAATTTTACCTGGTGCGACGATCAAGCCTAATATCACATTATTGAATCAATCAGATTATCCTGTAATTAGCTCACATTTAATCATCAATTACTCTAATCCAAATAATGAACTCAATCGTCGAGATTCAATAGGCGTATTTACACAAATTCCAGCCAACAGCGAATATCAGTTAAACAGCGAACTCATTCCAGAGTTAAACCTTTTAGCTTCTCCCAATCAGTACTTAGTTAATATTTCTTTAATCGTCCATAATGATAATGAAATCACAGAAAACAATACAAAGACATTTATCATCAATTGCTTCAATATTGAACAAGATACAATCTGCGTTGAAAACTTCATTCAAAGCAATAGTGTTTTATCAAATCAAATGTGGAATTATCAAAACACTCTTATTAACAGCAGTCAGATGTTTCGAATTGATTATTATCCCGATGTTTCTGACTATAATTACAATAATCTACACTTGTCAAAAAACAAGTTTTATAATAATTACTTTTATCCGAATTCAATCATCAATGGTTCAAAAAAAATTCAAGGTTTTCAGTCAGATTTTTACGGAAATATGTTTAATGATATGAGTGCTCAGGCTTTAACAGAGAAAACTTTTCTGAGTATTGATCGTGTGATTATTGATACGCTTGAAACTAACATTAAATTTGAATTCTCTTTACGAAACCAGGACACTCGTTTATTTACAAATTATCTGAGTGAGTGTGTCATTCAGGTATCTGTAATTCAACCTTACAATATAAATGATCACAACTCTTATATGGTGACAAATACATTTTCCAATTTACTCTCTGGAACAGAAATTACCTGTAATTATGGGAGTGAACAGTCACTCAGTGGTTCCTTAGCTCAAGATCAATTTGTGTTTTTAGCTGATAATGTTATCACGGATTGCAAGCTATTAATTCAGGTATATCACAAAAGCAGTAAACAAGTGCTTTATTTCTCAACACGAGATTTTCCACTATTAACAATTAATCACGCAAATCAACCTAACAATCCCTCATATCCTGTGAGCATATATCCTAATCCTGTAAATAACAAAAGCGAACTGAAGATAAAGAGTGAAGGCTTAAAGAAAATCAGTATTTTCAATATCAAAGGCCAAAAAGTAAAAGAGTTAGTTTCAAATAACGAAAAATCAGATACCATCACATGGAATATGCTGACTGATAATCATCAAAGAGCGAGTAGCGGTATTTATTTTATCAAAATCCATTATCATGATCAGCATGAAAAAATTCAGAAAGTACTCATCATTAAATAATATGCAAAAGAAGATCATTATTAACCGTGAAATCATCGAATATACAGGAGCAATTCACAATCATACTGAATATTCAAAAGATGGCAGAATTAGTATAAAAGAAATATCTGAAACTGCGAAGAAATGCAAACTTGACTATTTAACCATCAATGACCATAATAACAAAAAAATATTACAGGATCATTATTACAAGAACCATAAAGATACTCCATTGATCATTGCAGGTATCGAAGTCAATGATGAAGAAGATAATCATCATTTATTAATTTTTAATTGTAATGATGTGCATACAAATATCAATGCGCAAAAGATTGTTAATGAATACCAACAGACAGATGCAATTTGTTTTGCTGCCCACCCTAACGAACGTAGATTGAGTAAGCAATTCAGAAAATATGAATGGCTTGATCGCTCATTACACCAATTTGATGGAATAGAAATCTGGAATTACAGTTCAAGCTGGTTAGGTAAAGTACAACCCAAAATTAACGGATTATTATGTTTATTCTTTCCTCAATTGTTTATTAGAAAACCTCTAAGAAAGAATCTGAATTTCTGGGATCAACTCAATATGGCTCATCCAAGAAAATCAGCTATCGGTTCAACAGATGCGCACGATATTGTGAAAAAAGTTGGTTTTCTTAAGTTAAGAGTCTTATCATTTAAACAGTTGTTTAAATCTATACGAACCAACGTATTATTAAATACAGATCAGACATTTAATGAATGCAATGTTCTAAATGCTCTAAAAAATGGCAATTCTTATGTCTGCAATTATTATTTAGGAGCACCATGGAATTTTTATGCAGCAATTTCAAATGGTAAAGGCGCAACAGCAATCTTTGGAGAAGAAATCAAACTGAGTTCAGAATTAAAATTTTACTTCAATCTGCCGATGATATCAGATGTACATTTGTATCATAATGGCAAGAAGATCGATCATAAAAAAGATAAAAATGGATATTTTAAAATTACAGAAAAAGGGTTTTATCGTTTAGAAATATCAAGATTCAGGTATGGTTGGATCTATACCAACCCAATCTATGTTTTACCCTACGAATAAATTAAAGGATTAATCAATGGAAGCACTAAAAAGAGTACAGGTCAATGAATTGTATCAGTTTACAAATCAAAAAGTTGTCACATTTTTACTCGTTAGCAGTAAAGAACTTCGAGAAGGGAAAAAAGATTACTTTATCAGAATACAGTTTATGGATAAAACAGGTCCTATTGTAGGTAATGTATGGAATAATGCATTAACGATGGTTGATGAGTTCAACGAAGGAGATGTAGTAAAAATCGAAGCAATGGTGATTAGTTATAAAGATCAGATCCAATTGAACATTACAAAAATCAGAAAAGCAAATGCCGAAGAGTTTGATATCATTGATTTTATACCAAAGACGAATAAAGATATCAATAAGATGTCTGAAGGCATATTTTCCTATGTTGACAGTATCAAAGATACTCATATCAGCCAATTACTAAAATCAATCTTTGAAGATAAAGATCTTTTTACCCGTTTTGCTCAATGTCCAGCAGCAAAATCATGGCATCATAATTTTGTTGGAGGACTGATCGAACATACTCTTTCAGTCACTAAGATTTGTGATTTTGCATCACAACAGTATTCATGCAATAGAGATGTTTTAATTGCGGGTGCTTTACTACATGATTTTGGTAAAATCTATGAATATACAAGCATGCCTTCTATTGATTTCACAGATGAAGGTCGACTGATTGGTCATATCCCAATGGCTGATTATTTAATATGTGAAAAAGCGTTTAAAATCAATCAATTCCCAGCAAATATACTCATGAAAATTCGTCATTTAATATTGTCACATCATGGTGAACTGGAAAAAGGTGCAGTAAAAGTACCTCAAACCATAGAAGCGGTGATTCTACATTATGCAGATAATTTAGATGCTCAGACGATTGGTGTTATGCAACTAATACAATCTTCGGGGGATCCAAATGCTAAATGGTCAGAATATGACAAATTAAACAATCGCTATATATACTTAGGTTAAACTTAAAAGGATTTACATACAGGTTTATGTTTAAAGTATCAGTTTTAACCAGTGGCAGTAAAGGTAATTGTTTTTTTGTATGTACTGAGAACAGTCGAATTCTCATTGATGCTGGATTAAGTTTCAAACGTCTAAAAGAGTTACTTGATTTTTTTAATATTGATCCTCTTTCGATTGATGGAATTATAATCAGTCATGAACACACAGATCATGTAGGTGGTGCTGGCGTCTTATCCCGAAAAATTAAAGTACCTATATATATCACACGCCATACATATCATCATTCAAAACACAAGATTGGCAACTTAAGTGAAGATCCTATCCATTTTGAATTAGGGAAAAGCTTCAATATAAAAGATATAGAAATACATCCATTTACTTCTTCGCATGATGCAATTGAAAGCAGTAACTTCATCATTCAACCTGAAGATCATTCCCGGACTTTAGCCATTGCAACTGATTTGGGTTATTCACCTCAGATATTAGTGAATCAATTAAAGAAAGCCCATACAGTAATATTGGAAAGCAATCATGATGTAAAAATGCTGATGGATGGTCCTTATGACTGGCCTCTGAAACAGAGAATCAAAAGTAATATCGGGCATTTATCAAACGATCAGGCAGTAGGCGTCGTTTCACAGATTATGTCAGATCGACTTGAAAGACTGATTCTCGCTCATTTAAGTGAAATTAATAATTGCCCCAAAATCGCATTCAATCTTATGTATGATTATTTAAACAGTATTCAGTCAAAAACCAAATTAGTCATCTCATCTCAATATGAATCAACCCCACTATTCGATGTTTAGAATATGAGTATAAGTGTCATCATATGTGCTGCAGGAAACGGTACACGCATTGGACAGAGTAAAGTTTTACTTGATTTCAATGGGGAACTATTTATTAACAGCATTATAAAGAAAATGAATGTTGATCCGAGTAAGATTATTGTTGTCGTCAAAGAAGAAGATTGTGAAGTATTACTCAGTAAATGCCCTTATCCTGTTCATTGGATTTTCAATAACAATAAAGAGTCATCAATGATTGACTCTATTCGATTAGGATTAACAAAATCTGAGGCAGATATTTACTGTATTCATCCTGTTGATTACCCATTTATCAAATCAGAGACATACCAAGAACTTTTTAGATTTGCATTAATACATCCTGATCATATTATCAAACCTCGATATCAAAATCAAAATGGTCATCCTGTGATGATTCCAAATCAGTTAAGAAATATTATTATAAACAATGATTTATCTCATTATCATTTAAAAGATTATATTGATGATAACAAAAATTTAGTACAACTTTTATCTGTTCAGGATTCAGGTGTATTAAGAAATATAAATAGACTATCAGATCTTCAAATCTCAGAGAGGGAATTATGACTCAATTTTATGAATATGTTAATCAGCGTATCCTTGAAAAAAAGGAAGCATGGATCGTAAGTATCATCGAAAATACTGGCTCAATCCCAGGAAAAACAGGAATGAAAATGCTTGTAATGCCAGATAAAAAAATACAAGGAACAATTGGCGGTGGTCTTTTGGAGTATATGATCATTGAGCGATTGATTAATGAAAAGATCAATCAGGCTTGTGTTTGGAGTTTTGATTTAAATGAAGACTTTGAAAAAAAAGTAGGAATGATATGCGGTGGAACTGTTAAAGTACTTGTTGAGCCATTACTTACAGGGAATAAATTATATATATTTGGTGGAGGTCATTGTTCAATGGCGCTAAGTACTCTTGCCTCACAATGTGGATTTTTACCTATTGTCTGTGATGACAGAGCAGAATGGGCAAATTTTGAAAAACACCCTCACGCTCATGAGGTTAAAGTAATCGATTTTAAAGCAATAAATGACAGCATTGTAATTGATAAAGAAAGCTACTATATTATTATGACCCACGGTCATCGAAATGATGAAGTTGTTTTAAAACAACTCATCAAACAACCTGTCAAGTATCTTGGGATGATCGGAAGTCAACAAAAAGTGAATATCACTTTTTCGCACCTGATTGCAGATGGAATCGATCAATCTTTATTAAATGATGTTTATGCACCAATAGGTTTACCCATTGGTTCACACGAGCCTGTAGAAGTAGCGGTAAGTATTGTGGCTCAATTAATTAAGGTCAGAAACACAAAATAATCATCTAATCTTTATGATTGCATTTTTTTCGAGTGAGTGAAATAGAACCAAAACCAGAAATAACTGCAATATAATAAGCCAGGTTGTACCAGAAACCATTATTATTCACTTCATAAATACCGATATGGTCTTTAAAAAAGCTTACAATTAAAGAAATGGGTGCAATCCATCCATGCCATATCCCCCAGAAAAAACCAGCTAATTTTTCTTTTGAGTGAGTACCATCATTCGGTAAACAAGCAGATAAAGACAATAATAATCCTATGAGAAAAAATAATTTGAAGTATCTTTTGATTTTCATAGTTCCTCCAATAAAATCAATGTAAATAATCAAATTTGATCGTCAATCTTTTTTTTTGAGTAATTATTGAAGGGAATGAGTTAAAATTATTGACAAAAACTAAATTTGTTTTATTATAGCAAAAAGGATTAAAATGATATCACAATTAATTTATAAAAAAAGCTTAAAAGAAATTTTCAAACATATTCGTAAACGGTACGATATAATGTTCTTAGTTTTAGGACTCATTATTTCATCAGCAACACTAAGTTGCACGATTATGCTATTTGAAGGCTATGAAAAAGCATTAAAACAAACGATACTGAATTTCAACGCTCATATCTATTTTTTTCAACCTGGGACAAGTGATTTAGACGAATCACAATTAACATCAATCAGCAAGTTTTTAGAAAAGGATTCAAGAGTTGAAGCATTTCAACCGGTGGTTATGGGTCAAGGGATGCTGATCAGTACTTCGAAGATGAAAGGTGTGAATTTTCGAAGTGTGCGCTATGAAGAGCAAAAACTACCGATAGCCTATCATAAGATAATCATTAAAGGGGATGGGAATCTTAAAGAAGAGAATGCTGCGATCATTGGAAGTCAAACAGCAAAAGATCATCAAATCAACGTACGGGACACGATCTATATCATGACCAGTGGTAATGGAAACTTTGATCTGAGTCAGATTAGACAGATCCCGTTAATTGTTAAAGGTATTTTTAAATCAGGAATGTATGAGTATGATAGCAAAAATATATTTGTCAATGAAACCTTTTCACATAATCTATCTGAAAATCAGGGGCAATACAACTTAATAGAAGTGAGTCTAAAGAATGAATATATTGAAGATGCAAAAGACATTGCAATGGAATGGGAACGAAAATTTCAAGGCACTTATCAAATTTATTCATGGATCGATTACAATGGCAATATATTTTCCTTGCTCAAGCTCGAAAAATGGGTCATTGGCATCATATTATTCTTTTTGATTATCATTGCTTCATTCTCTATCATTACATCGAGTATTACGACAATTAATGAAGATAGCAAGAAAATAGCACTCCTGAGAACTTTAGGAATGAGACTCAAAGACATTTATATAGTATATTTACTTAGAATTATTGTAATTGGCATTATTTCTATCGTTAAAGGCTTAGTTTGCGGATATGTGATTGCTCAGTTGATCAGTCATCAAAACTTGATCAAGATGTACGGCGAAGTTTATCTGTTAGATGCGTTTCATGTAAGTATTACATTTCCTACCCTTATGATCATATTTGTCACTTCACTGATGAGTGTGACACTTTCAGCGATGATTGCGCTTAAACAAATATTTAAACTGGATATTATATCTATTTTACGAATGAAAAAATAAATCAGAGGAACTATGAATATATTAAAAGCTGAAAATATCGTAAAAAACTATCAGGACGTTGATTCTGAACTCCATATTCTCAGAGGCATTGATATCAACATTGACTCATCTGATTTAATCGCCTTAACAGGACCTTCAGGATGCGGAAAAAGTACTCTGCTCCATATATTAGGCTTACTCGATTCTGCTTCAAGTGGAGATATTTATTATTTTGGGGAAAAAGTGAATCATCAATTGATCAACGAGTCTAAGTTTCGAAACAAACATATAGGTTTCGTCTTTCAGTTTCATTACCTTATGAACGATTTTACAGCAGTTGAAAACATTGCTTTACCTGCGTACATTGGGGGAACTAGCTGGTATCAGGCTTTAAAAGAAGCAAAAGAGCTACTTAAACGATTTGATTTACTGCATAGAGCCAATCATTATCCGAATCAATTAAGTGGTGGCGAACAGCAAAGGATTGCAATTTCAAGAGCATTGATTAATCATCCTGATTTAATTTTTGCAGATGAGCCAACAGGAAATTTAGATATTCATCATGCTGAAGAAATCATCAAGTTTATCAAAGAAGTCAATAAAGAGTTTGGTCAGGGTTTTCTGATCGCGACTCATGATCAGAATATTTACACACAGATGAATAAACATTATCGCCTTGATAATGGAAAACTCTTATATGAATAATTCACAATATCTTCAGAAATAGGTATTTGAGTGAAGCATAATCGTTGGTTGATCTATTTAGTTGGATTCCTTCTTGTTATCAATCTAAGTGTATATTTTGCTTTCAAGTATTTAAGAGCTGAGAACTACTTCAAAAATCGCATATCATCAATACTTGAAGGAGCATTCAACGCAAAAGTTCAATTAGAAGAATTTAATATCACAGAAAAGCAAATATTTATTTCTAATATTAAACTGATCAGCAAAAATAACGATTATTCAATTAAAGCAGAGCAGATTTATATTGATTACAATATATTATCTATACTGCTCTCACAATTTTTCAAAGCGAAAATGCTGGAAGAAATCAGAATATATAATCCTGAAATTTATTATCATTATAGTTATGATAAAAAAAGTAAAAAGCATAAAACAAAAACATTAGTTGTTGAAAAGTTGTTTAAATCAGTAAAAATTGAAAATGCACGACTCAAACTCAGTTTTTCTCAAGATAAAAATAGTTTTGAAACTCAGCTTGATTCATTGGATATCAATATTGATCAAAGTAAGAACATCAATTTTACAGTTCAATCCAGAGCAAAGTGTATTACAAAGGTTAAAATCAAAGGCATTTTAAATAATAACTCAATAAGTGAAATCGAAAGCGATATTCAACAATTATTGATCAATCAACTAAATATTGATCAGTACGCTAAGTTAAATCCACAACTCAACATTTATTTCAATTATAAAGATCAGAAATTGCTTTATGATATACAGATCCCAGATGGTGAGTTAGAAACTCAAAAACCCATAAGTCAATATTTGCAGAGCCCAGAAACAACATATCATAATTTCAGATTCTATGGTAATGAAAACAATGGATACTTTCAGGTGAATTTGATCAATTCTAGTTTTGATGAATTAAGATTAAAGGGGAAAATAAAGAGTCCATTAAAAAATGCAGAGTTAATTGGTGATTTGTTCATTAACAATTTGAAACTACCTGAAAGCCTACCCGTTAATGGAAGAATAATTTTAAATTCACAATTTTCTGTTAGCAATAGAGTTAAATTTAATGCATTAATCAGTGCCCCCAGATTGAATGTAAAAATTAATAATATTGATTCTTTATTATATCCAAAAGAAGTAAAAAATATAACACTACAGATTAAAAGCGATGATATCTTCAATAAAAACATTATCTTCAAAAGCAACTCGTTCAACATTCTTAATGGGACATCCAGTATTGAAGGAAGTTATAATGTAGATAAAAAATCACTTGAAAGCCGTTTAACAGGAAATCGTATTAATTATGAATATAATGATCTTCATCTTTTTGCAGATATGATTACCACCATTAATTACAAAAAAAAGCAAATTGAAATTGAAAGCGAACTTAACAATCTAACTGCGCAGTATAGGGATTATTATCAGAAACCACTCAAAGCAAAAATCAGTTTTAAACAGAATGAGCTTAATGTATTTATGCTTAATGAAGAAGAATCTGTACAAGTTGCATTTAAGCACAATCAGATGAATCAAAGTCAGAGACTACAGATCAAGCTTAAACAATTTGCTCTTCAAGAACTCAATCATCAGCTGGAGATAAATCCAATTACAGCGGAAATTACAGCAGAAAATGATCCACAGCAACTTTCAATAGATAGCAAAGGCAAGTTTCATCAATATGAAAAAGAATTGTTCAATGGACGGTTTGAGTCGAATCTAAGTATTGATAAAACAAAAGATATCAGCAATTTTAGATTTAATCTTTTCAATGCATATTTAAATTCTCAATCAATTACTCTTAATCTGCTTGCTGAAGGTAATTCAGATAGCCTTAAAACGAAGAATTTTACAATCAATCAAACTTTAGGTTTAGAATCAACACTAATATTAAAGCCCCAACTTTCATTTTCAATCAATGTTAAACCACAAAACATTAACATAAGAGAAATCACAAAATACTTCATTGATAAAACATTACAAAATCAACTTAAAGGCAATCTTGTTGTAAAAGAATTAAGCTTTGATCAAAACCGATCGGATATGATTAAAGGAGAGATAGAGCTCAAAGATTTTAAACATCCGCACACAAAAGCTCTCAATATTCAATCAAAAATAAGAGGTTCTTTCGACAAGCTTATAATGGAACAGTTGATTGTCAAAGATGAACGCTCAGAAGTATTATTTGCACATGGAAATATCGAACAGAACTTTAAAAATATAAATATTAATGGTACACTTCAAGGGAATATTGAAGACATTTTGATCAATGATGATATTAAAGCAAAAATTCTTGGTCAGTTTGAATTTTCACTTAATAATCATAATCCAACTCTTAAAGCTAATATGAGTATTCAAAATGCGTTTTTTCAAAACTACTATGCGGATCATTTCTATATTAATTTTGAACAAAAGGAAAAGGAATTTATTCTTCATCAATTGACCATGAATGCAAATCCTATCTTATCATTATATGGCAGTGGATCAATTAATTATAACTTTATTAATGATCAGTATTATAACAACAAGAATAGCATCATATTAAAAATTAAAGGCAACCCTCTTTTTTATTTATCTAAAGAATTTGAGTTGTTAGATTCAGCTAAATCCACTTTGGATGGTTATTTAAGTATTAGTATGAATGAAGAAGGATTGCTGATTAAAGATGGAAATCTTGAGCTTGAAAATGGAAAGATCAAAGTAAAAGATCAACAAGAGGCGATCGACAAAATCAGATTAAGTTTATCTATCAGCAATAATAGAGTTAAGATAAATGATTTTCAAAGTAGAATTGGTCAGGGAAGATTAATCATAAGAAATGAAATACTAAATAATGAAAGAGATTTCATCCTTGGCAATGTTAATTTTGGTCAGTTATTTTTAAAGACTGAAGGAGAAGGAATTCTCATACATATCCCCTATTATTCACCCAAAAATTCTGTAAGCAATGTTAGTCTTAAAGGAAGATATTCAGATGAAGCTCTGATCTATGGACCATTTGATGACATTCATATCATCGGTGATATCGTATTTTCAAATGGTAGCGGTATTTATCCTGAAGATTCAGAAAATTTACAGCAATATTTTAATATGTGGACAAGCGCAAGAAAAGATCAGAAGAAAAAGCAAGAAGAAATAATCGAACGAAAAGATATTATTGAAGAAGATCTCCCGTTTACACTCGATTTGAAACTCTATTTTAAAGAGAATATGAGATATCTTACCTATCCTTTAAATCTATTAGTCAATCCTGACAGTTATCTTGAATTATCATACAAAAACGGTTATTTAGGAGTCAATTCTGCACAATTTACATCGGAGAATGGTGAAATTGAAATTTTTGGCACAATATTTAAAGCGGATTACTTATCTGTAATCATCACTCCCTATGAATACAACCCTATTGTTATTGGCACTTTTTATAAAAAAGTATATGATGGGTCAACAATTTTCCTTGAAGTTAGCAGTGACAGATCTAATCCTAACTTTATAGAATCTTTAACATTTAAGCTGAGGAGTGACAACAGTGATGATAAAACAACCGCCCAGATCCTTGCAAAACTCAGGTATGGTAAATCACTTGATGAACTTTCACAACAACAGGAAGAATTAATTTTACAGGATGAAGCGCTTCAGCTTGTAGGTGTCAGTCTGGGTTCTGCTTTCCTTGATCCTTACCTCTCTCCTGTAGAAAGTAAGATTAGAAAATGGATGAAACTTGATAATTTTTCTTTAAACCCGGGCTTTATTCAAAACTTGTTTAATGAATACAAATCTGACAGTCATTCGAAATTCAAAACAGAAGATAAAGATGTTGCCAGTTTCAGTTCATCAATTCTTCTCAACAATCTATCCATCAATATGGGTAAGTATATCAACAACAAACTGTATTTAGGGTATGACGGATTATTTCAGGAAGAGAACGATCTCTTTCGTAATAACCGATTACTGATGTATAATAATTTATCATTAAGATATGATCTCCCATATAAATTCAAGCTGATGTATGAGTATCAGATCATTCCTCATAACAAAAAAGATGCCCATGAAATCAGACTGATGCGTTCATTTAAATTTTAGTTGACTAAGTAAACTATTTTTAAATTAATTGTACTTGAAGGAGATTATATGAAATTTATCATCACAATTATCAGTATTGTATTTATTATTAATATTTACTCAATCCCAGCAAGTCCACATTTCGGCGATTATACTCAAAATGATGGTTCAACAGTCCTTCTGAAACTTTTTGGTGATGAAAAAGTCAAATGGGCTGAAACTGAAGATGGATATTCGCTGATGCATGACGGTAAAGGCAATTATGTTTATGCTTTAAAAAATGAGAACAATGAGATGCTTCCTTCAAAGTATATTGCTAGAAATATTAATCAAAGAACTAATGAAGAGATTAATTTCTTAAATAATACAAGCAAACATTTACGATACAATGCCGATCAAATCAGTTTAATGAAATCAATTTGGGCAGTTCAGAAAAACGAGGCAGATCGCGATTTTCCTACCACAGGCACTCGTCGTTTGATAATGATACTGGTTGGTTTTACCGACAGAGCGTTTAGTAAATCTAACGCTGAATTCTCTGCTTTAATGAACAATACAGGCTATTCTGTCAATGGTGCTTATGGTAGTGTTAACGATTGGTTTAAATCAAACTCATTTAACCAACTTAATCTCATTACAGATGTCGCAGGTCCCTATACTCTTTCAAGTAATATGGCATATTATGGTGCAAATAGTGGTGGAACTCCTGGTAATGACATTAGACCAAGACAAATGGTTACAGAAGCGATCAATTTAGCAGACCCATCAGTCAATTTTTCAATATATGATAATGATGGAGATACCTATGTTGATGGACTTTACATTATTTATGCTGGTTATGGAGAAGAAAATAGTGGAGTTACTTCAAATGCAATATGGGCACATGCTTGGAGTTTATCATCTTATGTTTTAAAAGATGCAGTAAAGCTTCAAGACTATTCATGTTCTTCTGAGCTATTAGGTGCCAGTGGATCAACGATCACAAGTATCGGCGTGATTTGTCATGAGTTTTCTCATGTATGCGGTTTACTTGACTATTATGATACAGATTATGATGATTCTGTTACAGGTGGCCAAAGTTTTGATTTAGGAGAATGGGATCCTATGGCAGGTGGATCATGGAATGATAATGGCAGAAGACCTCCGCATCATAATTGCTATTCAAAATCTGCCTTAGGCTGGCAAACACCAACCATTTTAAGTACGGGAACTTCTCTTAGCATTCCGAATTCTCACGATAACAATATATCTTATAAATTTACCACTACAGTAAATAACGAATATTTCATGATCGAAAACAGACAACAAACAGGTTGGGACTTCAATATTCCTTATCATGGCTTGTTAATCTTTCATGTAGATAAAAATTACTCTGGCTGGAGTGATAACACAATCAATGTAACTCCCTCACGTCAGGGAATGGACATTGAAGAAGCTGATAATATTAAAACCAGCGCAACGATCAGCGGAGATCCATTTCCTGGAACGGGAAACAAAAGAAGTTTCACCGATACCACTACACCCAATTCAAAAAACTGGTCAGGTGGAAATACAAGCAAACCTATTACCAATATCTATGAAACAAATAGCGTGATTACACTCGACTTTATGGGTGGTTCTCAAACACTTCCAATCACACTGTCTGCCTTTGATGCGATCAATACATCCTCTCATACCGTGAGTCTTATGTGGACGACCCAATCTGAAAGCAATATTTTTGGTTATCATGTATATAGAAGCGAAACTGCTGATTTAAACGCTTCAATTCGTATTTCTAATGCGATTATCGAAGCTAGAAATCTATCCACTGAACAACATTATGAGTTTACCGATTCAGAAACAGAAAATTCCACTGAATATTATTATTGGTTGCAATCCAATGAAATGAATAGTAACCAAAACTTCTTTGGTCCTGTTTTTATAAAAACCGAAGATCAGATTCAAAATCCGAATGTTTTACCTAAAATGACTTCTTTAAATAATGCATATCCTAATCCTTTTAATCCAAATACAACGATATCTTTTGATCTTGCAGAAAGCAATAATGTCACGATCGACATTTACAACCTCAAAGGTCAGTTCATAAAAAATCTTTGCAATCAGACCCTTGAAGCTGGTCAGCATCAAATCTTGTGGAATGGTAAAGACAATCAGGGTAAAAACTGTTCTTCAGGTGTATATTACTACGTTATGAGATCAGGCAGATACATACACTCAAAAAAAATGCTCTTACTGAAATAAAAATCTTAACTACTTTCTTTTTAAAAAAACAGCAATTGAAAAATTGCTGTTTTTTTTCTTGCCAAGATTCATTATTTTTGTTACATTATAAAAGTTTATTAGATTCAGGAGGGATTTATGAAGACAAAACACTTGATCATCGCAATAATGATTAGTTTAATTTCCTTTAGCCTATTTTCATCAGATAATATTGAACAGTCACGCTTAAACGACCTATCTGCACAATTACGAATAAAATCCATGAATGAACGAATCATTGCTGAAGATTACGCCCGTACACATGGACTTGCCATGAAAATTTCTAACAATGAAGGAATGATTGCTGAGTTGATGAAAATTGAAAATGGCAGACCCATTTATTATATCACTCACAATGCAAATGGAGCGACATTGATTAAGACGAGCAGGCTTTATCCAAGCGGTGGTGCAGGGCTCAGTTTAACAGGCAGCGGGCAAGTCTTAGGTGAATGGGATGGTGGAAGCGTTTTTACAAGCCATCAGGAATTAAACGGCAGAATTAGTGTCATGGATGGATCAGCTATTCATTGGCATGCGACTCATGTTGCAGGAACGATGATTGCCACAGGATTAAGAGCCGAAGCTAAAGGAATGTCATATCTGGCAACGCTAAAATCTTATGATTGGACGAATGATGAGAGTGAAATGGCATCAGAAGCAGCATCAGGTTTAAAGACATCCAATCATTCTTACGGTACTATCGCAGGATGGTTTCAAGGAACTTATAATCTTGCATTGGGATATGGTTGGTACTGGTTAGGAGTTAACGTTTTTTCTGAAGTAGAAGACGCAAGCTTTGGTTATTACGATACAATTGCCAGAGACTGGGATTTAGTTGCCTATAATGCACCCAACTATCTCATCGTTAAATCAGCAGGAAATGATCGAGGGGAAGGAGCTTCAGCAGGCACCTTACATTATTATGTTGACTATTCTACTGACCCATATAGTTGGGCAAGTGGAACGACATCTCGAGATAAAGATGGTGGCGTATCAGGTTATGACTGTATGTCATCCTCCAGTACTTCAAAAAATGTGCTCACTGTTGGCGCAGTAGATAATAGTTATGCCATGTCCTCTTTCAGCGGATGGGGACCCACCGATGATGGTCGAGTAAAACCTGATGTCGTAGCAAAAGGTGTAAGTGTGTATTCAAGCTACTGGGATTCAAGCAATAATACTGACATAGATGAATACAGATTTTCAAACGGCACTTCAATGTCAAGTCCGATGGTGACAGGCTCTATTGGAATATTATTACATCATCAGAATAACTTAAATCCTGGAACACCGATGAAAGCAGCGACGATGAAGGGGCTGATCATTCATACCGCAAACAGATCAGTTTTTAGTTTATCCGGTCCTGATTACCGATTTGGGTGGGGACTTATGGATACAGAAAAAGCAGCGAATCTTATGACCTTAAATGAAACAACTAATTTCAATATTCAAGAACTGAGTTTAGCAAATAATGAAGTAAAAAATATCTATGTTCAGGCTATAGGCAATGAACCTCTCAGAGCGACGATTGTATGGACAGATGTCCCTGGAACAGTTCCACCATTTAGTTTAGATCCGTCTAACCTTATATTAGTAAATGATCTTGATATGAGAATCACAAATGGCAATCTTGATGAATTTTTTCCCTATATTCTCAATCCTGCCAGTCCATCAAGTGCTGCAAGTACAGGAGATAATTACAGAGATAATGTAGAAATGATCCATATTGCAAGTCCAGGGACTAATGAAGTTTTTTCAATTAATATATCTCATAAAGGCACTTTGTACAACAGTTCCAGTCAGGCATTTTCTTTAATCATTTCTGGTGGCAACGCATATAACCCTACATTACCTGTGACGCTATCCAGCTTTGATGCCGTTTATTCACAAAGCAATCAGGTATTACTCACCTGGATCACACAAACAGAAAGTAATATGTTTGGTTATCATGTTTTCAGAAATACACAAAATTCATTAGAAAGTTCAATCAGAATCAGTTCCAATGTCATTCCAGCGCATAACACCAGTTCAGAAAATATTTATTCATTTACAGATACACAAATCGAATATGATACAGAGTATTATTACTGGTTGCAGGCGATTGATTTAAATGGTGAAAATGATTTTCATGGACCAATACATGTGCTCAGTGGACCTATTATAGAAACTCCAACGATTATACCTGTTGTTAATACACTCAAATCTGCTTATCCAAATCCATTTAATCCAAGCACAACCATTCAATTTCAGTTGTCAGAACCACAGCATGTTTTTATTGATATTTTCAACAATAAAGGTCAGTTGATTAAACAGATTTACAATTCTCAAGCCGATGCTGGTCATCATTCAGTACAATGGGATGGTAAAGATGAGAAAGGGAAGGCTTGCAGTTCAGGTATCTATTTTTATCGAATGAAGGCAGGACGATTTGTACAAAGTAAGAAGATGATGCTAATGAAATAAAGAAATAGCTAAGTTTAATAAAGAAAGCGGAGATATACTCCGCTTTGTTTTTAATTATCTTGCTTAAAGATGATTTTTACTTCATCACCTTTTTTATAGCCTTTTAAGTTTTTACAGAAAGCTGAAAGGACATCATTAAACAAGTCCTCAACAAACTGATTCACTTTAATTTCTTCGTTATTGAATGAAATATTGAACTGCTTTGCCGATTTTACAGCACAATCTGAGCGTTGTTTGTTTCCTTTTAGGATTTCAGCTGTTAACTCAAAACAATTGAGTCCGCAATGCCCGCAAAGTCCATTTTTATGAAAAGGTAAAACTTCAAACACTTTCTCTATAATTAATTGAAAGAGTTGATCCGTATTCTTGATGGCATTGATCACAGGAATACCTTTGTATTCTGTGATTTTATCTGATATCAACCCTGAGATAGCAAAAACAGTATCATCTATCATCTCTTCAATTTGTTGCTCATCAACTGCACAAAGAACTTTAGGTAATGGAGCAGACTTCATTCCTTCGACCAGCACCCAATCGGTATGCATATGCTCAAGCATTTCATTGAGGCTAAGTTGTTTATTCCAGATCATACAGGTTTCATTAAGGCTTCGGGCGATCACAGATTCTTTATTCGCCTTTAAATGACGATTAGAATTCGACCCTTCACGATCCATTGAAAAATTTTCCTGATGAATGTCTTTAATGGACGATACAGAAAATCCTCTGGTCTTCAATGTTTTCATCACTTCTTCACACACAGTAGTTTTACCGCTGTGATGCAATCCAACCACACTAAATACTTTCATAATTAATCCTTATTATTTCTTCTTCTTCATCTTATTCATTCGGTAAATGAAAGTGAGTATCATACCAAATGCCAAAATAATATCTCCCACTGAAATGGTTGGGATAAATCGTGTTCTTTCATCCGTTACTTCAAGAACGCCTACAGGAACTGTTTTAACACCACCGCCACCACCACCAGCATCGGAATTATCAGAATTGTCAGTGCTTAAGGTTAAACTTGCTCCTCCAGCACCAAAACCATATTGTGTTTTAGCCACAGGAATAATTGTTTTGTTTTTGGTATTAATTGGATTTCCAAAAATAATACCAACATTAGCAGTCATTTGCAGTTTATCGACAAATGATAGGAAAATATCTTTTACGCTCATTCTTCACCTCACAAACAATTTTTACTAATATGACGTCAATCTATTGAAAGATAAAAAAACCGTCAACAAATACTTGCTAAATTTTAACAATAAAATTAAAATGGCAGAAAGGAGTAAAAAATGAAGAAAAGCATTTTTCTTGTAATGATGATTTTTATCATAATTTCACTCTCAGGTTACGTCAATAAGTATCCTTTAGACAGCGATTATCATACAGAAAAAGAAATTATTCAGAAGCTCAAGCAATGGAAATCTGAATATCATGATTTATTCAGCAGTGAAATACTTGGATATACCAAAAATGGTAAATCAGCTATCCGAAGTTTTAAAATTTCTAAGAATGTTAAGCACAAGAGATTTAATAAAGCATCAATTTTGATCATTGGACAAATACATTCTTCAGAACCTATTGGGGTAGAAATTTGTATGAATTTAGCAGAATATCTGCTTATCAATCATTCAGAAGAAACAGTTGATGAGATACTTGAATCCTTTAATATTTTCTTTATCCCCAGTATCAATCCTGATGGTTTTAAAATAGTCTCTTCAGGGCAGTATGCCAATCATCGGAAAAATACAACTGATACCAATAAAAATGGCAAATTAGACAAAGGGATCGATGGTGTTGATATCAACAGAAACTTTCCAATTAACTGGAATAAAGAAGAACAGTATAAAGTTCATGAACCTTATTTTGCTGGAACATCTGCTGGTTCAGAAACCGAAACAAAAATCATGATGGATTTCATGAAACGAGAGAGATTTCTATTTACAATTAACTATCATAGTTCTTATATCGGAGATTACAATGAGCTAATATTCTATCCATGGAATTGGAAGGAAGGCAAATCACCTCATTGGGAAGAAATGAATTACTTAGCAAGCTACTTATCAAAATTTCTAAAGAAAGACTATTCAAAGGAGAATTATATTGTTCATTCAGGGATCACAAGTAAGGTTGGCTTTTTTCGTGATTGGGCATATTCAGAAACGGGGACACTATTTTTTGATATCGAAGTAGGCGGAATTTATAAGAAAAAGTCCATCATCTTTCCTAATAACTTTATGCTCAAACAAATTGTAGAGAAAAATGTAAAATCAGTTATTGAAATGCTGAATCATCTCAAAGAAAACACATTTGCATTACAATTGTTTCATCAAAAAAATGAGCACAGAAGATTCAAAGAAATACATCATAAAAGTATGAATCATCCAAATCTTAAAGGAAAGATAAGTAATGAAGAAGGTTTTGTATTTATTTATGTACCACCATATAAAAAGAGTATGAGTCTTTATATTGACCAAAAAAGATACACTTTCAGCAGAAAAGATATGAACAAAACCCGATATCTTCAGATAAAGTCTTAAGATTTTGAGAGATTCAGCCGATAAGTTTCAAACATTGATGCACCTAAAACCATAAATGCACCTACAAAGTCTAAAAATAATAAGTTCTGATTGAAAAACAATACAGATAAAAGGATTCCATACACAGCCTCCATACAAGAAGACAGAGCAACATAAATAAGAGGCAACTGCTTCATTGAAGCGATGAATAATGTATGAGACAAAGCAGTAAAAACAGATCCTAATAGAACTAAATAAAGAATATTTGATAAAGAATACTGAGGCGTATTTATTGTGAATGTTAGTGGAGATAATACAATAAATGCTAAAGCAAATTGAAACAAAGAGATATTTGTTGAAGAATATTTATTTACTAAGTTTTTATTAAAATAACCCAAAACAGCAAAGGTAAAAGAGGAACACAGACCCCATAACAAACCAATCAAAGAATCATTGATCCTAAACTTTGTAACGTTCATCAAAAATAAGCCAACAACACAAATTATCAAAGAGAGAAAAAATGAGAGTATCATCTTTTGCTTAAAAAATAGTATATTAATCAAGGCAGTAAAAATCGGATATGTGATAAAAAACATTAAACCTGAGAGAATGCCAATAAGCTGTATCGATTTGAAAAAAGCAAACCAGTGTAAAGCTAAAATAGCAGAAGAAACTACAAAGATATAAATGTCTTTCTTAATCAGATAAAACTTTTCTTGTCGAATTATTTTAAGAATTAGCAAGGTGATTACAGCAAATAAAAGTCTACCTTGTACAATATGTAGAGCATTTAAATTAATAATTTTGGTAAAGAGTCCTGCTGATCCAAAGAGTAAAATGCTAAAATGAAGAAACAGGTATTCTTTTTTGATCAAATCAATCCACCCAGTAGATAAGGCATTTCAAATAAGCTGATTCAGGACAAGCGGGATTGACCGGATGATCAATACTCATTAAGCGTTGTTCGATCAAGCGAATTCGGCGATTTGCAAGTAACGACGCATTTGCAAGCGCTTGAGAAAAATCCTCATTTGATATTCTACCACTACAGGAGCATGTAACAAGAACTCCTTGATCATGCAAACAAGTGAGCGCTAAATGATTCAGTTGAATATAGCCTTTAAGTGCCTGCTTATTATTTGCTCTTGAATGAGTAAATTTTGGTGGATCAAGGATGATCAGATCATATTTATTCTTTTGTTTTAATTCGTTTTCAAGAAACTTAAAAGCGTCTGATTTAACTGTTTTGAAGTTCGTGAAATGATTAAGTTCCGCGTTTTTTTGAGCTAAAGATAATGCATTTTCTGAGACATCAACAGCAATCACTGATTGGGCACCTGAATATAAAAGATTCATCGAAAATGCACCAGTATAAGAGCAAACATCTAAACATCGTTTTCCTTGAGCATACTTTCTTACGGCGTATCTATTATCTCTTTGATCAACATAAAAACCTGTTTTCTGACCGGTTTCGATATTAACTTCAAAAATTAATCCATTTTCATTTATCAATAAGGGTGTTGGCGCATCGTTTCCATAGATCAAATCATCTTTAATCATTAAACCTTCTTCAGTAGCTATTCCTTTTTCTGTTCTTAAATAAATTCCAAGAGGGTTAATCAATTCAACCAAAGCCTGAATAATTACAGCTTTGAATGTATATAATGCCAGAGAAGTGAATTGGATAGACAGATAATCAGCAAATTTATCTACAACAAGACCAGAAAGCCCGTCAGCCTCGCTAAAAATTAAACGACATGCATTGCTAAAAGTAATAGAATCTAAAGTAGTTTTTCTTAAATTAATTGCACTATTTATTAAGTCTTTAATTAAAACATCATCAATGGGACTATCTTCTTCAAATGAATACAAGCGAACCCTGATTTGACTTTTCGAATTAAACAGGCCATAAGCAATAAACTGACCTCTGTAATCAATGACTTTAACACACTCTCCATCAATGATATTGTTTTGCCCTTTTTCATCTAAAGCACCGGAAAAAATCCATGGGTGATGGTGAATAAAAGGTATTTCTTTATTTCTCTTGATACTCAAAGTATGAAGCATATATCCCTCAATTTATCTTTTGAGCAAACAATAGTAAAAAACAGACTTATTGTCAAGAGATATACTGAAATGATTTTCAATTTGAATTAGAAGTGAGAGTTAACTATTCTTTAATTGTTTAAAAAGATGCTATCTAATCAATAAAAAATCATGTATTATGTGCTTTTTTATAAAAAACTTCTCAGAATTACAAACATGCCTTAAAATGCCTTTAACAAGGCATGCTACTGATTTACTTCTGCCTTGAAGCTTACTTCTATCCTGTAGAAAATCTATTTAGAATAAGAAATTAAATACCTTCGTAATGAAGCCCACTTTGCTGGCAGTTTGAATTGGTCCTTTGCCAAGGTAGCTGATTTGAGCGTCTGCAATATTATTAGAAGAGATCGTATTATCAGCACCAACATCTTGTGAACGGACAACACCTTCAAGCATAGTAATTTCCTCTTCCCCATTGATTTTCACAGATTTAGATCCTTTGATGACCAGATTTCCATTAGAATCAATATCAATAATTCTAACAGTCATATTAGCTTTAAAAGAGCCTTCTCTACTCGTATTAGCGTCACCCTTTGATGAGTTTGATGTACTTGTCCCTAATCCTGATAAGGGAATAAAATCAAGAGGTCCTTTTCCTGCTTCAGTAGAAAAATTATGATTAAAAGAACGATCTGTTGCTGATTTTGCTCCAGCTTTAGCAGTACTTGATTCAGAAATAATCACAGTTAGAATATCTCCAATAGAGAAACTTTTATGATCTGAATACATCGAAGATATCGTAGATGCGTATGTATTGATAGTGATTATTACGAACAGAATGATAAATAAATAACTTTTCATTTTTCCTCCAAATTGATTTCTACTGTGTTTTTTGCAATCACACGTGCATTAAAGAACTTTTTGTTTTCTGGATTTTGCAGTGTGATTTGTTCACCCATCCAGGCATTACTTTTTGCCAAGGCTTCGTAAGATAATTGAAAACTATCGCTTCTAACATTGACTTTAACTAATTGATCTTTTCTAACCAAAGGTTGATCACGCAGATCAGAGGTATTAATAATTTTCCCTTTGGGACAATAGTTATAAGCTACGCTATTGAGAATATCATCAATGGTTAAATCATATTTCGAGCTTCTCAGGTCTCTAACAATAGTTTTCTGAAGATCTGAAATGTAGAATTCTTCACTCATTTTTTTACTGTTTTTTAGTTGAAATACTTCGTAAGTCTTAAATAACTTAACATGTGCTGTATAAATTTCTGTTTTAGAATCATGAGTTTTACAATTTAAGCTCAAGATAATACTTGAAGAATTATTATTCAAATCAATCTCATTAACAGAGAGAAGATATTCTTCATTTTGTATATAGATTAAAGGAAGTTTCACATAATCAATAGTGATATCATTATAATCGTGTAGTTTCTTGCTTAAAAACTGATTAATCAAATTCTTCAACTCGTCATCAGAAACCGATTTTTGTTTGAAATACACTGAAACAATTTGCCCTGTTAACTGAATGTCATTTATTTTGAGCATTTTTAACGTTTCGCGAATGGTTTCACTTTTTATGTTAATAAATTTCTGATTCGAGTCAAACTCAGCAATTTTTATATGATTCAAGTTTGACTTTTCATTCTCTGATAAAGAATGATTATCTACAATATCAGAAAGAAATACAGAGGAAGAATTCACAATAACAGATGATTTTAATCTCAATGTTTTAGCAGACAAAAGGCTTGTGACTGATAAAAATATGATGAGAAAAATCTTCCATTTCATTTTTATTATCTCTTCAATGATGTTGCAGTTTCAAGCATTGATTCAGCTGTTCTGATTGATTTTGAATTGACTTCATAACCGCGTTGAGCAACAATCATATTCACCATTTCTTCGACAATTTCAACATTACTCACTTCAAGGTATCTTTGCTGTAGCTGACCCATATCGTCTCTGGCAGGATTATTGAGCATAGCTTCACCTGAGGTAACTGTTTGCATATAACGATTCCCACCAACGCTTTTCAAACCTGCAGGATTGATAAAACGCGCTAATTGAATCTGACCAATTTGAAAAGGAGTTTCTTCGTTATACTGTTTCACCATTACAATACCATCAGGGCTAATTGAGACTGACTCTGTATCTGCTGGGAATGTGATATCTGGATCAAGAAAATAACCGTCAGAAGTGACCATTTGTCCTAACTCGTTAATTTTAAAAGAGCCATCTCTAGTATAAAATTCTTGTCCATCACCTCTTCTTATCGTAAAAAATCCATCCCCATCAATAGCAATATCTAAAGGATTGTTTGTATTCACCAGATTACCTTGTGAGAAAATCTTATGTGTCGCCACTGGTTTAACACCCGCTCCGATGGTAAGTTCAACAGGTTTACTTGTTGAATCACCAGTGACAGCACCGGCTTCATCAATGGTTTGATATAATAAATCCTGAAATTGAATCTGAGATTTTTTGAAACCATTGGTATTCACATTGGCAAGATTGTTAGAGATATTATCAATATTCATTTGTTGAGCATACATACCCGTTGCAGCTGAATAAAGGCTTCTTATCATTTTTTACTCCTATCTGGCTATTTGATTAACGGCTTTATTTAATGCATCATCATTGGTACGAATTGATCTTTCATTGACATTGTACCATCTTTGAACAGCAATCATATCGACCATTTCTTTTACAATTTGTACATTTGAATTTTCAATGTAGCCTTGCTTAACTGATGCTTGAGAGGGTTCAACCTGAACCCCATCTTCTCTGAGTTTCCATAAGTTATTAGATTGTTGTAGCGCATCTTTTACATCAAAAGTTTTAACATCAAATTTATTTGTGACTGATCCATCTACCATTATTAAGCCATTATCAGCAACTTCAATTTTTTCGCCCTGAATTGCTATTGGACCTGATTGTCCGATGACCTGATAGCCATTTGGCGTAACCAAGAGCCCTTCAGGACTCACAGTAAACTGACCATCTCTTGTGTATTGAATTCCGTCTGGAGTTTGAACAGAGAAAAACCCATCTCCATTAAGAGCAAAGTCAAGTTTATTTTTAGTTTCCCTTAAAGGTCCTTGAGTATTTTCAGTATAAGATTGAATTTCTCCTTCAGGTAATGGCTGATTGATTTTATTTCTGATATTTGCTTGTTGAGCATCCATTAATTCATTAATGAAAAGACCATTTCTTTTAAAACCATTTGTATTAGAATTTGCCAAATTATTAGCAACAATATCCATTTTTTCCTGAAGGTACTGCATTGCTGATGAATTGGTATAAATGCCTCTGATCATCATTCCTCCTATTTTTCAATAAGAAATTGCAAACCTTGTGCCATTGGTGCTGTACTATGTTATATATCTTTTTTTCATAGAGTTATGATTCAGAATAAGTACATTCATCTTATGAAAACAGAAATTATTTCTCGTTCATAATTCTGACTTTTATTCGATAAAAAAAAAGCTTTACAAAAAAACTGATCATAGAATATTTTTGCTCTGAGGATACAAATGAATATGATAATACTAAATGGTAATCAATTTAATATTGATTGTCCACTGAGTGTGGCTCAATTATTAGCCATAAAAAAATACACATTCCCAAATATTATTGTACGAATCAATGGCAAACATATAAAAAAAAACGAATATGAATCTCAACAGATTAACGATCAAGATGAAGTGCAAATTATTCATATGATCAGTGGCGGATAAAAAGGCAGATAAATAAAAAAAAACAGGGAGGCAAAAATGCTCAAAACCAATGAATATTTCAATGGAACAGTCAAATCAATTGCATTCAACAATCAAGATGGACAGGCAACAGTTGGAGTAATGGAAGCCGGAGAATATGAGTTTGGAACCAGTACACTCGAAATTATGACAGTAATTTCTGGAGTGTTAAGCGTAAAATTACCAGATAGTAATGATTATGTCGATTACAAAAAAGGTGAAAGCTTTATTGTGGAAAAAGACAAGAAGTTTCAGTTAATCGTTAAAGAACAAACTGCATATCTATGCATATATCAATAAAGAGGGTATTATGAAGTATTTAAAAACATATTCTGATAAATGTATCGGTTGTCACACATGTGAAGATGTATGTTCTCAGTTATTCTTCAAAAAAGAAGATCATCAGTTATCATGCATTAAAGTAGAAACGTTAAATAATGGATTCAATCTAAATGTATGCAATCAATGCGGGAAATGCGTCGAGGTATGTCCAACTTTAGCATTGAGTATTAATACTCAGGGAGTAGTCATGCTCAACAAACAAAAATGTATTGGATGTTTGGCATGTGTATCTATCTGTCCCACACAATCAATGAGACATACAGATAATGCTTTAACTCCTTTTAAATGTGTTGCTTGCGGGTCATGTGCAAGCAAATGTCCTGTTCAGGCAATAGAAATAGTAAGTGAGAGGTCATAATGAGTCAGTTTAATATAGATGCAATGAAAGCAAAACACAATCTGATTAAAGAATACCGTTATCAGTTAGGTCAAGTAGATAAAGGTTATAATCGCAGAACTTTATATGTTAATGTCGGTAATGCAGAAATCAAAGAAAAACCAGTTTCTCAAGAAATGATTGATAAGTTTGTTGGAGGAAAGGGTTTTGATCTCAGATTGTTATGGGATGCTGTAAATGAAAACACAAAATGGTCTGATCCTGAGAATGCGATTTGTATTTCAGTAGGACCAGTAGGTGGAAACACAAATTACCCAGGTTCAGGAAAATCAATAGTGACATCACTTTCTCCAATGACAAACATTCCAATTGATAGTAATGTAGGCGGACATTTTGGCCCTTACATGAAATTTTCAGGATTTGATGCATTAGAAATTCAAGGTAAATCAGATAAAGAAGTGATTATCTATATCAATGGTGATGAAGGTTTTGTTCAGATTTTTGAAGCTCCTGATGAAGCAATTGACAGTCATGTATTAGCTGAACAATTACACGAAATGTATGCCAATGATGAAGATGACAAACAACACATATCAGTTGTGAGCGCAGGATTAGGCGCACAACATGCATATATGGGAATGCTTAATTTTTCATTTTATGACAAACGCCGAAAAGTTGCCCGCTTAAAACAAGCAGGTCGCGGTGGTATCGGTCATGTTATGCGTGATAAAAAAATCAAAGCGTTAGTAGTTAAATATTCAGGATTGAAAGGAGACTCCAATCATCCAGTAGATTTAGCAACCGTACAAGCCAGAGGTTTAAAACTGCATAATGAAGTCAGAGATCTTGATGATATCCAGTGCAAAATGAGACAAGTGGGAACTGCCCATTTAGTTGAAGTGATGAATGATTATGACTTGTTACCTGTCAAAAACTTTAAATTTGGTGCAGATGATTCATCTGATAAAGTGCATTCAAGAGTATGGACATCCATGTTTACTCAAAATATGCCTGATGGATGCTGGTTTGGTTGCACGATGTCCTGCTGTAAAGCTGTGGATAATTTTGAATTAAGAACAGGTCCTTATAAAGGTGATAAAGTGACAGTTGACGGTCCTGAATATGAAACAGTGGGTGGATGTTCTTCAAATATATATGTATGGGATCCTAAAGATGTCGTAGAAATTAATTTCTATTGTGATACTTATGGTATTGATACAATATCTTTTGGGACAACCACAGCCTTTGTCATGGAATGTTGGGAAAACAAAATCTTACGTTCAGAACATACTGACGGATTAGATTTTTCATGGGGCAATGCAGACTCAGTATTAGAAGCACTTCACCAAATGGCTCGCGGAGATGGTTTTGGCGTAAAGCTTGGCAAAGGTGTGTTATGGCTTAAGAACTGGATGATCAATGAATTAAATGCACCAGCTCAATTCTTACAGGATATCGGTATGGAAGCAAAAGGACTTGAATATTCACAATATATGTCCAAGGAATCATTAGCACAACAAGGTGGCTATACTTTAGCATTAAAAGGTCCACAACATGATGAAGCATGGTTGATTTTCATGGACATGGTCAATAATCATATACCTACATTTGAAGATAAAGCTGAAGCATTACATTATTTCCCAATGTTCCGAACCTGGTTTGGATTACAGGGACTTTGCAAGTTACCATGGAATGATGTAGAACCCGCAAATAATGCTGAGACAGATGAACCGGCAAAAGTGCCAGAACATGTTCAAAACTATCTTGATATATACGCAGCAATTACCGGCAAGAAAATAGATCGTAAGGAAATGATCCTTCAGTCTGAGAGAGTTTACAATTTCCAAAAGATCTTCAATCTTAGAATGGGTAAAGGATTAAGAAACGATGATCGCCCTCCTTACCGAGCTGTTGGTCCCGTAACTGAAGAAGAGTATTTATCAAGACAAGATCGTTATGATAAACAGTTAAAAGAAAATATTGGTGTCGATCCAAGCCAAATGAGTTTAGCAGAAAAAATGAAGGCTCACAGAGAATACAGAACATCCAGATACGAAAAGTTGATTGATGCTGTATACAAAAGAAAAGGCTGGAATGAAAAAGGCATCCCAACAATAGAACATCTGAAGAATATTGGGATGGAATTACCTGAATTAATAGAAGTAATTAAGAAATTTGATTAATCTAACTTATAAAATACCCCAGAAATTTCTGGGGTATTTTTTATTGTTAAAAAATCAGAAATAGTTTGACAAATCATAAGTGAATATGTATTCTGAATTTAGGAGAAAAAAGAAAATGATAGAAATACATTTATCCAACAAAACAAATAAAAAACTTGCCATTATTTGAGTAATTTTATTTTTATGGTTTAGGAGTTATTGATTTGATTATCAATAAAAGAGTAAATAAGAGTGAATAGAAAAGGATGATAATCTATGGATATCAAATTTAGAGATGTTAATTACGGAATCGTAGAAGCAAGAGCAGTATTGCAGATATCAGAAGGTGTTTATATTAATGAAATTACAGTTTTAAGAAGAGATGGAGAAATCGAAGTAGAACTACCTGTGAAGAGTTTTAAGGCAAAAGATGGGAAAATACATTCCATTGATATATTTACTTTTGATGATGAGAATCAAAAAACTTTATTTTTATTAGAGATAAAGAGTGCGTATCAGGAATGGAGACGCAAATTAAGAAAAATAAGAGTGTATGAATCAGAATAAAAAAACAGCTCAAAAGCCATTACATATAAACAAAAAACAAGTTGAGCGTGCTTATTTAATTGGTTTATTCACAAATGATCAAAACAAAATGGAGTATATGGAATCCATGGAAGAATTAAAAAAGCTTGCATTTACCGCTGAGACAGAGGTAATTAACAGCTTTGTGCAGCAATTGGAGAAAGCTAATTCAAGTACTTGGATTGGCAAAGGAAAACTTCAAGAAATAATCCGGACAATTAAACAGAATTCCATTAGTACTTTGATCTTTAATGACAATTTAAGCCCCGCTCAAGCAAGAAATATTGCAAAAACATCCAAATGCAATATTGTTGATCGAACCGAGCTTATCTTAGACATTTTTTCAAAACATGCAAAAACTAAAGAGTCTAAAATACAAGTCGAGTTAGCTCAATTAGAATACAGTTATTCTAAATTGAGGAATTTGTGGCAGCATTTTTCTCGAATTGAAGGTGGCATCGGAGTCAGAGGACCTGGTGAAAAACAAATAGAAATCGATCGTCGTATGATAAAAAAAAGGATTACACTTTTAAAAAGTAAACTTGCAGATATAAAAAAAACAACTGAAAATAAAAGAAAACGAAGAAATCAGGCAATTTCAGTTTGCTTGGTGGGCTATACAAATGCGGGGAAATCCACACTTTTTAATTTGCTCACTCAGGCAGATATCTACACAGCAGACAAACTATTTGCAACTTTGGACGCCACAACAAGAAGTGTAAAAATTCCGATTGGCGAAGAACTCATCATCACAGATACTATCGGTTTTATTAATCATTTACCTACGACTTTGGTTCAATCTTTTTATTCGACCCTTTATGAAGTCAGAGAAGCAGATTTATTACTTCATGTCGTCGATGTTTCACATAGTCGGATCGATGAAATGATTACGACAGTAAACGATGTATTAAAAGAAATTCAAGCCTCTGACAAAAACGTATTGTATGTTTTTAATAAATGGGATTTATTAGAACCTCCCGTTAGTCTATTTCTAAGAAAATATCTTCAGGAAAAATATGAAGATTGTGTTTTTATTTCGGCAAAAGAGCAGATGCATGTAGATAGTTTGTATGAAAAGATCATCTATTATATTAATCAACGCAAAGTCAGAAGATTTTATCAAATTCCACCCAACCTTGGTAATTTAATCGATTTTATTCAACATAAAACGACAATATTAAACAGCCAATACAATGAAGAAAACAATACATTTGATTTTGATTTGCTTATTGATTTTAAACATATTAAGAATGTAGAAGAACAGATTAGTAAGAGTAAATTAATCAACTATATAAATTCATAAAAAATAAATTAGGAGGTTGCCATGATTAGCAACTTACAAAGCAGCTTTTCGACTAATTCCAAAGGGATGAAACGATCAGCGATCAGAGAGTTATTGAAATTAACTCAACGCCCTGAGATAATTTCATTTGCAGGCGGGTTACCTGCACCAAATTCTTTCCCAGTTGAAGAACTTAAAGACATCATCTTAGATGTAATGATCAATGAAGCAGCTACAGCTTTACAGTATGGTGCAACTGAGGGCGATATGCTATTGAGAAAACTTTTGGTTGAAAAATACCAAAAAGAAGGTTTTAATATCAGCATTGACAATCTTATCATCGTAACAGCATCTCAACAAGCATTAGATTTGGTTGCAAAAATCTTTATCGACAGAGGTGACACCGTAATTTGTGGTTTACCTTCATATTTAGGTGGTTTAAGCGCATTTAACAGTTATGGTGCAGATATGCATGGGATACCTCTTGATGAAGAAGGTATGAGTGCCACATTATTAGAAGAAAAACTCAAAGAATTACAAGCACTCAATAAAAAACCAAAATTTATCTATACTATCCCAGATTTTCAAAATCCTGCTGGCATTACAATGTCACATAAACGCAGAGAAGAAATATTAGCTCTTGCAAAAAAATATGATGTATTGATATTAGAAGATAGCCCATACAGAGAATTGAGATTTGAAGGCGAACATGAACCAACAATTTTTAGTTTAGATAATAGTGGTCATGTCATTAACTTAGGTACATTTTCAAAGATATTTGCACCTGGATTTAGAATTGGTTGGGTGATTGCTGACACAGAAATCGTTGATAAGATCGTTGTTGCAAAACAAGCGACAGATTTGTGTACACCTCCTTTTACTCAAAGAATTGCAGCAAGATACATGGAACGAGGGATTATGGAAGGAAAAATTCAATTCATAATCAACTCTTATCGAGAAAAACGCGATGTCATGTTAAAAGCTTTAGAAGATTTTATGCCACAAGAAGTTAGCTGGACAAAACCACACGGTGGGTTGTTCTTATTCCTTACTTGCCCAGAATACATAGACACCAATGAAATGTTTAAAAAAGCGATTGAGAAAAATGTTGCATATGTGAGTGGAACATCATTTTACTGTAACGGTAAAGGGAATAATACGATGCGTTTGAATTTCTCCTTCTGCGATAAGGAAGTCAACGTTGAAGGTATCAAAAGATTAGCAGAAGTAATTAAAACAGAAATCAAATAATATGACGTTTTTGCAGGAAGTGTGATCACTTCCTGCAAATCATTTATGAGGTAATCATGATTAAGGTATTAATAGCCGAAGACGAAAAAGTAATGCGATTTATGATTACAGACTTTTTAGAATCATTTGGATATCAAGTCTTACAATCTGATAATGGACTTGATGCTTATGTATTATGGAAAAAAGAGAGACCTGATATTCTGGTAACAGATATTAATATGCCAAAAATGAATGGTGTAGATTTATTAAAAAAAATCAAAGAAAAAGAGCCAAATTTTCCTGTCGTTTTGATTACAGGAGTTAATGTTGAAAAAGTAAAAAGCATTGTAAGCGAAAATAATGCTGATGGTTTTCTCACAAAACCATTCAAAATGAAAGATTTAATCAGAGTATTACAAACCTTAACAAATTCATGAAAAAGATATTTTTATTTATTTCAATTATTACATTATTTATCCAAATCCGTGGTTTAGAATTAAACAACAATGAAAAAGAATGGCTTAAAGATCGCAAAGTTTTTAAAATCCTTATCAGTACCAACAATGCACCCTATGAGTTTATTAATGAAAATAATGAAGCAGAAGGAATTAATATCGACATTTATAAACGGATTTTTAATCGTTTAAATAAAAAAGTTGTTTTTGTTTCAGAAGAAGATTATTCTTATGATATTGACTGTATCAGTTCTTTATCAAAAACGGATAAAATAAAAGAAATCAGTACGAGTATTCCTTTTAAGATCAAATATTATGTGATCAGTATCGATAAAGAATTTAATTTAAATACAATTAATCATGTTTATATGATTAATCAAGAAATTCTTTTTAATACTTTTCCTGAATTATCTTCAAAATCATTATTTATATATTCAGATATTTTATCCGCTTATCATAGTTTTATTAAAGATAAATCAGCGATACTTATAGTGGACAATTTAAGGTTATCTCAGATCGATAAATTCTTCAGTCACTCAGAAAATATTATATATACACATAAAATTGAAAAAGAAATTGATTCTTTCTTATGGCTTAAAAATGAAGACAAAATATTATATAACATTATCTCAAAGTTAATAAATGATATGCTATCACATAATGAAATTACTGAAATTATTGGTAAATGGGAAAACACGATTAATGACAAAGTATTGTTTTTTCATTACTATAAAAGAATTGTAACTATTTTTTCTTTGTTTATCATACTTTTTATCTTTGTCGTGTTTTTAATTTTTAAATTTAAAATACTAAAAAAAGGATTGATTAACTCTGTTTATCAAACGATAAATCGTAATAAAGAGTTGATGATAGAAAACCAGGATCTGTCATTTTCTATTCGAGAAATGGAGAAGCAAAGTATTAATGTATTAGACAGTATAAATAATATTGCAATAACAATGGATTTAAAAGGCAATATTAAATATATTAACAACAGTGTATTAAGTATTTTAGGTTATACACCTCAGAGTTTAGCAGGAACAAATATCGGCGATCTTGTTTCATACGAAGACAAGATCAAATTACTAAGCATCAATCAGGATACATTTTCAAAATCAAAAAATGAAGTGATCATTCAAAGTATTGAAGGATTTCAAAAAACTTTTATCTATACTACAAATTTTTCAAAAGAAGTCAAAGGCCAATCAAGCATCAATTGTATTTTACAAGATATTACTGAACGAATCGAGTTAAACAACCGACTTGAAGCCTATACCAATCATCTTGAAGATTTGGTCAGACAAAGGACTCAGGTTCTCAAACAATCTGAAGAGCGATTTCGTTTTATCGTAGAACATGCATTTGATGGAATATTCTTAATGCAGAATTATGTCTTACAATTAGCGAATTTATCATTTTATCAGACAACAGGGCTTAACAAAGATGATATCAATGACAATAATTTCTCATTTATAAACTTGATTCCAGAAGAAGACCGATTAACATTCATTAAACAATTCCAACAAAGAAAAGAAGATAATGAAGATTCATTTATTATCGTACATCGTTTACTTATTAACACGGGTAGTAGTATCGAAGTAGAAACACATTTTACTTCAATCAGTTATAATGACAAAATATTAGATTTAGGTATGATGCATGATATTGCAGAGAAGAAAGATCGAGAAAGAGAACTTATTGAACATGAGAAGTTCTTAACGGTATCATCATTTGCAATTACTGCAAATGACAAAATCAATTCTCCATTAAATGCAATATTAGGATACACGGAGTTGCTGGATATTCAAATCACAGATAAAACAAGCACTCAAGAAAAAGCCTTTACAAACATCTATTTAAGTATTTCAATCATACAGAAAATCCTTAATCGCTTACGTTCAATTACGGACGTGACCATGAAAAGTTATAATTTAGAAGACTTAAAGATGTTAACAATAGATGAAGAAAATTATTCAGAAGAAGACGGAGGAAAAGATGAATGATCGTCTTGAAATCGATATGAATGAATACTTAGAATTAAAAAAATGGGCAAAATATGGTCATGTTATGGCAGGTTTTATCCACAATTTAAATACTCCATTAATGGGAATCTCAGGTCGTGTAGAAATTATGGAGATAAAGTATCCTGATGTAAAAGGATTAGATCTTCTTACAAAACATGTAGATACGATTACAAAAATGCTTCAGAATACTGCGTTTTTTACAGATAAAGACTGCAACAATAAAGACTATGACACTGATCTATCAGAAATTTTAAATCGAATTGACATGTTTATGAAATCCCATATGAAGTATAAACATCATATCTGTGTTGAATTGGAAACTGAACCATACAGAAAGGTGATCAATGTTCAGAGTATCTTTAATCTTATGTATCATATCATCAATTATTTATTAGAGATATCAGAACAAGAAGATACGCTTAAAATTAGTAATAAAGAAAATAAAATTGCTTTGAATTTTTCAAAATCTGAGGAAAACAATACTCTATTCGATTCTGATCTGATTCATAATCAATTATTAGCGATTCATTCTGAGTTAAATCCAAAAATTTCTAACTACAGTGTTTCGATTAATGATAAAGATATATATATTGAGTTTGAAGTTTAATCGGTTCTTTTTACTTTGATCCTTTTTGCAATATCCTTTGAGATCATATATCTTGATTCAGCAACAGCGATGATGATGTTTCTTTGAAAATAATTGTTTCTTATGACTCTCACTGTATTTCCAATGTATAGCCCGAGTTCAAATGATTTTCGATGCGGATTAAATGTAATCATATAATCCTGATTAAGTTCTGCTAAATCTAAACTTAAAATATTATCAATAGTATTTTCAATTTTTATCAAAATATTTTCTCTGTGTTTTCTTCTTTTTCTGAAAAACATCATTACCTCAATTATCGATTTTTAATTTTTTCATATACAAGAGCAAAAGAATCATCAGAAGAACGGGAATTATTAGAATAGCATTAACTCCATTGTTGATCTGACTGAGCTGATAATATAATGTTGCTGAAATCCAGGCAAGTACAGTAAGATAAACTACTTGAAAAACAGCAATTTTATTACCAGCTTCTTTTTGAACTGAAGCAATACTCGCGACACAAGGGGCATATATTAATATAAACAACAGGTAAGCAAAGACCTGGTGATTATTTTTAAACTTGTAAATCAGAGGGTTATCAGTTTGATCTATTAAAGTCTGTTCTTTTGTCTGTTGATAAAATGGATTAAACATTTTTATTATTGCAAATTTTAAGTCATCGCTTAATTGCACAAACGCTGTACGGGCTGAAATAAAAAAATTAAATTTTTCAAATCCAGGTTGAGTATTTTCATTGTATATTGATTCAAAAGTGCCTACTATTGCTTCTTTGGCAAATAATCCGGTAAATAATGCAACACTAGCCCCCCAATTATCATCTTCAATTCCCATAGGTTTAAATATAGGTGTTATCAACTTTCCCGCATGATTCAATAAGCTTTCTTTTTTTCCTGTTAGTGAATTACTTGAAACAGGTAAGGACTGAATCATTGTAAGAATGATAATCACAAAAAGAATTGTTTGACCTGCTTTTAAAATAAAACCCTTTAACTTAAACCAGGTATGGGTCATAATGCCATTTATCGTCGGAATATGATAAGAAGGAAGCTCCATTACAAAATCACTGCTTTTCCCTTTAAAAACGATTTTGTTGAAAAGAAATCCACTAAGAACCGCAAATAAAATTCCAATGAAATATAAGAAGAAAATCAAAAAACCAGCATACTCCTTAAAAAATAAAACTGCAAACATTGTATATACTGGAATTTTTGCTCCACATTGGATGAAAGGGACTAAAAGAATAGTCATCAAACGATCACGCTTTGAATCGATTGTTCGTGTGGCTAAGATAGCAGGGACGGTACAGCCGAATCCAACAATCATTGGTATTATAGCTTTACCTGAAAGCCCAAGTAAGCGCATCATTCTGTCCATTACAAAAGCTGCTCGCGCCATATATCCCGAATCTTCAAGAATACTTAAACACAAGAAAATTAAAAAGATTGGGGGAATAAATGTAGATACGGTCTGAATTCCTCCTCCAATTCCATCAGCAAGGAATAATTTTAACCAATCAGGTGTATTTATTTTGATCAGAAAATCAGAAAAAGCATCAACAAATACAGCTCCAAAGATATTATCAAAAAAATTGATAAAAGGAGTACTTAAAGTCATTGAAAAACTAAAAACCACATACATGATAAAAACAAAGATTGGAAAACCGAAAAATGAATGAAGAAAAGTATCATCTAAAGTATCTGAAAACTTATTTTCTTTTCTTTTATTCTTTTTAACAACTTTTTTACACAAGCCATTGATATAGCCATACAATCCATCAGCGATCAATAACTCCACCTGGATTCTAGAATGTTTAAAAATCTTATCTCTTTCTTTATCGATGATTGGATACAAATCTGATTTTACAGTGTTTTTAAACATTTCATCGTTTTCAAGTACTCTCATCGTAAACCAAACATCATCCATATTGCTTGTATTAAACTCCTTAATAATGGGGATTAGAGTGTTAATACTGTTTGTAACAATCTCATCATAATGGATTTTTGCATTAGAAATAAATGTAGGATAGTCATTTACTTGAGCAATTAATGATTTTAAACCATTTAAACCTTCTTTTTTTGATGCTGATAAAGGAATAACCGGACAGTGTAAATTTTCATGAAGTTTTTTAAGATTTACATCAAAATTGAGTTTTTCAAGCAAGTCATACATGTTTAGCGCAATAATCATAGGCTTTCGTAATTGAGTCAATTGCATTGTTAAATAGAGATTTCTTTCAAGATTAGTCACATCAACGACATTTAGAATTAAGTCAGGGGCTTCATCGAGAACAAAACTACGGGCAATTTTTTCATCAAGAGAGAAAGCTGTCATTGAATAAATACCTGGTAAATCGACAATTTCCACTTCAAGATCGGAGATATTTAGGATCCCACTTTTTTTCTCAACAGTTACTCCAGGCCAATTGCCTACGTACTGCTTACTTCCTGTTAAGGCATTAAAAAGTGTTGTTTTTCCACAATTAGGATTTCCAAACAAGGCAATCTTTATTTTATTACTTTTTTGAGCACTCATTACATTTTCCTTTAATTGATAACGAATAATCTGAGATTTCAAAATCGTTTTCCAAACCAACGTTGTTTAAGAATTTTTTGAGTGAATTATTCTCTTCAACTTCAATAATTCTTTTACATTCAGTACATATCAAATGAAAATGCCTTGGATGACCAAGGACATGTTCATAACTATCTTTATCCTTTGTTTTTGCTGATTCTTTTATTAATCCAGCATTTATCAATAACGGAAGTGTCCGATAGATAGTGGCTCTAGACACATAATTGTATATTGTTTGAATTTTAAAAAGAAGATCTTCAACATTAAAATGATCATGAGTCAAAAAAATCTGATCCATAATGATTTTTCGTTGATTGGTTAACTTTAAACCTAATGATTTGAGATATCTCGAAAAAATCACTTCATGCTCTTCCATATAAGCTCCTTTTTGAGAATGATTCTCATTCTCATATTCATCATTTTAAAGTCTTATGATAGCGTCAAGAGGAATTTTTCATAATTATCATGAACACAATTTTAGATGATCATAGACTACTGATTAAATCTCTTTTTGATCAATATCTATAATACTTTATAGCACATTTTTAAAGATTTTGTTAAAAACGTGATGATTATATCTAAGTTTTATCAATTAAATAGTTGAGTAGAGAGCAAGGGAGGGACAAGGGAGAGACAAAGCATCAATGTTACAGTTAAAAACGACTAATAGTTTTATATTTATACAATTTCTTTCACTTTTGACATAAATCAAATATACTTTATAAATTATTCTTAATATTTTTCTTGACTTATCTATTAAAAATCACTAATTTTAAGATTAGAGGTGTTTATGAAAAAGTATATCTTATTAACTGTTGTTTTTTATGTTTTTATACAAATCTATGGGCTTATCAATTATTCAGCTAATCCCTCCTGGATTTCGAGTGACAGTAATCAATATTCTACAGGTGCTATTTGGGCAGACATCAATCAGGATGGATATTCAGATCTTATAATTTCTAATGGGAATGATATTCAGAGACAACGTGTTGTTGTTTATTATAACAGTGCTAATGGATTATCTCCAACAATTGGGTGGCAATCGGATGATATCGATTATCATGGACATTTGGATGCAGGAGATGTCAATAATGACGGATTTCCTGATATTGTTGTATCCGTATATATTGGTGCACAGGGGTTTAATTCTAAAGGAAAAGCAAAACTATATCTTAATCAAAATGGCGTACTTGCCTCTACCCCATCATGGATTTCACAAGATTCCTTTTATACTTTTGCATGTAAATTAACAGATATTAACTACGATGGAAGATTAGATTTAGCTGTAGCTACAGGCGAAGCTTATTATAATCATCCTGATTCAAACAGAGTATATATAAACACTGGAGGCATTTTTGAAAATCTTCCCTCTTGGAAAAGCGATCATGCTGATTGTTCCTATGATATCGAGAGTGCAGATATTGATCAAAATGGCTTTTTAGATCTAATCTTTGTTAATTCACGAACAGCTAATCAAATCTACTTCAATGACGAGAATGGCTTGAGTAATAGTCCTGGATGGAGTTCTGGAGATAATAGTGCTAATGCAAATTCTCTCTCTATTGGTGATATCAATAATGATCAATGGTTAGACATTGCAGTCTCAGATAATTTTCAAATGGGAAGTTCTGGGAATTTTAAAATATACGGTAACAATCAAGGAACTGTTTCAGAGTTTCCAATTTGGACTTCAGATTTCAACAATTATGGATCAGGTATTGAGTTTTTTAATAATCAACATGATCAGTATGATCATTTAATTGGTGGCGGATGGTGGACAGCATTGTTTATCTATGAAAATAACAATTCAAATATCTCCAATTTTTATCAATGGATGTCGAATACTGATTCAGTTGTAGAACGTATTGCTTTTACTGATGTAAACCGAGATGGAGAACTTATTGGACAATATTCGATCACAGTAGACCAGCCCAAACCAAGTATTCAGCTTCCTCATCGACATTTGTCTCAATTATCATCTGTATATTATAATCAAAATATTTTACCAATTTCGTCATATACCTATCATTTAGAAAATGGATGGTTATCTTTGAATTTTGTACCAGAGCTTAATTCAGAAATTGTTGTTAACTATATTTATTCAAATAAACTTGATTTTGCTGTGAGTAATTGGGGTAATTATCCCAATTATGTATTCTATTATGATTCAAATATTTCAAATGATTTACCTGTTTCCAATGATAATACCAAAGCTATCTATGTTTATCCTAATCCTGTTGTAGCAAATCAAGCGAAAATAAACTTAAATATTGAAAATACAGATCTATTAGATTTTAAAGTTGCGCTATACAATATCAAAGGGCAATTAGTTGCAGAAACCCAAGGACAAAAACACACAAAAAATATTTCATTAACCAGCAATACCAATCTTTCATCAGGCATTTATATCATACAATTTTCAAATGAAAAAACAGTAGAAAGACAGAAGCTATTATTGATTAAATAATTTTTTAAAACAATCCAAATCCATTTAATACTATTATTTATATTTCTTAAAAAAAATTATATAGATTTTCATTGACTCATTTTATAAAAAGAATTGATTGCATTGAAATTTATATAATGAGGTTTATGATGACAATTAGAAAAAATAAAGCGTTTCATGAAAACTATAATTTTTATCAAGAGGCTAACATATGATTGCCCTCCAAGAAATCTTTGCATTAAGCATATTTATTATTTGTTTTGCTTTATTCACAAACAACAAACTTAATGCCGTACTTATCGCTTTGAGCGGTGGATTTTTAATGATCTTGTTACATATTGTTAGTCAAGAAAAAGCATTTTCGCATTATATAGATTGGAATGTAATTTTCCTTCTCATTGGCATGATGCTGATGATTGGCGTAATAAAAACTACAGGATTGTTTGAGTATGTAGCCATTAAAACTGCAAAAATAGCAAAAGGGGAACCCGTAAAGATTTTAATCATGTTATTTTTTACAACAGCTATTTTTTCAGCATTTTTAGACAATGTCACAACAGTAATAATTCTTACACCAATATCAATATTAATAGCAGTAGAATTAGGGATTTCTCCTCTCCCTTTTGTTATAACTCAAGCAATCGCATCAAATATTGGAGGAACAGCGACATTAATTGGAGATCCACCCAATTTAATGATCGGTAGCGCTGCAAATCTAAATTTCATGGATTTTGTTGTAAATCTATCGCCAGTAATTGCAATTTTAATCATCCTAAATGCTATAATTTTTTATATTTTCTTTAAACATAAATTAATCGTTCACAATTTCAGAAAAGCAAGAATATTAGAATTTGATGAAAAACAACAAATAATGGATAAAGGGCTCTTAATATTTTCAATTATTACATTGATCGTCTTTGTTATATTATTATTTTTTCAGGATCATTTGAAGATTCATGCTGCAACAATCGCAATTATTTGTGCTCTTGTATTGATGATAAAGAATCACAAAAATATTAAGTTTGAAGAATTTTTTGGACATGAAATCGAATGGGAATCCATTTTCTTCTTTATTGGATTGTTTGTCTTAGTGGGAGGTGTTGAGGAAGTTGGTTTTATAGATAAAGTATCAAACTATCTGATAAATTTAACTCAAGGGAATATCAGAAATACAAGTGTATTATTTATTTGGGGATTTGGCATTGCTTCATCAATAATTAACAATATCCCTTTTGTAGCTACGATGATCCCTTTATTACAGAAAATGGGACAAGCGTTGGGTCAGCAGAATGTAATGCCATTATGGTGGGCTTTATCACTTGGGACATGTCTCGGTGGTAATGGAACACTTATTGGGGCATCAGCAAATATCATCTCAACAGGAATTGCTAAAAAATCAGGATTTCCTATCAGCTTTTGGCAATTTACAAAATATGGTATGTTAGTCACATTTGTCAATTTATCTGTTTCTAGCATTTATGTTTATTTTAGATATTTCTAAAAAATATTATACAAAAAAAGTGGTCAGAAAATTCTGACCACTATGAATTCTTAAAGATTATTTTATCATCATCATCTTTCTGACATAAACTCCATTTGAACTTTCAATTCTTGTAAAATAAATTCCAGAACTTACGTTATTTCCATTTTGATCGGTTCCGTTCCATACATATTCATGTTTACCACTATTAAGATACCCACTAAAAATATCATTAACTTTTTGACCTTTAATATTGTAAACAGTAAGCTTTACATCAGAAGCTTTATCTAAAGAGAATGATAACTTTGTGCTTGGATTAAAGGGATTTGGGTAGTTTGATAATGTGTTTTTCAAAATTTCAGAGTTTGATGTTTCTGAATATGTTGATATTCCATTATACACTAAAACTTGAGAAGTATAATTTGAATAGGGATTACAGATAATTGCGTAAGTGTAATCATTTCTTTTAATTCCAAAAATTTCCAGTTCTTCATTTAGATTGACGATATCTACGAAATAACTATTAATAAATTCACCATTATTATTAATAACATAATTATTAAACAAATTTGATTCTAATGTAAAAACATTGTAATATTGGGAATTCATTAAAACATTGATTATTCTATAATCATTGAATGTATTATCTATTAAATGAAAATTGTCCCAAACTGATGTTAACTGGTTATTAACAATATTGTATTTCTGAACTATTAAATTATCAGATTTAATGCATACTGTAATTGTATTTTCATAATTCATTAAATAAAATTCTTGGCAATTATCACTATTTTCAATTTCAGATATCATTGATAATTCAGCAGAGTCTTTATTAAATAGTGAAAACTTTACTTTGTTATTATCATATAAATCAATCCACATTATAAGGATTAAATTGTCAAAATCTTTACATGTTATCTTACTATTAAAAAATTCATTAACACTTAACTCGAAAATAAAAGACAAATTATTATCATCTGATAAAGTATAAACATTTATTAAATCATTTGACGATGTCGTTAATACATTACTTTCAACAGAAATAATATTGCAATTTTCAGTTAGTATCTCACCAGAAATTGGATATTGTAAATTTTCATCAGAAAATTCCTGAATAAAGACATTGTTATCAATATTTGTAAGTATCTTCATAGATATATCATCTTTTACTACGTTGATATTATTGTACTCTATCCCTTGAAAAGTATTGATTAAAAGTGTGCTTTCAATCTCTAATGTATTTTTATCAATTTTTGTACAATATACTTTATAATGAGTTGTTTCAAATTTTTCGACCCAAAGAACATATAAATTATTTTGAAACTCCACAATTGTTTGATCAATCACAAACTGGTCATTGGTATTAATTTTTATTCCGTTGTCATTGTATGATAAAGCATCATCACAGTAATTTATCATTAAATCATTGTTTAATGTTCTTTGATTTAACCATGTTACATAAATTAATGAAGATGATGAATCAAAAAAAGTATCTAGTTTTTCAGCAATTCCAAAATCTTCTGAAGTAGATAACAAAGAATGATTCACGATTTGATTGTCATTAACTAATCTAAAAACATATGAATTGACGGGAGAATTGTAAACCTGTATTGTGATTCCACCAATAGATCTGAATTGAGAAAAGTTAACTTTGTTATTTAGAGTAAGGTAAGAAATATTTGTTTGTTGATTATTACTGCAGTTAACATCCAAGACTACTGTTTCCTCATAACTAAATTCAGGATATGCAAACAGTTTCAAATTTTCAGAATCAGAGGAAAAAGCATATTGATATGAAATCATTTGAGGAACTTGGGTGTTTTGAGAAGAATTATCGATTATGGATCCATCATTATCAAAGTGTAAAAGGCTAAGATTCGTTTGATCAGCAATACTATTTACATACAAATAGAATGTATTTTGACTATATGTCTGATATAAAAGAAAAGCTGAGATATAATCACCTGAGCAAAATTGATCTAAATAAATTGATCTATTCCACATTAAATTGCCATTGATTGAAATTTTGGCAAGATATAAAGAGTTATTTGATATTCTTCTACAAAAAGCAATACCATCATTTAATGGAATAATATCAAAAGGAGTATCATATGAATTATCATATTGATAACTGAGTTGCTGTAATACACCATTTTGATTAATTTTAAAAAATTTTGTTATACCACTGTAATCGCCAATCGATAGTATTGCATAATCCTGATAAGTAATCATTCGATATCGAACATAATCTGATGATACAAAAACACCATTATTAGAAAATGTTATATTTCCTGTTTGGCTAATTCTTGAAACATATAAACCATTGTATGTTTCGCCCCATAAAACATATGCTCCTCCAACAGAATCTGGATAACTAAATAATTTTTGTACTTGCGAAGATGAGTTTTTAACAACTTTATGGTTATCCCAAATCCTATTACCCAATACATCATATTTTTGAGCTAAGATAGAATAATTGTTAACCCAAAAAACTATAATATTATTATCTGATGATTTTACAATTACACTCTGTTCTATAGTGCTAATTGATGAACAGTTATCAATAATTATTGGTTGTTCCCAAACTGTTAAACCAAGAGAATCAATCGCATTTAATGTTAAATTATAACTATTTTGAGATATTTTCTGTATTGATGTATAAAATATTTGATTGTCAATCTTCTCAAGCGTTTTCATCCATGTTTGCTCAAGTTGAACAGGTTGATTATTTAAATTGACAATAGAAAACTCATTTTGAGCATTTAAATAAGACAATGATAAAATAATAATTACAAATAAAATAATAATATGTTTCATAATTCACCTCTAAAGTAAATATCTGATTTTTTATATCATTTGTCAAGTTTTATTTTTATTGACTTTTTTTTGATTTTTAATAAATGAATTATAGATTAAAATTAGAGGTATAAATGAATATACTTATTATCGCTTTTTCTGATATTAACAAAGATGCAAGAGTGTCAAGACAAATAAATTGGTTAAAATCAGATCATACCGTTTCATTAATTGCTTTAGATTATTTAAATGATTGTAAATTAAATTTCTTCAAAATCGACAATCATTTCAGTTTTTTTAGAAAAGTTATTGGGGCTTTTTTTTTAAAACTTAAACTATATGAAAGATATTATAATAATTTAACAGAAATAGTTAAAAGCGAAGAAATTCTTAGAAATTTAAAATTTGATCTAATAATTGCAAATGATATACAAAGCCTACCTATAGCCGTAAAATACAAGAATAACGCAAAAATTTATTTTGATGCTCATGAATTCTCCCCAAAAGAACACGATACAAATATCTTCTGGTGTTTTTTCTTTAAGGATTATTATAATTATCTTTGCAAAAAGTACATCCCAAAGTGTGATTTTATGACTACTGTTTCGTATAAAATTAAAGAAGAATATGAACTTATATTCAAAAATGACGTACATATTTTACTTAATCTTCCAGATAAATATATTTTACCTATTGATTCAAACAAACCAACAAATCAAGGATTTTACAGATTTGTTCATCATGGAGTCGCATTACCGCAAAGAAATATGACTTTAATGATAGATATAGTAAAAAAACTTGGGGATAATTATCAACTTGATTTATACTTAGTTCCAACTAATCGAAAGTACTATCTCAAGTTAAAAAAGTATATTGAGAATATTAAAAATGTAAAAATCTATAATCCTATTGATATTAAAGAAATTGTTCCAACATTGAGCAAATATGATGCTGGCATTTTTTTTCTTCCATCAAGTTCCTTTAATTACATTTATACACTTCCCAACAAACTTTTTGATTTTATACAAGCACGTTTAGCAGTTATTATAGGACCATCACCAGAAATGAGAAGGATCGTTGAGGAATATGACTGTGGGATAGCGACAAAGAGTTTTAATGTTGATGAGATTGTAGAAGAAATAAAAACAATAACAAAAGAGGATATCATTCGATATAAAAAGAATGCTGACATCGCAGCAAAAGAGTTGAATTCAGATAAAAGCAAAGAAGTATTCATGAAGATTATAAAAGAAATTGATGCAAAATAAAAATAATTATTTTGCATCCATTTTTGAGAATTATTTTATTATTGAAATCTTCTTTAAACTTACACCAACATTAGTTTTTAACCTACAGAAATAAATTCCGCTAGGCATTACTTGATTATCTTGGTTTTCGCCATTCCATACAATCTCATATTCTCCTTTTGGTTTATCTTCATCTACTATCAGATTAACAAGCCTACCTTTTACGTCATATATTGATATTTTTACATTTGAATCCGAATTTAGATTATATTTAATGTTTGTTGATGGATTAAATGGATTTGGGTAAATACTTATAATAGAAGATTTCAAAATTGATACATTATCAAAATCGTTATTTAAAACAGTTAACTCAATAAAATCATTATTATGAAAATCTCCTAATGAAGTATTAATTAAACTGTTAATAGAATATTCAATCGGATAATCTATTCCATTTCGTTCTATAGTAAATATTATATTTTCGTTTTCTATTTCACTAAATATTTGTAATAAGGCATAATAACTACCATTTATTTGCTTTATTGATGTAGATCCTCTTAATTCTGAATTACAGAATGCTTTAATTTTGTCAGAATCCAGAAAATTTTGACCTAATAATTTAAAAGTTACTACCATACTATACGGTTTAAAAACAATGTTATTGTAATCTTTTGTATACTTATTTAACAATATTTTGTTAGGTAAAGTATATTGTAAGTCACACTCTTCAGTTACCTTGATCCAATATCCTTTTCCTGGTTCAAATAAATTTAATGTGTTTAACGGATTATTTGGTATATAAATACCATCAAGGCCTTTTACAATTTCTACATTATTTATAATTGAAGATAAAACCATTGCTGGGTCTAAAGATAAAGCAAGTGGATATCCAACTAAATTCCAACCGATGTTTAAATGAGTAGTTGTATTACTACAAATATCTCCATAAACTAATAGACTATCATCAACAGACATTTTTACCCAATAACCTAGTTCATTTGAAATTTTTGTTAATGTGTTATGGTTGTAACCAGGAATAAAAAGTGAATTAATATTTTTAATCTGTATAACATTTTCTAAAATATCATCAAATAATATGTTAATATCATAATTTATAAGATTTCTATTGATCGAGATTAGATTCCAGCCATCTGATAGATTAATAATTTGTGGGTTATCGATATACCCATGAATTGAAAATAATGAATCTGGGTAAGAACCAACAATTTCGTTTGGATTTAATGTTAAGGTTTCTATTGATGAGTAAATAATATTATTTGAGGAGTCCCATACTTTGAAATAGACTTGATTACCTGGCGTTTCTAAATAAATCAAGAACGAAGATATACCATTTGTTCCATCATTAAATATTTGACCTAAACCTCGAATCACCTCAACATTGTTTATTAACTCAAAAGCAGCAATTAAATCCCCATTATCTGCAGGTTCATTACCGATAAAAACATTACTTATAACAGACATACTTTCAGGATAAATAACTGGACTTGTCCAAGGAGGATATGTCGGATCTAGAGTGTTAACAAAAGAATACTTTGTTTCTGAATCCGTTTCAAAATCATTAAAAACGGTTAATTTAACCGAATACAATCCAGATTGATTATATATAAATATTGGATTTAACTCATTTGAATCATTTATTCCGTCATTGTTAAAATCCCATAAACAATGAGTAAACTGTCCAACTGAAGTATTAGTAAATTGCACAGAATTTGAAGTATTAGGTATATAGTTAATTGTAAAATCTGAATTTAAAGTCGACTGTGGATAAGTTATCTTATAAATTCCACCTCCCCAAGTTGCTATTATAAAAGAATTATTGCTTAACTGTTGAATACACTCTAAGTTAATTTTATTTGAAAGCAATGGTGAATTATTTATTGTATAATTTACAAATTCATTATTTATTATTTGAACTAACCCATTTGTCCAAGATCCAAACAGTTTTATATGTCCATATTCATAAACTGCTCTATAATCATATCCTGGAAAAGATGAGTTATTACAATTATATGTTATCCAAGAATTATTAATTAATGTTGAAATACCTTGATTGCTTAAAACCCAAATCTGATTATTACTGTCTTTATAAATGTCCCATGAATTGTCAGAAATTATGTTTGAATTTGAAGTATTATAAACTTGCCAGCTAATCCCATCAAAAATTGATAATCCTCCTCCAAAACAACTTGCATATAACTTGTTGTTTGAATCAAACAAGATATCTGAAATATAATTACTAGATAATCCAGAATTACTTGTATTGTAATTTATCCAAGTATTATTATGGAATTTGTATAATCCGTTTTGAGCAGAGCCAACCCACAAAGAGCCGTAATTATCAGTTTCAATTGAATAAACTGTTGAACTTGGGAAATAATAATTTGTCCAAATGCCATTTTCAAACTTTGATAATCCAGCAGTAGAACCGATCCAAAGAACACCATCTAAAGTAACCTTTAAATCTCTAACAAGATTGCTTGGAATATTTGAATTAGATGTGTTATAGGTTGTAAAAATACCATTCGATAGTTTTACTATTCCTGAATTTTCTGTAGAAAACCAAATATCACCATTTGGAGATTGATATGCTCTAGTAAAATAATTTGAGGGTAAGTCTGAATTTGAAGTATTGAATATTTGCCAAGTTGGGGTTTGAGCAAGTAAAATAGTAAAGAAAGAAAACAAAAAGTAAAATAGTGTAATTCTTTTAAAAAAAGACATTATTTCCTCCATAAAAATTATTATATTGCATTATTATATTTTATAATAAACATGTCAATGTTTATTTTAAAATAATAGGCATACCCCGAAAAATTCAATACAAGATTGTCACAAATCCCTTTTAATTAAGAAAGAACAAGCTGTTTCTCGGCAAAAATAAGACAGTTCACCAGAATTTGATT
>CAZNKI010000023.1:32462-51763 GCA_964573665.1 uncultured Candidatus Cloacimonadota bacterium | reverse complement strand
TTTAATTGTGAGCAAGGATTTGATTTTTCTGCAAGCAAGGATGCATGCAGAACGAAGGAGAATTTCGCAAGCCCATGCAAATTATGGTAGGGGCAGACCTATGTGTCTGTCCAAATAAAAAGGGCGAACACGCAGATTCGCCCCTACATGCAAATCGTAGTTTATCGACCAGCTTGTCATCGTTGTTCAAGCATCACTGCATGAACCTTTTCGTTTGGTTTTCTACCAGATTGCTAAATGTATTAAAAATTGATGCAAGTAGTCCTATAGGAGACTCCACGCTTCGCTCTGAGTGACAAGATTCGCGTATAAATCGATGTGCCGGATTGATTGTAGATGGTCGTTCGTTGTATATTTCTGAAAAAATATTTGATATCAACTAAGACAGCAGGTAGAGGGCAGGTAAGGGGTACGTAGAGCGTAAAAGGTAAAATATTGATAAATTTTGGAGAAGAAAGATACAAGCAATTAAGAAAAGGAGATATTATGAGTCATAATCAAAACGCCAATGATTTAGATCGATTACTCAAACAACAATATCAGATTGCATATCCTCAATGCCTGGTAAATATCTTTGAAGGTGACCATCTTTCGGCAATGATCCTGAATTCCTTTTTGTTTTGGGCAAAAAAGACCAATAACTACTTTTATAAATTTATTGAACCCTGTAATCATCCGCTATATAAAAAAGGTGATTCCTGGTGCGAAGAACTGATGATGAGTAAAAACTCGGTACGATATCAGTTCAAAAAACTCAAAGATTATATTTTGGTAAGAAAGGGTTGCAGTAATCTGAATTTTTATTCGGTGAATTATGAATTGATATACGAAAAACTTAGACAGGATGAACCCAATCTCAATCAGAATAATTTTGAACATGAAGAGAGCGATGAAAAAATTATCACTTCCGAGAGTGAAAAAGTTGATCTCCCAGTGAGAAAAAGTGAACTTCTGAGTGAGAAAATTAATACTTCTGAGCGAGAAAAAATCGATGTCCCATCGGGAAAAAATACACTTCCCACTGAGAAAAAATCAACTTCCTTATTATCAGTCAATCACCAGTCAAATACCATCTCTCTACCAGAAGATGAGATTAAGAAGATGAACGTATTAAAGAGCGTCAATATTTTGGGAAATGATGGAGAGACGATTTGTAAAAAGTTTTCTTTGGATTTTATTCAGAAGAAGATTGATTTAGTGAAGAGTAAATTTGATAAGGGAGAGATTCATTCCATACGCACCTATGCTTTGAGTCTCTTTCGGAATGAACCCTCAGAGATTAGCCCCTATGAAGCCGAGAAAATACAGGAAAAGAAAGAAAAAGAAGCCGAGAAACGAAAAAAGATTGAACAGGAAAAGCAGAACAAAATCGCTGAAGCTGAAAAACAAAAAGCTTTTATGCAAAGAACTGACGAACTGCTCAAAACGGCAACGGAAAACGACCTCAATCTCTTTGTCGATGAATTAAAAGACAAAAGCCCTGTGATCTATCAGAAGTACCTGCTCTATGGCATCAAAAGTCTGCTGGTTGAATCCCATTATCGTCAATATCTATTTCAAAAATATAAATGTTGATATACAAAAAAAGTACAAAACCAAATTCGTAAACAGAAAAACAGAGATTTTGCAACCACCTATTTTGCAAATAATTTAATATTCAGAATGCCCTATTTTAAAAATACTTTATAGAAAAGTGGGAACCCTATATATATAGAGGGTTTAATTGTGAATTATGAATTATGAATGATGAATTGAAGTGGTTATCAGAATTTGATTTAATTGAGAGTGATGAAGTGATTATCTGCATTCAATGATACATTCAGAACAATAATCCTCTCTTTGATCTTTGACAGACGCATAGACGTGAATAAATGTAGGGGTAGGTTTTACGCCTACCCAATCATGCAAATCCAAAAAAATGCAATTTTCTCATGACCACCCCGTCAGCAAAGCTGCCACCCCTCCATATAGGGGAATAAAGTTGCTCGTATAAATCTTTGTGTCGGATGGATTTGAGATGGTCGTGTATCTTGTATAGCGATCTACCAGCTTATTCTCGTTGTGAATGCATCCCTGCTTGAACAGATACTGCAAACAGGGATGTTCGCAGAACGATGGTAAATTCGCAATCAGGTTGATCGCGCTACCTAGATTCAAAAAATAACAAATAAAGGCGGAAAATCGCCAAAAGATAAGACAATCGAGGAGGTTATATGAAAGTCTATCTTAAGAAAAACATCACCGCTTATAGCGGAAAAGACGGAGAAGAGGATGTGGTTTATCAAGCCCATAACAATGGCAATATCTGCATCGCTTCGAATTACACGGCACCACGCGAAACAGCACAACATCTTGTTTTTGCTCAAAATGGACAAGCTGTAAAAAGTATCTGGTCTGCGGTTTCTGCGGGATTCAAGAACGATTTGAAATCCTATGCATTGATCTATACCAGCAACAACTCTGACAAAACTCATATCACTGCATATGCTATTTTGTGTAAATTGCTTTACGCACATGCAAAAGCGTTGGGATCTCAGGTTTCTGATCTGGAATATGATACCCTCAAAACCAGTGCTGCAAAATCGATCAATTCTGCCATCACTGCCGGTTATTTACCTGGTTATAGCTTGAGCCTTAGTTTAAGCATCAACATATAAAATGCAGGGCAACTGCTCTGATGCGACAATGACAATCGTAGGGGGCAGACATGTGTGTCTGCCCTCATATTCCAATTCAGTTCACAATTCAAAACTTATAATTTACAATTATTTATCTACCAGCTTGCCAAAGTAATTGACAACCACAGAAGGCACGGAAGACACGGAAACAAATGAATTAAATGATGGATCTGGATTATGAATGAAAAAAACTCTAAAGGGTAAAGACGATCTTTACCCCTTAGAGTAAGTATGATAGATCAGATTATTTCATGAGGATCATTTTCTTAGTATATGTTTGACCCTTAGTGATTAATTTGTAGAAGTAGATACCTGATGCAACCTTGTTATTGTATGAATCGTTACCTTCCCAAATAATGTTATGAGTTCCTTTTGATAAGTATTCTTTTTTAAGTGTTTTTACTTTTTGTCCTTTAACGTTAAAGATACTTAATTCAATGTTTGAGTCCTCTGGAAGGCTAAATGAGATTGTTGTACTTGGATTCGCTGGATTAGGATAGTTTTGGAATAAATTAATCTCTTTTATTACTTGGGATGATTGATTATTTTCATTTACGCCATCATCAAATAAAAGATCATTCATTAATTGCATTCTATTTACAGTAAATGAAGAGAATGAGGATGGTTTTAGATATTCTATGTTTGATACAACATTTGCTGATCTCTTATTTTCCATTAACAGATAAATATAAGCAATATCTATAGTTGCAAAAAGTGAGTCAAGCTGTGTAATTGGATCTGTAATCTGAGTTTCTAACCAAGAAATTGCTGTTTGATATTCGTTAAGGTTTAATGCACAACAATTCTGTAGATAATCAAACAGATTGATGATTTCACTATCTTGTCCATTATATGACTGATAGAATGATGTTAACTCATTATAATTTAATGAAGTAAGTTTCTCTAAAGCAAGTAACTGTTTTGAAGATTTATCAAGTAGAATACTTGAATCTGGGACTGCAGAATAGAAAGAAAGCATTATTTCTTTAGCTTCTGTATAATTTCCATTTTTCTCAGATTCTTTTGCTGACTTGTATGTTTCAGGGATGGTTGATAAATTTCCTAAATCAATTTCTGGTTCCCATGCTGAAGAATAATCATAAATATCATTTGGTTCAAGATTATATTTTGGATCAAAGTTGCTACCAAAATAATTATTAGTGAAAATAATTTTCTTCGGATTAGTTGGAACATTAGTGCATGTTACAAGAGGTTTTGCAGAATATACGCTTTTGTATATCTGATTGAATTCTGCATACTCAGGAGCACTGTCATAGCTAAATAAAACCTGAGCATATTTATTGTTTATAATTTTCTGATATGGAGCTGATTTTGAACCCTCTAATGACCAAAGAGATTTTCTATATGCTACGATACCATAATCATTATTTTCAACAATATTTGCATTAGTTATATTTGCACCAGCATGATACATTTGAATACCAATTCTATTATCAGATATCTGGTTTCTTTCAATATATCCGAAAGTAGTTTCATATAATGAGATACCAATACCATAATTGTTTATTGTATTTTCTGTAATACTATATTTTTCAATAGAATTCAGTTGGATCGCTTCCATATCCATATTTCCGTCAAATGCTGAATTTTTTATCATTGTAGATACACCTTGTACTTTCGTAAAAGCATTCACACATGATTTAACAAATTGAGAGTTAGAAATAGATAAGCTTGAATGTCTTTGATAAATTGTACTATTATCAAAAGTTGAATTTGTAATATTTACATCTCTGTTAGTGTATAAATCAGCATTAACGAAATTCGCATTATTTAATGTTATTGGGTTGATAGAGTTGATTTCTATACCATCCCAAGATCCATTATCTGATGTAAATGATACATTATCTCCGACAGTTAAGTTACCGTTTACAATAATTCTACTGCCTAAGATATCCCCTTGTGTTCTATTCGTTCCTTGAATAATGCTATTACTTGCGATGTTAAGAGTTGCCTCTGGATTGATAATAATCTGGCTGCCTGTACCTAAGATTAATGAACTTCCCTCTTCTAAAACTAAACAACTGTCTATAACAATAGATAAACTATCATCAATTATCAAAGTATTGTTATTTGATATTGAAAGTGAGGGTATTCTATGATTTTGTGATAACTCAATATTATAGATATCAGAGAAATTAGATTCAATTTCTCTTTCATTTACTGATGATACTTTAAAGTATATAGTTCTATTTATAGTGAAAACATTTGGATTTACTTCATCAAAAGGAATAACTGCGTTATATGATGTATTTGTAGTTCTCCCTAACAACCTCCATGTTGGATTAATATTTGTTTTGTAATAAACATTGTAATGATCAAAACCTGGCTGTAAATCAGTTGGGTTAGATAATGGATGATTTGGATGAAACCAGTCAATAAGATAAGCTGCCCCAAATAAAGAAACTTTTAGTCCCATTGGTCTTCCTAGTGGAGCATCTTCTGGGTTAGTAAATCTTACATGAAAAGTGATATCACCTGTTAAAGGATCTTCATTAAGAATCTCTATAGAAAAGTTTGTGTTGTTTGACCAAACAGGATCAATTCCTGGATTGGTCCACTTTGAAAACACTTTGTTGAATCCAAGACTAAATCCATCAAAATTATCTCCAAATGCATCTCCATAAGGATGAGACTCTGAAATTTTATGAGTTTGATCTATATACCATGGTGAATCTAAATTTGGATTAGGGTCTCTAATATAAATGCAATAAGTTCTTAAATTATAATTTGGTGGTGATATATATCTTTCATAAAAATCTCTTTCATCATATCCTTTTACATGAGGATCTCCTTTTGATAGTCTAATGTCAGTACGATCAATAGGTATACATCTATGAAAATTTTTATTAAAAATATATCTTCCATCTGCTGAAAGTAAGTTGAGAAATCCATCATATTCCAGAACATCCTCAACTGGATATTCATCTGGATCGAAATATATCTGGTCAGCAATTAAATTATGACTGCTTGCTCTGTATATATATAAACCTTTTCCAAAAGCTTTATCATATAGTTCATTAATTTTTTGGCGATTTTCAATAATAAAATAACGAGTTTCATTTGGATTAATACTTGAGTAATTTGTTGGTATCTTAATTGCAGAACCACTTGACATATAATCTGATAAAGTAATAATCGCATCCGAATTAACTGTTGTATAGTTTAACCATCCTAATGATTCTTTTTCAAAAGCGTTCATCCCTACTAAATAATTATGCCATCCTACTTCATTTGATGTTATACAACTTAATTTTGCTAAGCGGCCAGTATGATCTTGTAATAAATCATGAGCAAATTCATGAAATGCCATAGATTGGATATAACTATATCCATTAATATATCCACCCGATATGCTACCCATTCCAGTTTTAACATTTGTTTGTTGACCATTTATTATTTTGATATCACTAGAAGTAAATGGGAAAATTCCAGTTTGTCCAGAAGGCAAGCCAGATGAATAAAATTTTAATGGAGATCTAAAAATTATAAAGCAGTAATCAATAAACCCATCAGCTTCATTGCTGATTATATCATACATATATGGAGACGAACCACTATTATTCCAATTATCATATTGTGAATAATCTATTTCATTATCAAGTTGCTGAAAAGCAAAAGTAATCGCATCATATATATTGTTAGTGTTAAAATTAAAAGGAAGTGTAAAGTTATAAGAGTCGCCAATAATTTGATATGATCCATTTGACATTTCATATGTATATTTTGATATATTATCAAACCGAAAGTTATAGGGTTGATCATTAACTAGTGCATATGATATTATTGGATTTGATCCAATTGGCCAAACCGAAGATTGTGCTTCATTATATGGAGAGTCTGGATTATTTGGATCATTTTCTTTATCAATATATATCACAAGAACCTTGAATACTCCTGATGATGGTACCAATCTGCCAGATTTTATATTTGGTCTTTCTGGTAAAAGCAATGAATTATTTATATCTAGTTGTTCTGTATCTATACTTTGTGAGTATAAAAATATTGATCCAATAATTAATAAAATTGTTAATATTTTTTTCATATTAGTCTCTTTTTATTTGATAAATATAGTTTTTTTTATGGCATTAATTTTACTTGTTTTGATATTAATAAAATAAATACCAGAGGCAACAGCATTTCCTTGTTGATCTTTTGCATCCCAGTGATAAGTGCCACTGTTAAAGATATTTTCTTTTTTGATGAGCTGACCCTTAATATTATAAATTTCAAGGCTTCCATTGTGTGTGTTTCCTGGTAACTGATACTTGATTTGAGTGTTTGAGCGAAACGGATTGGGGTAATTGCTTACTTTAATATCACTAATTGTTATAGGAGTAGTATTGGTAGATAAACCATTGATATCTCCATAAGCAATATTGTTGATAATGCACCCTAATGCAGTTGTATATGACCATTCATTTTCTTCGTAAATTTTACCAAATCCTCTAGCCCAATATATTTTATGGTCAATATCTTGTATTACTTCACTAAAGTATTTTAGGGCTTTGTATTCGGTTGTAACTCCCCATAAGTTTAAAAATCCACTTTCTAAATAATAACATTTAAAGTTTAAATCCCAGTTAAAATAATTTCGCTGAGAATGAAATACACTTATAGGATTTTCATAACTGGTTCCACTATCTTCATTAATAGAAAAATTTTCATCGATCAAAAAATCATTATCAGTAATATCAATATAATTCAAGCTATCCCAAACTATTGTAGTGTCTCCAATATTTGTAGTCCATCCACACGGATTAAAAACACCGTTATTTAGCTTTGAATATTGATAGAATCTTATGTTTTCAACCTGTATATTATCTGTAATTTTGTAAATTAGCTCCTGAGAGTTTTCACCATAATAATTGATCAAAAAATGCCATGCATTATTTATATGAAGAGGATTGTAAGAAAGGTTATCAGGATCATCATTTGTTCTTTTATAGTATTCTTCTTTTTCTTCAGGAGTCAATGTTACTCTTTTATCAGCAAGAAAACTCTCATAAGCATAATTCATAGTAAAGACATATAGAAACAATAGGATTATTAAATTTTTTTTCATTTTTTTTTCCCTCTTTTATAGTTTTTATTATCTGGGCTTTTCATAAAACAATGAAAAGCCCATTCGACAATAAATTTATTTTTATCCTCTGGCAAGTAAATTTTTAAAGTATTTTCTGTATTATGTTCAAAACTACAAACAGGATATTGGCAAATCTCATAAATTTCGGACAATGATTCTCATAAATTTCGGACAGCTTAACGACTAAAAAATCAGATAAATAGTTAACAAAATTCATACAGATAATTTAATTGATTCATATGAGAATCAGGAGAATTTGTATGAAAAAAAGGAGAAATTACAAGAAGGTCAAAATGTCTGATTATAAGAGAATCTTCCGTTTGTATTTTGAAGACAACTATTCATTAAGAGAGATAGAGAGAATATTAAATATCCCAAAGTCAACACTCAATGATTATCTAAACAGAATACAGAAAAGTAAAGTTACTTACGAAGCATTAAAAGATTTAAGTGATTCAGAAATACAGAGGTTAATATTTCCTGTTAAGGAATCAGTAAAAGATACAAGTCGTATTCCAGATTTTAAAATTATAGAAAAAGAGATGTCTATTCCTCATGTAACTTTTGCTTTATTATATGAAGAATTATTGCAGGCTAATCCAAATTTATACAGTTATTCTCATTGTAGCAAGTTATATAAGAAGTGGTGTCAAAGTAAAAAATTAGTAATGCGTCAAAAGCATAATCCTGGTGAAAAAGTGTTTATAGATTATGCAGGGAAAGGCTTTTATATAAGAGATCGAGTCAGTGGACAAGATATGAAGCATCAATTGTTTGTGACTTGTTTAGCTTTATCTGGTTATATTTATGCAGAATGTAGTAAAAGCCAACGATCGATTGATTTTTGCAGTTCCATAGTAAATAGTCTCAACTATTTTAAAGGAGCTCCTAGATTATTTGTTCCCGATAATTTAAAAGCAGGAGTGATTTCTTCAGGTTATTATGATCCAAGTTTTAATACGTCTTTTCAAGAATTGGCTGATTATTATGGAGTATCGATATGCTCAACCCGAACTCGCAAACCTAAAGATAAAGCTAAAGTAGAAAATTCAGTGTTATTGGCCGAACACTGGATACTTGCAAAATTGCGTCATATGATTTTTTACAGTATTTCAGAAGCTAATACTTATATTCTCATCTTATTGGATCAACTCAATCAAAAAATCATGCGACAATATGGAAAAAGCAGAAAAGAAATGTATTTAGAATATGATCTTCCTTATTTAAAAGCTCTTCCTAAAGAACACTTTATTCCACGAATTTGCCAGAAATACAAGGTTCCTCACGATTATCATATTAGTTATAAGCATAATCATTATAGCGTTCCATATCAATATGTTAAACAGGAAGTGCTTGCCATAATCAGCAACAAACAAATCGAAATATATCACGAACGTAAATTAATCTCAAAGCACTTATTAAGTTATGGATTTAACGAAAAATTGACATTATCTGAACATATGCCAGAACATCACAGACAAGTCTATTTTAATGAGACGGTAACAGAAGAGTCCTTAATGATCAGAGCAGAAAAGATAGGTAAAGAAACTTATGGATTGATACAAGAGATACTGTCAAACACTGCTCATCCTGTATATCGACTACGCAGATGTCTGGGCATACTGAAAACAGCCGAACGATTACAGATAGATGAAGCTGAGAAAGCTTCTGCATTATTTATGACATTGGAAATAAAAAAAATTAGTGTATATCGAAATATTGTAAAAAGTCGTATCTTTTTACAAGAAAATAGTGATCAGAATTTACCTGAGAAATGTACAATGAATCATCATAATCTAAGAGGAAAGGAGAATTATCAATGAGCTATAATCAAAGTATAAGAGAACAGCTATTACAGCTAAAAATGAAAGGAGCATTGTATGGGTTTGATAAACAATCAGATAACCAAAGCTACCTTGAATTGAGTTTTGAAGAACGATTATCTGATTTATTACAATCAGAGTTCGATTTAAAAAACAGAAAAAAGACAGAGAGTCTTTTAAAACGGTCAAATCTAAAATACCGTAGTGCTTACTTGACCGATGTAGACTTAACTCCTCAAAGGAACATTAACATCAATTTGTTTAACGCTTTATATGATTGCAATTGGATGAAACAAGGGAAAAACTTGATCATAACGGGATCAACAGGATGTGGAAAAACTTGGCTAGCTTGTTCTTATGGTAATCAGGCAATAAGCTTTGGTATGTCTGTATTATTTACCCGAATTAACTTATTAACAACTGAAATCAGTATTAGTCGAGCTAGCGGTTCTTATCTAAACTTTATTGATAAAATAACTAAAAATAATGTGATTATTCTGGATGATCTTTTTGTTTCAAAGATGACGCTTAATGATGAATATGAATTACTGGAAATTATCGAAGGTACAATTAATAAATCATGTTTGATTATTACCAGTCAATATGCTGTAAAAGATTGGTTTGCTCAATTTGGTAATCCGACTTTAGCTGATGCAATTTTAGATCGAATTGTTCATAATGCGTACAGATATGAGTTGATTTCTGATAAATCTAAAAGAAAAAAAGAAAATTTGATGACAAAATTTCAATAAAAATTATTGAAGTATAGTAGTGAATTTGGTCACTGATTTTTTTTGGATTTGCTGTCCGAAAAAAATGATAATGGGTGTCCGAATTTATGAGAATACACAGGATATATGTGTAACTTGTTGGTGTTAAGATATAACATAGAACATACAATCTTTCGGGTCATAATATTTGCCTTTACGATTTTTATGATACAATTTTTAATGTATATTCATTTTGATGTCAAGAATAAAAATGAATAATTTTTAATTTTTAAGTAAATATTTCATAAAAAGTTCCATAGGAACAACAGAATACTAGCCCAGGGTGCAGCCCTGGTTGAATGATGCACCCCAAAAATAAAATATCGTAGGTGCGGTACCAAATAATTTTTTCGATCAGGTTGATCGCGGTACAGAAGTATTGCAATCTGGAAGATAACGTTACCAAATTCATGTAGGAGCAGGTTTTACGCCTGCCCAAATTCGTTGTTCAAGCATCCCTGCTTGAACCTTTTTGTTGGGCAAACTACCAGTTAGCTGAAATCGTTGTGCATGCATCACCGTATGTAGATTTATTTGATCAGGTGTCGCACCGATGGCGCTAATTTTCTGATGATTTCGTTCACAGGCCTGACAGCCTGTGTTATGGATATGTCGTTCCTATGGAACTCATCATTAAGAAGCTCCATTGGAGCGATATATGTGTAACTATGGGTGTCAGCCCATAGAAGAGAACAGATATAAATGAGCTCTGTAGGTGCGACACTAATACATTTTCGCACTATATAAGAAAACTTTTTCATGACCACCCCGTCAGCAAAGCTACCACCCAGAGCGGAAGGATATTGAGTTGGTCGTATAAATTGATATGCCGGATGTATTTGAGATGGTCGTGTATCCCGTAAAGCGAGCTACCAGCTTGCTCTCGTTGTGCATGCATCCCTGCTTGCACAGATACTGCAAACAGGGATGTTTGCAGAACGATGGTGAAAATGCAATCAGGTTGATTGCCATTAAAAAATCGTAGGGGTAGGTTTTACGCCTACCCTCTTATTTCAAACCAATTCATAACTCACAATTATTTAGCTACCAGCTTGCTCTCGTTGTGCATGCATCCATGCTTGCATCATTTCAGTTTGGGGGCAAACACATAGATCTGCACCCAACGAAAAAATTAAAAAGGGCTGACACAGAGGTCAGCCCATAGGATAAAAATTATTCCCACTCAATTGTTGCGGGTGGTTTTGAGCTGATATCATAGCAGACGCGGTTGATGCCTTTGACTTCATTGATGATGCGACTGGATACTTTTTTTAGAAAATCATAAGGCAGTTCTGCCCAATCTGCGGTCATGCCATCGACAGAGGTTACTGCTCTTAATGCACAGACCTGATCATAGGTTCTCTCATCGCCCATGACGCCCACGGTATGGATGGGCAGCAATACAGAAAATGCTTGCCAAACCTGATCATATAAGCCTGATGTTTTCAGTTCTTCGATAAAAATCTGGTCGATATTTTGTAAGAGGGTCACTTTTTGTTCAGTGATTTGTCCAATAATACGAATGGCAAGACCTGGTCCTGGAAATGGATGTCTTTGCACCATGAGACGAGGTAAACCCAGTTTTTCTCCAACAGTTCTGACCTCATCTTTAAAGAGCTCTCTCAGAGGTTCCAGGAGTTTAAGATTCATTTTTTCAGGTAATCCACCGACATTGTGGTGTGATTTAATGGTTGCAGAAGGACCTTTGAAAGAAACGGATTCAATGACATCCGGATAGAGTGTGCCTTGCGCCAGCCATTTCGCATTAGGATATTTCTTTGCTTCATTTTCAAATATTTCGACAAATTTAGCGCCGATAATCTTTCTTTTCTGTTCCGGGTCGGACACACCATTTAAAGCGCTTAAAAATTGGTTTTCTGCATGAATCGTGATTAATTTCATACCGAATTCATTATTAAAGAAGGTTTCAACTTCTTCAACCTCATTTTTTCTCAATAATCCGGTATTTACAAAAATCGGAATGAGTTTATCGCCAATTGCTTTATAAATGAGCGCTGCTGCCACAGAGGAGTCAACGCCACCGCTCAAGCCCAGAATGACCTGATCATTTTTCACTTGATCTTTCATGTGAGCGATTGAGTAATCGATAAAGGAAACAGGTGTCCAGTCTCTGTTGAATCCTGCGATTTTGATCAGGAAGTTTTCCAGCATTTGACTGCCATTGAGTGAATGCACCACTTCGGGATGAAACTGCAAGGCGAAGAGGGGTTTGCTATGATGAGCGATTGCCGCATAAGGAGAATTTTCCGAATGAGCGATGGGATAGAAGTCTTCAGGGATTGCAGAAACTGCATCTCCATGACTCATCCAAACCTGTTCTTCCTGAGCTAATTGGGAAAAGATATGTTCATGATTGTCGATAAAGATTTTTGCATAGCCATATTCTTTTTTATCAAACTTTTCAACTTTTCCGCCCAAAAGCGTGACCATTAACTGCATGCCATAACAGATTCCCAGTACAGGGAGCGATCCATCTAAAAGTCTGGCATCGATTTTTGGGGCATCTTCCCGGTAAACGCTAAAGGGTGAACCTGAGAGGATGAGGGCTTTGGGTTGTTTTGCAATAATTTCTTCATAAGGAATATTGCAGGGAACGATTTCACAGTAGATTTCGTGTTTTCGGATTTCTTTGGCAATCAATTGAGTATATTGAGATCCGAAATCCAGAATCAATGCAAGTTCATGCATCATGTTGAATCCTCCGATTTATATATTATAATATTTCTTCTAATCTTTGCAGGACATCAGCGACATCTTCACCGTTACCCATCGTAAAGAAGTGTAAGCCTGGTGCGCCATACTGAATGAGTTTTTTGCCGAGTTGCGCCATATATTCGATACCTGTTTCATAGGCTTTTGTCGCATTTTCACAGGCTTCCATTTTTTCACACAGATCATCTGGCATGTGCAAATTGAAATTCTGCGCTAAACGGCGAAGCTGTTTTTTCTTTGTAATCGGTTTCAAACCAGGGATAATCGGCACAGTAATTCCTGCTTGCCGGCATTTTTGTTCCCAGGATACATAGCGGTCAAAATCAAAGAACATTTGTGTGACGATATAATCAGCGCCTTGATCGACTTTGTGTTTCAAAAATTCTATATCATCATCCAGAGATTCTGCAGAGTGATGTTTTTCGGGATAACCTGCCACACCGACACAAAAATCGACGGGTTCATCAGGACATAAGGCATGCAAGTAATTGCTTTCGTTCATGGCTTTTATCTGATGAACGAGTTCACCTGCATTACTGTGACCAAGGGGTTCTGCCACAAAATAGTCCATTCCTTTTCTTGGATCACCTCTCAGGGCAAGGACATTGTCGATCCCCAGAAACATCAGATCAAAAATCGCATCTTCCGTATCAATACGATTAAAACCCCCACAGATAAAATGGGGAACCACTTCGATCCCATACCTGTATTTGATGGCTGAGCAGACGCCAACGGTACTGGCATGTTTTTGATAAACCACTTTTGTGACAATACCGTCGATTTCTTCCATCGATACCGCCTGTTGATGATAGGTGATATTGATAAATTTCGGATCAAAGGGTTTGATTCTTTCGATGACATTAAAAATCTGCTGAATTGATTTGATTTTCAATGGAGGTGTAATCTCTATTGAATAGAAAGGTTTGGTCTGAGACTTGATTAAATCAGTTACTTTCATGATTGCTCATTTCTTTATTTTTAGCACTTTGACCAACCGCATGAATTGCATTTCATACAGCCTTCAGCAAATTCGATGGCTGACCCGCAATCCGGGCAGGTTGCACTGATTTTTTTGCCAGAGCTGACAGAGCTGATTTGATCAGGTGCTTTTACACCATTGGGTAATTCGCCATCATTTTGGATCTGAAGATAGGTTTCGAGTGAATATGCGATGGCATCTGCACATGAAGTGATGAGTTTTCCTTTATTCCACATTGGGGAGAGGCAACGAATACTTTTGAGCTGACGGATGATGGATTCCAGTTTGACATTTGCTCTGAGTGAGAGTGATGCAAGTCTGGCAAGGGCTTCAAGCTGAGCTGATGCACAACCGCCGACTTTACCCATTTGAGTAAATATTTCACAGGGACCGTTTTCATCAGAATTGATCGTCACATAAAGATGGCCACAGCCTGTTTCGATTCTCTGAGTAATACCAGTAGTGATTTCTGGTCTGTTTCTTGGAGCGACACGGCTTGCCTGATCTTTCTTTTCTTCATTGGTTTTTGCGCCGACATGAAGCACCTGATTTTCTCTTGAGCCGTCACGATAAACAGTTACTCCTTTACAACCCAGATTCCAGGCAGTTTCAAAAGCGATACGGATATCGTCTTTTTCCGCAGTACGAGGGAAATTGATTGTTTTTGATACAGCATTATCGGTAAATTTTTGGAAAGCCGCCTGCATTTTAATATGCCATTCAGGGGTGATATCATGAGATGTAACAAAGACTTTTTTTAATTCTTCAGGTAAATCAAGGTCATGGAGAGAACCATGTTCTGCCACTTTTTCCATCAGGTCTTTGCTTAATAATCCGCGGTTTTTCATTTCAGCTTCAAACCATGGATTGATATAATAGAGTTTTTCGCCATCAAGTACCTGTTTGATATAGACCAGTGAGAATTGCGGTTCGATGCCACCTGAGGCATTGAGGATCATGCTAATTGTTCCTGTAGGTGCAATCGTGGAAACGGTTGCATTTCTAAGTCCGTGTTTTTTAACTTCAGCTGAAAGTTTCTTCCAGTCGCAATTTTTTGATTCTCTCATCAGGTTGCCATTTTCGTAAATACTGCCTTTGTAATTTGGGAAAGAGCCTTTGATTTTTGCTAATTCCATAGATTTATATTTTCCATAATAATCAATATGTTCCATGATGTCTTCAGCAAGATCAACCGCTGTCTGACTATCATAAGGGATATTCATACGATAAAGAATATCAGCCCAACCCATGATCCCCAGTCCAATTTTACGATTGGATTTAACCATCGCATCAATTTCTGGAAGAGGGAATTGTGATTGATCAATTACGTCATCTAAGAATTCAACACTGTCCTGAACGATCTGTTTGAGTTTATCCCAGTTGATCTGATTATTTTCTATGGCTTCGTTAAGGTTGATTGATCCAAGATTACATGCTTCATTTGGTAAAAGAGGTTGTTCTCCACAAGGATTTGTGGATTCGATCATTCCGATATGAGGGGTTGGATTATATTGATTGATGCGATCGATAAATATAATGCCGGGTTCTCCGTTTTTATGCGCCATTTCAACCATTAAGGCAAAGACATCTCTTGCTTTAAGGCGATTTACCACTTTTTGAGTGTGTGGAGAAATAAGATCATATTCAGAATCCTGATTCACCGCCTGCATAAATTCTTCGGTCACTGCGACAGAAATATTGAAGTTGGTGAGTTCTTTTGTGTCTTCTTTACAGGTGATAAATTCGAGGATTTGAGGATGATTGACGCTAAGGATTGCCATATTGGCGCCTCTGCGGGTACCCCCTTGTTTAACGGCATCAGTGGAGGCATTAAAAACTTTGAGAAAAGATAAAGGACCACTGGAAACGCCGTTTGTGGTCTTTACTCGTGAATTAGCTTCACGAAGGCGACTAAAGGAGAAACCAGTACCGCCACCGCTTTTATGGATCAGCGCTGCATTTTTGATGGAGGTAAAAATACTTTCCATGCTATCTTCAATAGGCAAAACAAAGCAAGCCGATAACTGCTGAAGGTCATTGCCAGCATTCATCAGAGTGGGAGAATTAGGCAAAAAAGCGCCTGAATTCATGAGGTCATAATATCGTTTCATTTTATCACTGCTAAATATTTTGGGATCTTTTTCCCCACTGATATTTGCTGCGACACGTCTGAGTAAACCATCCCAATCTTCCATTATTCCATTTTCATCTTTTTTGAAATACCGTTTCTCCAAAACGGTGATTGCGTTTGCTGACAATTCCATACTCTCTCCTCTATCCTAAATTAAATTATTTTTTTTAAGGTGAATCATAATTGCTTGAATATCAGTATGATTAACACCAGGGACGCGGACTGCCTGTCCGAGTGATACGGGTTGAATCCGATTAAGTTTTTCTCTTGCTTCGGTTGAAACCCCTTCTATGTTAAGATAATCAATTTTCTCTTTGATGCTATAATTTTCTAAGTATTCAAACTTACTGATTTCGTCATTCTGACGCTTTAAATATCCTTCATACTTGCAGTTAATGCTGATTTTGTCCTGGATAGAAATATTCATATCTTCTGGCATCTTGTAGCCATAGTTCACTAAATCTGCAAATTCAACTTCTGGTCTTTTTAAGAGTAAATAAAGTTTTTGATTTTGAGTAAGATCAGGATGTTTGGAAGAAGTTTGCTGTTTCAGTATTTCAGTTTCACGAGCGACAATCAGCTGTTGGGTTTGATACATTTGCCATTTTTGTTCTGAAATCAGACCTAACTGATAGCCAAGTGGCATGAGTCGTTCATCAGCATTATCCTGTCTGAGAGAAAGACGATGTTCTGCTCGGGAGGTAAACAGACGGTAAGGTTCATTTGTGCCTTTGGTGACCAGATCATCAATCAGTACGCCAAGATAGGATTGAGAACGATCGAAGATGAGCGGGTCTTTAGACTGCAAAGCCAATACTGCATTAATCCCAGCACAAATACCTTGAGCTGCTGCTTCTTCGTAACCAGAGGTTCCATTGATTTGACCAGCAAAATAGAGTCCGCTGACTTTTTTGGTTTCCAGTGTGGGTTTTAATTCTTCAGGGATAATGTAGTCATATTCGATTGCATAAGCATACCGCATGATTTTTGCTTCTTCCAGACCAGGAATTGAGTGAACAAGGGCTTCCTGAACCCAAGGCGGTAAGCTATTTGAAATGCCATTGACATAAGCTTCTACTGTATGCAAGCCTTCTGGTTCGATGAATACATGATGCTGGTCTCTTTCAGCAAATTTGACAATTTTATCTTCTATTGAAGGGCAGTATCTTGGACCAATGCCTTCGATAAAACCGCCATACAGCGATGATTGTTTTAAGTTATTACGAATAATTTCATGAGTTTGTGGGGTCGTATGAGTGAGGTAACAGGAGATTTTATTTTGCAGTTTGAGCCCTGAGAAGAATGAAAAGCCTTGTGGGTCATCATCACCCGGTTGTGCTTCCACCCGATTGAAATTCACCGTACGAAGATCTACACGGGGTGGAGTGCCTGTTTTAAAACGTGCCAGTTTAAAATTGAGATTTGCCAAACTGATGCTCATCAGTTCATCTGAGGGTTCACCTGATCTGCCACCAGGAAATGAAGTTGCACCGACATGGATTTTTCCTTTTAGAAAAGTCCCATTGGCTAAAATGACTTTTTGGGCATAATATTCTTTGCCAATTTGTGTGCGAATTCCTGCAATTTTTACGATACCTGATTCGTCTTTTACGATCAGTTCAGCAACGGATGATTCGATCAATTCTATGTTTTGTTGTGCTTCAATCAATTGTCTCATTTCAAATGAATAGAGGTGTCGATCGTTTTGTGTTCGAGGAGCCCATACTGCTGGACCTTTTTTCTTGTTCAACATTCGGAAATGAATACCCGTGAGGTCAGCGGTATATCCGATTAATCCGCCTAAAGCATCAATTTCTCTGGCTAAATGACCTTTTGCAGGGCCTCCGACAGTTGGATTACATGACATTCTACCCACAGCTTCAAGTTTGATGGTAAATAATGCCACATGGGCACCCATCTTTGCTGCTGACATAGCGGCTTCAACACCTGCGTGACCTGCACCAACGACGATGATATCATATTGTCGGTCAGTGTTTTGAAAACTGAGTATATTTTCACCTCTAAACGAAGTGTTCATCTGATTCTCCTGCTTTATTTGATCAGTTAATTCAATTTTTTGCTTGAAAAAGCCTGATTATTTTTCTTATGAATAATTACCTAAAAATTGATTTTAGTTCATCAGTCAATTATTATTTTGGAAAATGTGTGATCGTTTTTATCAGTGCAAATGCGTGGATTTCTTGCTACGAAGATGTCAGGGCTACGTCCCTAGATTCAGAAATTATTGTCATTTGTTACGAAGATGTCAGGACTACGTCCCTAGATTCTGAATATTATCATTTGTTACCAAGATATCAGGGCTACGTCCCTAAATAAGGACTAAATTGCCATTGCTACGAAGATGTCAGGGCAAACTTATTCTTGAATGAATAGTATGGTTGTTAAATCAATTGTCATTGTATTATTATGTGAAAATTTTGTTATTCTGATTTAATTTAAAGAATGATTTTAACTTTTTGAGAAAGAATGAAACTTTCTTAAGGGGCTTTAGCCCTGATATCTTCGTAGCATTAAAAAAACAATTCAAATTAGGGGCGATAGCCCTGACATCTTAACAAAATTCATTTATGATCGTACCATTCAAATAGATATTTTGGATTATAATCAACTTCAAATTTATCCAGTAACGAAATATATTCATCTTTAAATGATTGATTCATATGATGTGCTGGCTGATTTAAAATATATTTAACAACTTTGTCGATCTGTGATTTTGAATATGAAAATGCACCAAATCCATCTTGCCAGTAAAATCTCCCTGCAATATAATTTTTGTCATTCAACCATTTAGATGACCCGGACTTGATTTGCTCTATTAGTTTTGAAGGTGATATTGTAGGATGCAAACCAACAAATATATGAGTATGATCAGGATTGCAATAAATTGCGTAAGTTTTACAATTATTGTGAGTGATAATTCCACATATTACTTTTTCTATTTCATTTCGAAATTCTTCTTTGATTAAGTTTTCTCGACCTAGTACAGTGAAAACATAATGAACATATAGCTGTGTGTAGGTATTTGCCATATTTAACTCCTACTAAGATATCAGGGCTAGCGC
>CAZNKI010000023.1:27922-32362 GCA_964573665.1 uncultured Candidatus Cloacimonadota bacterium | reverse complement strand
CCCTAAATAAGGATTAAATTGCCATTGCTACCAAGATATCAGGGCTAGCGCCCCTAAATAAGGATTAAATTGCCATTGCTACCAAGATATCAGGGCTAGCGCCCCTTGATACTGAAATTATTGCCATTGCTACGAAGATGACAGAGCTAACGCCCCTAGATTCTGAATATTATCATTTGTTACGAAGATGTCAGGGTTACGTCCTTTTACAATGAATCACTGTTGTTTATTCTTCGATTTTAAATTTGATGATAAAATGAGCGCCTTGTGATTTGACAATAGATATTGATCCTTTGAGTTGTTCTACAAGAATTCGGATTAACTGCATCCCGAATCCTGATGATTTCTGAATGTCGAAGTTGGGATCAAAATCTGTGCCATTATCTTGATAAGTAATGCAAATTTCCTGATCATTTTTTATAGCTGAAAGAAGAATTTTGTTTAATCTATCCTTTTTAAAAGCATATTTCATAGAATTAGTGACAAGTTCATTTAGAATAATCCCTAAAGGAAATAGGACTTTTGACGTTAACAATATGTCATCAATTTCAATAGAGGTATGGATATCTTTTAGATTATAGAATGAGGAGACAATTTCCTGCAGAAGCTGAGGGTAGAATATTCTAAGGTTAAGTTGACTGTAAGTTTCAAAATGATAAAGCTTATCGTAGAGCACCATCATGCTTTGGATACGGGAAGCGGAGTCATTGAGGATTGATTTGAGTGTTTGATCTTTCTGGTCAAAGGACTGCAACTGTAACATAGAATAAATAGCATTCATATTGTTTTTGACTCGATGATGTACTTCTTTGAGGAGCAATTCTCTTTCATTTAGAAGATTCCGAATTTGTAGTTCTGCTTGTTTTCTCAGTGTAATATCCTGATTTGCTCCAAATCTTTTGGTATAGTTATTTTGTCCATCGGCTTCAGAGAAATATGAGACACTAATATATCTTATTTGATGATCTCTTCTGATCATCCGATGTTCTAATCGATGAATTCTTCCATCCAGATTTTCATTGGCTTCTTTCATAACATGTATGATATAGGGAACATCTTCATGATAAACAAATCGTTTAACATATTCTTCAGAGTTCATCTGATAACCGCCTTCTTTTTTAGCAGTCGTCCCATAAAGGGTATAGAAATCATCATTAAAGGTAAAAAGATCATTTGCGATATCGTATTCCCATTGTACCAAATTTGCAATAAGCATTGCTTCTTTGAGTTTTTTTTGTGTGAGGATTAACTCATCTTCTGCTTTTTTACGTTCAGTGATATCATGCACGATGGAGTGGATAAGAACTTGTCCTTTAACTTCAATACGACTACTGAAAACTTCAACATCTCTTATCACACCATTGGCTTTTTTGTGTTTGAAATTAAAGTAGTTTTTTTGCTGAGATTTAGCTTTGTCCATTTCTTCTAAAATTTTATCTACTGGGAGAATATTGATTTGATTAATATTCATCTGTCTAAGTTCATCTCTTGACCATCCATAGTATTCAGCAGCAGAATAATTGGCATCAATGATGTTACCCGTCTCTGGGTTGAGAATGAATTTGATCGCAGAATGATACAGAAAGAGGTTTCTAAACAATTCTTCTGATTCTTCAAGCGCAGAGTCTATAATTTTTCTTTCAGAGATATCTCTGGAGTTAAATAGAATTCTATTTACGACACCATGTTCATCCTGAATCGTTTTACCGATGCTTTCAATCCAAAGATAACTCCCATCAGGGAGTAGTTTACGATATTCCCCTTTTTGAGCAAGGCCTGTTTTGATACAATTTTCAAAAAGAGGCAGCATTTTGGGGCGGTCATCTGGGTGAACAAAATCAAAGGCATTTTTACCAATCATCGAATCAAAGTCATAACCTAAAATACCATGTGATTTACCGATAAAAGTGAAATTCCCTTCTAAATCAGTAATAGAAATAAAGTCAAACATGTTATCTATCATATGTTGAAGAAGTTCTGTTTTTTCTTTGAGGAGAGATTGTGTTTCTTTTTCTTCTGTGATATCGTTGCAAAATGAAATGAAGCAGTTGTCATTAATACTTACGGCATTGATGGACCAGTATCTTTTACACCCATCTGCCCTTCGCATGGCGATTTCACCCAGTGCGTGGCCTTTTTCTTTAACCGTATAGAAATGATTTAAGGCTTCTTCTTCAAAACCAGGATAAACGATGTCAGGTATTGACATTTTTAGTATTTTATCAGGCTGATATTGTACCATTTGGCTAGCATAAGGATTGCATTCAATAAATTTACCCTCACTATTGACGACAAAAATTCCATAAGGCGCGTTATTAAGGTATTTTCTCAGTAAATGTTCGTTTTCTTGTAGAGATTCTTCCCATTTAATTCGTTCTGAAATATCTCGGCAAAAGCAAATAAACTGACCATCATTTTGATCAATAAAAGATGAAGATATTTCTATATCGATGAGATCTCCATTTTTTTTTCGATGTTTGGTTGTAAAGAACTCAAAGCCTGTAGTCATTACCCGTTGAATTCTTTTCATGGTAATTTCTTGATCTTCAATCGCATCAATGTCATTGATATTCATTTTTAAGATTTCTTCTTTTGAGTATCCGATCAAGTCACAATAATAGTTATTTACATCAATAAGATTGCCATTTGTATTAAAAATCCAAATACCATCTTTACTTGTATCAAGGATTCGACTTAGGTACTGTTCTCGTTCAATCAGTTTTTTTTGTGTTTCTTTCATACTTGTGATATCCCAGCAATGGCCAATATACCCAAGAAATTCACCTTTTGTATTGTATCTTGGTGTTCCCTTGTCCTGAATCCAGCGATACTCACCGCTATGATGTCTGATTCTGTATTCCATAGAAAACGGTTCTCTTCGATCAAAGGCCTGATTATAAGTTTCCAGACAATAGTTATAATCCTCTGGATGAATGCCTTCAGCCCATCCATCACCTTTTTCCTGTTCGAGAGTTTTACCCGTAAAGTTAAGCCAGGGGATGTTGAAATAGTTGCATTTTTTATTTGTTTCTGAAGTCCAGATTAAAGATTCACCTGAGTCCGCTAATGTTCTGAAATGAGCTTCATTTTCAATCAGAGCTTCCTGGTTTTTGATGCGTTCAGAGATATCGATTCCAAAGCCAGTAAAATATTGTTTCCCATTAATCGTCACTAAACTTGCTGTCAGATAAAGTGGGATAAGTGACCCATCTTTTTTTTGAAGATTAACTTCTATATCGGCAAAGCCATTTTTCATCAGCGGTTCAACCGATTGATTAATCATCTCAACACAATTGGGATCATATTTATACCAATCTAAAATGTGGAAATTTTTCAATTCTTCAGAAGAATACCCTGTCATAATTTCATGATTCTTATTCCAACGAATCAGATGTCCTTCAATATCGTAAAGATAAAGTAAGCCTGGGACACTGTTAAAAACAGATTCCATGAGTGTTTTTTCAATGATTAGAGATTCCTCAATTTGTTTCTTTTCTGTATAGTCGTTGAAAACAGAGACAATTTCACCGCTTGGCAATTTATAAACAAAGTTTTCAAAGTAGGCATGAATAAGATTATCTTCGTACTTTAATACAGGTAAGGTCTCTGATTCACCTGTTTCCCAAACTTTTTTCAGTACATCGCATAAACCCAAATCAATGATGCCAGGAAAAGCTTCTTCAGCTAATTTTCCAATCACTTCTTGTTTACTTTTTTTTGTTGCAATCTCACCTGCTTTATTCATATCTTTAACTATAAATTTACTGCCTCCACTACTCGGCTCAAAAATAGCCACACCACTGCTAATGTTATCAAAAAGAGATCTGTATCTGTTTTCACTGTAGATTAATGCTTCTTCTCTTTCTCTTTCTTTAATCTTTGCCTCGAATAAGCGGAAAGCCATTTTAATTGATGCGAGTAATACAGTTTCACCTGAGTTTTTTACAATATAACCGTAAGATGTGATGCCTTCAGTTTTTTCAACAATTTCTGGTTCTGTATGAGAAGAAAGAAAAACAAGTGGGATATCATAATCTTTGAGGATAATTTCGGCTGCTTCAGTTCCGTCAATTCCTGGTCCAAGATTAATATCCATCAGGATTAGATTGATTTCAGGATAAGACCTCACTTTTTCAATCGCGTCTTCACCTGAATTAGCTGAAATAACAATATAAGCATTATTACTCAGAATTCGCGTTTGGATTAAGGTGATGATGGGCTCATCTTCAACTAATAATATCGTTTTCTTATTCTCTATACTCATCTCATCCTCAGATTTATTATGATAATGTATTTATATCACTTTTTGAAATTAGTGTCAATAATAAAATAAAAGGATTTTTCTATGGATTAAAAATACTTAGGCGTATGTTTTACGCCTACCCAGATAAAACATGATTGCGAAATAACCTTCGTTCTGCGAACAGCCCTGTTTGCAGC
>CAZNKI010000023.1:0-27822 GCA_964573665.1 uncultured Candidatus Cloacimonadota bacterium | reverse complement strand
AAATGTTCAAGCAAGGATGCTTGAACAACGAGGCATGCTGGTAGCTTGCTTTACGCGTGTAGCGCGATCAACCTGATTGCGAAATAACCTTCGTTCTGCGAACATCCTTGTTTGCAGCAAATGTTCAAGCAAGGATGCTTGAACAACGAGGCATGCTGGTAGCTTGCTTTACGGGAATGGGCAGACACACAGGTCAGCCCCTACGAAATTGGACAGACACACAGGTCAGCTTCTAACAAGGATGATTCACCTTATCAATTGATGTTTATGTTTGAGCTCAAACTATATTAAAAGATGAATCGGTTTATGGTTGATATAAACAAAGAAAATGTTGATTTTCTGTCATTAAATTTTTAAAAGGCTCTCTCTTCACTCTCACTTCACTCCCTCTTCAGCTCTTAATTGATATGACTCAAGTAATAGACGCTTTTAAACGAAATACTTTATAGTTTTTTCTATAGAAATTCTAACTCCTTTTACCTATCGAAAGGTTTATTATAATTGCTATTTGGTGTTATGTACATACGATTATTGAAATAATCGAAGATAATATTAAATTTTGCAAAAAGAGGCAGTCCAATAACTCCCAGATTTCCTGGATGAATGCGAGATGTCTTTTCATCTCCAAAAATTGCAGTAGGGTGATCAAACGAATATTTTCCAAAAATCATACTTTTAATTTTTGCTGAGTATTCCGAATCTTTTCCTTGTGCACCATAACTAAAAGTTGCTTTTGCATCAGGAGGCAGTTTAATATTGTGGCGATTATTCAGGGCAATTTTTATTGGATAAACAGTACCCAAATCAATGTCAATCCGATCATTATAAATTGTTCCATCCAACATAGTAAAGCTAAAAGGTACAGAATATGTTTTTGTTTCTTCTTCTTTCATATCAAGAACTGAGCCCTCAGCTGTAAATTTAAATTGATCAGGGTGATGTAGAATGATTTCCTGTTTGATAAAGTCAAACTCAACAATGAAATGTTTAAAGAAAGTGTTGCACAACTGTCCATCAGTTCCTGGGAACATATCAGCAAAACCAGCACTTTTCGGAGAAATAACCATCGGTTGTTCGTAAAATTCAATATTATCAAATGTTAAAGTCATATTTTGAGCGATAAAGGCTTGAGTCGGATCTCCTTCTCCTGCTCCGCCAATTTCACCACTTCCTTCATGTTTAATTGATAATTTGTCGATAAGTGGAGAACCAAAAAGCCATACTTCGTCCCATAATACCCCATTATCAATCATTAAAAAGGCTTTTTCTCCATTGATTTTCAATTCCATTAGCGGTTTGCCATAATGCATTTTAAAGGGTATTCTTATTGGATATTGGCTATTGTTCAGAAGTTTATAGCTTCCAGGTCCAGTGATATGATTCGTTGGATTCATTGATTCTCCTTCTGTTTTTAAATTTCCATGTAAACTGCAAATTAGCATGCAGATCATTGCGTTAAGCACGATTATCTTTAACTTAGAATTGAGCAACATATTATCTTCCTAAAATGTCTTTGTGATTTTAAACCAAGCTGACTCTGATTCTTTATACATTTCTTCTAAATATTCGTTTTCAATTGCTTTAAAGCCCAGATAAAGGGTTGTAGAAGAGTTTAACAGGTAATGAACGGTACAAAAATAACCGATATGTTGTGAGAATCCATATCTTTCATAATTATTATACCTTAAGCCCATAACCAGTTTTAAATCATTTGAAAAGGTAAGCTCCATATCGAGATTCGTAATATCATATTCGTTATCTCCTTTAACGCCTGAGAAATATTCTTCATTCTTGGGTAATTCTTTCCAAATGATGTGATTATTTCTGAATATGTATGAAATAACTGGTCCGATATACCCGTTTATCCCTGCAAAGTAATTGATATTGTCGTAGTTTCTTTGAGGATCAATTAAACTGTAAATAATGGATTTATTGTAGCCTACCCCCGCATAACCACTGATAAGTCTCCATCTTGTGATAGCAAAATTTGAGCTGACGGAGCCATAATCAATTAACTGATCATTATGTAAGCGATCCTTACCAATATTTACATTCATTGGAATATTAAATTGAGGTGTAAATGTCAGTGTTTCGTTAATAGAAAAATCTATGCTTCTGATTTTTTCAATGTCTTCTTTTTCAAGTTTGAGATTTCCATAAATATTTAGATTTTGAGTTCGTAAAATTGAATTACTAAAATGAGAGGAATAATCAATGGTGAAATCGGCTGTGTACATGTTTACATCATATCTGGCATATTCAGTTCCCATTCCAGGTACATAATCTTTTGAGATATCACGAAAAGCCAATGAAGTTAAAACATCAGAAAGACTTTTTGATAGAGCAAGATAAGCAAAGTAACCTGTTTTCATTGAATTGTTTTTTACTTTATCAAAAGTTTGGAAGAATTTCGTTGTAATTCTAAATGAAGGAGAGAATTCATAGCTTGGAGCGATTTGTATTAAAGTATTATGATATTCAGTATCTGAATTTGACCGAGATAATAGGGTAAACTGGTTAACTAACTGATTGTTTTTATGCTTAAATGCAATGAGATTATAAAAGTCGTCAGGATTAATGGTAACGCCTTCAATTTCGGTTTTTTTATCTTTTGCACTCAAAAAGCCCATGCTCCAATTTGAACCTGATGCCGTAAATTTGGCTGCAAACTGAGGTTGCATGATATTTCGTGAGTAGAATTGCCCATCGCCAACACCAAAGGCATTCAGATCTTCAGTAAAAAAAATACGATTTTCTGCTAATTGTGGTGCATATTTATTATTATGGTTATCCCTTTCTTCGTCAACAGGTACTTCAGTAAAGTCAGGGTTAAAAGCAAGTTTTGCAGATGAATTATTGGTGGGTCGGTAGATAAGATTTAATCCGACATGTTTAGGATCAAAGGTATTTGTTTCTGAGAGCATATCATAAGAACGATAAAAATAGGGGATGACTTTGTAACTTTGAGGCATTTCAATTTGTTCATGAATGATCAATGGCGCTAAGGAATCATAGTATTGTCGGATTGACATTCCTGATACGGGATTAAATGGATTTGAATATGAAGATACTGTTGATTGTATTTGTCTGGCAACAGAAAAAGACCATTGATAAGGTGGATTTCCTTCAAAGCGTAAATCTTTGAAAGGGATAATCATGGTACATGTCCATAGTTTATCTGTATAGTTTGAAATACATTCATAAAGACTGTTCCAAGCTCTATCAATTTGCAGATTGTCTTTTCTCACAGCATCAAAAGCCGTTCCCCTTGGGAATGCTGAAAAATAATAAGCAAAATCTTCATTTTTGATCGTTTTGATTTGTAATCGCACATAATCTGATGTTTGATTATCATCTCTGGTAGCAAAAGCACCTGGGATGAAATTCTCATCAATTTCCAGTTCCCAGTATACATAAAGGTTTTTACTGTCATGCCACATCCAGCAGTCTGTTTTCAAAGGAATTTGTTCACGATCAGGAGGTGCAATGCGCTCCATTCCGCTCAAATGATTACTTTGGGTTTTGATTAATTCCTTAGAATAAGGTACTTCAATACTGCTTAGTAATAACGGCAGTAGAGTAAGTACGATTAATAGTAATTTTTTCATTTTCCTCTCCCCATTGATTTGTTTTGTATCAATATTCATCGATGATCTTTTTTATTCGATGATATTTTGATTTTGATCTAAAATGTATCATATCGCTTTAAACACCTGATATATCAATAATATATGCATTGTGATCTCCTTTTTATTATGTGCTTATATTCAAAATGTATCAAAATATCGCTATATTTCATTGTTTACTCCTCGTTTTACTGGTACAATTATGCACACTTAATGCCAAACGGCTTAATGTTTGAAAAAATGATTTTTGTTCAACCTATATCTTTTGGCTTTGGACTTGCGTAATATTTTAAAAAGGGAAGAAAATGAGGAGAAAAAAATGAAAATGAAATCAATGCTGACTTTTGTATTAATGCTTATTATGTTATGTACATTAATTCCAGTGAAACTTTCTGCATGCTCTACTTTTCAGTTTCAGAAGGGGAATGAACTTTTATTGGGTCACAATCTCAATGAACCAGGAATGGAAGTGCCAGGATTTATCTTTATCAATAAGAGAGGTATATTCAAACAAGGCCGTTCCTTTAGCGAAATGATTACAAAAGAAGGTAAGAATCCTTCTACTGTTCGATGGATTTCCAGATATGGTTCTGTCACTATGAATAATTTTGGCAAAGACTTTATTGATGGGGGAATTAATGAAGCAGGGCTGTATATTTGGGAAATGAATGAAGAAGCAGATTATCCACAAAATAAAAAATTACCTCGAATTGTTCATATGAACTGGATGCAGTATGTACTGGATAATTATGCAACAACAGAAGAAGTGATTAGAAGTGCTTCAGAATTTCAAATTGATGGTTGGACCTGGCATTATTTTGTTACTGACAATATGGGAAATTCTGCAAGCATAGAATTTCTGAATGGCAGAGTAGTGGTTCATCAAGGTAAAGAAATGCCTGTGCCAGCTCTGTTTAACACTCCATATCAAAGAGAAATGGAACTAATAAAATATTACAAAGGATTTGGCGGATTGTATGATGTTGATTTTAAAAATCCAGAAGTACCACGCTTTGTAAAAACAGCTCGTATGTTGCACGACTATAATAATGAAAATCCAGTAGATTATTGTCTTGAAATGCTGAAGAAAATTACTGTGTATGAAACACCCGATTGGTCAGTATTAATTGATGTAAGATCAGGGATGTTTTACTTTAAAACCAGTCCATACCCTGAGTTAAAGTATTTCTCAATGAAGGAAATTGATTTTTCAAACAGTTCACCATGTCAGATTTTGAATATTGATATCAGCAAGGGTGGAGATGTCTTATCTTTATTTAAAACTTATTCAGATGATGCGATGAAAAAGATGATTGATTCATTACCTATACCTGATGAAGGTTTTTTACCCAAAGGAAGTGTCTCTGTTACAGAATTTAAAAATCGTTTATTAACTCATCATCATGTGTCCCTTAATCCGTTGAATCAGTTTCTTGCTGGTTCATGGAAGAGTGAAGCTCCGAAGGAAAAAGGCGATGTGCAATGGGAAATCAATATCAGCATGATTAATGATGCGATTAGTGCTGAAATAATCAGAACAGAAGAAAAAAGCGAAAATGCAAAAATTGATCATATCTATATCAAAGATAATAAATTGTATATGACTTACATCTCTGTAAAAGCAAAGAGAATGGTAGAAATTGTTGCTGAAATCAAAGATAATCAAATGATTTGTGAACCATTTGTCGGTGATCAAAGTTTTCAAATTTATACCTTGATTAGAAACTAATCGAAAGGAAGTTAAGAATGTGTTTTAAAAACATTTTAATCTCACTATTGTTTGTTGCTTTGCTTGTTGCTTATCGTTCTTCACATGCTTTGCCTATAGTTCCTGACGGAAGTGGTGGCGGAGTCATCGTTTATACAGTAACAAACAACAATGAAAATACTTTTTATATGATCAATGCAGATGGATCAGATCAAACGGAGATTACGGGTTTAGATGGTCTAAACTACAGCCCAACATGGTCACCTGATGCAAGTCAGATCGCTTTTTATCGCCATGTCAGTGATCAACAATGGTCATTATATCTCATGGATTCTACAGGAACGAATGTTCAGGCACTCACAAACACTGCAAATTCTTTAGATTGGGCGCCCTCATGGAAAACTAGCGGAGATAAAATACTTTTTACGAAGAGTTTCACAATTCCAGTTTGGAGATCAGAAATCTGGCAAGTTAATACAGATGGGTCAAATCAGGAACGTATTGGCACAGTAGATGGTCAAGGCGCTGATTATTCGCCTGATGGTACTCGTATTGTCTATTTCAATTATGTTGAAAATGGAGGTGATATCTGGAGCATGAATGCAGATGGTGGTGATATTCATCAATTGACCACACATGCATCTGAGGACTGGTGGCCGAACTGGTCTCCTGATGGGACTCAGATTGTTTTTCAGGCAAAGAGGTTCGGAAATTTTGATATCTATAGAATGAATGCTGATGGAACATCACAAATGCGTTTAACCAATAGTAATGCAGATGATGAAGAACCGCGATGGTCTCCTGATGGGACAAAAATCGTATTTACATCTAAAAGAGATGGTCACTCTGAAATATATATTATGGATGCAAATGGATCTAATGAAGAACGCTTAACATTTACCAATGGTGAAGCAATGAATCCTGACTGGAAACCAGTTTTAGCTTATTATAGTCAAACTCCTCCTGATGATTTACCCATACGTTTTGGAACGGGAAATCTGTTAGCAAATCAGGAATGGCAATGGCATGGTGCTCCCGTTTTTTCTCCTGATGGGAAAGAGATGTTTTTTGCAAAATACATGTATGAAACTAATGAATCACCGGGAGGTTCTGAAATATGGACAGCAAGATTAGAAAATAACCTTTGGACAGCACCAGAAAAAGCATCTTTTTCTGATCGAGCTTATAGTGACAATAACCCAGTATTTATTTCTCAAAATCTTTTATATTTTGTTTCACAGAGAAATAATGGCTTTTTATTCAAAGTCACAAGAACTGATGGTGGTTGGTCTGCGCCACAGTCAGTCTATGTGCCGATATTTTCAGGTCATAATTTTGGAAATCAGTTTTCAATTGCAGAGAATGGGAATTTATATGCTGAGATTTTTAACAATAACGCAGGTATGTGGGCAGGAGATCTGTATTGCTGGACTTATCAAAATAATCAGTACCAGTATCCGCCTGTCAATTTGTCGGCAGTCAATTCGGATTCCTTAGATTTCTGCCCCTTTATAGATCCATTAGAGCGATTTTTAATCTTCAGTTCCAATAGACTTAATGGAGGATATGGACATAAACTCTATATCAGTTATCGAGAAAACAATCAATGGTCTGTACCTGAATATATGGAGCAGGTGAATAACGAAAATTACTCTGTTCAACCACGTGTTTCTTCAGATGGTAAATACTTCTTTTTTAATACAGTCGTCAACACAAATAATGATCTTGGCATGAATGCCTATTGGGTAAAATCAGATTTGTATATCAATCCTACTGAAAATGATCCCCAGAATATTCCTTCTACAGATCAAATCAAAGTGAATACCTATCCCAATCCATTTAATCCTGAGTGTAACTATGAAATTGAGATGAAAGAGACTTCAAAAGTTCAAATTGAGATCTTTAATATCAAAGGACAGAAAGTGAGAACCTTATTTAATGGATTTTTGGAAAAAGGGATTCACTCTCTTAATTTTAATGGGAAAGATGAAAACAATCAGCATTTATCATCAGGAATCTACTTTAGTAAAATCAAATCTCACAATGGAGTAAAAGTCATAAAATCCATTTTGATTAAATAAGATAAGATTTTAAGCCAGCATCATATGTAATAATTAATAAGTATGGTGCTGGATTTTTTGATGTAATATGATTAACCTGATTGCGAAATAACCTTCGTTCTGCGAACATCCCTGTTTGCAGCAAATGTTCAAGCAAGGATGCTTGAACAACGATGGCATGCTGGTAGCTTGCTTTACGAGCGTAACACATTCGATCTATACATCGAAACGCTAAATTCATATATTACAATCTTTTATCACTTGTAGGGATGTGCGAAACGAAGTGCCGTACATCCGAAAAAGTACAATCAACGAGAATCTACAATCCATCCGGCATATTGATATAAACGACCATTTCAAATAAATAATATTCATTTCCAAATCCATTCATAATTTATAAATGTTCAAGCAAGGATGCTTGAACAACGATGGCATGCTGGTAGCTTGCTTTACGGAATTGGGCAGGCGTAAAACCTGCCCCTACGAAATTGGGCAGACACACAGGTCAGCCCCTACGAAATGGTGTAAGCATAGATATCATCGAGAATCAGCACAAGCCATGTTGGACCATGCTTTTATGAGGACTATACAGATTCAATCAATAAGATTATGATTTATCCTCCATGATTTTTTTGACGATTCCCCATTCATTCAATAATTTTTCGTAAGAGGACCTGATTGCCTTGACATTATTAATTTTGGTTAAATTTTCAATCTCTGTTGCGATTTCAGATAACACAATACACCCTATACTTAACGATGAACCTTTAATCATGTGTGCTATTTTTCTTATACCCTCACTATCATTTTGAACAATAGCTCTTCCCAGTTCATGGAGTTTTTTTGGAAAATCATCTAAGGCTAAAGAAATCAGTTGTTCAGTGAGTGCCTGATCATTTAGTAAATTTGTTAAATGGGATTTATCAAAATGCTTTTTTGAATCAACTCCTTTTTTGGGTAGGTACTGATTTAAAAGTTCATGGAGTTGTTTAACATCCACGGGTTTGCTTAAGAAATCATCCATTCCTGAAGCAATACATTTTTCTTCTTCTTCTTTAAATGCACCAGCCGTCAAGGCTATTATTGGAATGTGATTCTCTGAATTCTCTTCGATCTTCCGTATTTCTTTTGTGGTTTCAATACCGTCCTGTTCAGGCATTTGCACATCCATTAAGATAATATCTGGCTTTTGTTCAATATATTTCTGAATCACTTCCTTTCCATTTACAGCTTCGATCAAAGTTAAATCAGGAAACAGTTTCAAAAGCAGGGCTTTAATCATCATCATATTCATTGCAACATCTTCTGCGATCAATATTTTTGAAGATGAATAACTCAAATCAGTAATTTTTAAATCTAATGGATCAGCATTTAGATCGATCTCTTCATCGGCTTTATTGATTTTGCATAAGCAGGTATATAGTTCTTTAATTTTCACAGGTTTTGTCAGTCTGAATTTTATGCCAAGTGCTTCACATTTCGTGTACAGATCTCCATCATCAGAGGAAGAGTGTAAGAGCATCACAGGTAATTTCTCAGCAGTTAGCATCAGTTTATCACGAATCAGTTTAATTGTTTCTAATCCATTGAGATATGGCATGTTGTAATCACAAATAATGACATCAAAAGGATTGGACTCCTCAAGTTTTTTTAGCGCTGAATAGGCATTTTCGCATGATTCACTTTTGATATTCCATTGAGCCAGCATTTCTCTCAATATAATTCTGTTATTCCCATTATCATCTATGATCAGACAGGTTTTAATTGATTCTATAGGTTTGAACCTTTCTTTTTCCGCTACTGTGAAATCTGTTGTTATTTCGAAATAGAAAACACTTCCTTCACCTAATTTACTATCGACTAAAATATGACTACCCATTTTTTTTATAATTAATTCAGAGATAATCAAACCTAAGCCTGTTCCACCAAACTTTCGGGTCGTTGAACTATCTGCTTGAGAAAAGGCTTTAAAAAGTCTGTTTTTTTGACTCTCAGAAATGCCGATTCCTGTATCGCGAATTGACACAGATATTTTTCCTTGATGGTCTTTTAACTGATGATAGCGAACTTTGAGTTCAACTTCTCCTTTTTCAGTAAATTTAATTGCATTTGCGAGGAGATTAGCGATGACCTGTTTTAATCTGATTGGATCAATCATTGCATAACGAGGCATCGATGGATCAATATTGAGCAATAGCTCCAGATTTTTTTTCCCTGCCGTAAACTTGACGATATCGATACTCTGTTCAAACAAATCAATCATATCTGTGCTGATATTTTCTAAATGAAGCATACCCGCTTCTATCTTTGAAAAATCTAAAATATCATTAATGATCCCCATTAAAATATGCCCGGAGATATTGGCATTTTCGACATATTGTTGCTGAACAGGGTTTAATGGAGTGCTTTTCAATAATTCGGTAAATCCAATCACTCCATTCAGCGGTGTACGAATTTCATGACTCATATTAGCTAAAAACTCAGATTTGGCTTTACTTGCTGCTTTTGCCTGTTCCATCGCTAAAGTTAATTCTTTTTGTATATTAATGCGATTGATAAGATTGACCAGCATCATCGCAAAGAGACTCAACAGGATTTGCTCTTTCTCAGAAAAATTATGATATTTTTTAACTGAATCAAAACCGATAAAGCCAATACATTGATCTTGATCCATCATAGGTAAAGTAAGCAAGCTTTTAATTCCCTGAGGTTCAAGTATTTGTCGAATTGGATTTTCAGGATTTAAAGTAAAGACATCTGGAATATGAATGGTTTTCCCAGAAAAATGGGCTTCTGTCCATTCTGGTATATTATCAAAAGGGATCTCCTGAAGTTGATCAATCTGGGGCTTAATCTCTTTCTGACACCATTCATATGTGTTCGAGCAGACTTTTTGTTCATGATTATAATCAAAAACATAAGAACGATCCGTCTCTGTAAAATTTCCGAGAAGTGATAAAGCATTATTTATTGTTTCGTCTGCTTTGTCCAAAGAAACATTAATAAAGCTGTTGGAAATATTCATAAGCGTATCTTGCAATTTTGCCTGTTCTAATAAGGATTCTTCATATTGTTTTCTGATGGTAATGTCACTGTGAGAACCTGCCATTCTTACAGGAACTCCGTTTTCATCTCTCACTGCATCACCTTTTGCCAATATCCATACCTGTGAGCCGTTTTTGTGTTTCATACGAAATTCTATTGAGTAGTTTTTTATTGTTCCATTTAAATAATTGCTAACGTAGTCATTGACTCTGGAAAGGTCTTCTTCATATAGCAAAGAAAGAAAGCTGTTAAATTCATTTTTAATCTCATGATCTTGATACCCTAACATTTCTTTCCAACGAGCAGATAAAAACAGCTCATTATTTTGTAAATTCCAGTCCCAAATCCCATCATTTGATCCATTGACTGCCAGTGCAAACTGCTCTTTTGTTTTTTGAAGTTCGATATCTGCCAATTTTCGATCAGTGATATCGGTAATATAGCCATGCCATAACACAGAACCATCTGTTTGTTTTTCTGGTTGAGCAATACCTCTTAACCATCTTTCGCCAGTTTCTGGAAGAATCACGCGAAAGTCCTCTTCCCATAATTCAAGAGTCTCTGCTGATTTTAAAATTTTATTGATTACTGATTGATAATCCTCAGGATGCAGTCGTGATAACACTTTTTGTGCATCATCTTTTACTTCTTCTGGTGTTACAGCGTAGATATCATAAATATTGTCGGAAGCAAAAGGAAAATAATTTCTGCCATCGGGGTGATAACAATACTGATAAATGACACCTGGGAGTTGAGAAGATAGTTTTTTTAATAATAAATCACTATTAAGTAATGCTTCTTCTGCTTTTTTTCGATCGGTAATATCAATCATGACTGTCAATAAAAACTGGGATCCATTAATTTCAATGATTTCACCTGAAAAAAGCCCGGTTTTATATGTATCTTCGCTTATTCTAATCGGTATTTCAACATTTTTAATGAATCCATTTTGTTGGAGCATTTCATTGGTCTTTTGCATTAGCTCATTATCAGAAAACAGATTAAGGTCAAGTGCAGTTTTACCTATGATTTGATCTTTGGGTAATCCGATGGTATTAATAAATGCCTGATTGACATCAACAAAGACTCTCTCAGGAAGCTTACTTAGCGCCATCATTGCCGGATTGATATCAAATATTGTATCAAATTTTTGTTGTGCTTCAACCACTTCACTCATATTTTTAGAGATGCCAAAAACAACATCTTTTTTATCCCATTTTCCAAATGATACTCTCGTCTCAACGGGAATTTTTTTGCCATTCTTACTCTGCAAAGATAGAGGGCAGAAGTTTCTTTCTCCACGAAACATTGAAGCAAACACCTCTTCTGCTTCTTTTTGCAGTTCTTTAGGATGAACACCTAATATGCCTATTTGATTTAACTCATCAATGCTATATCCTAAGGTCATTTTCATAGACTCGTTGGCATAAAGTACCTGTCCATCAGGAGTTCCGACAATCACCATATCCTGCATAGAATCAAAAAAAGCTTTGAAATTAGCTTCACTTAGTGCAAGATCATTAATTGCTTTCTTTACTTCAGTGATATCCCAGTTTGTTCCAATCATCCGAATAGCTTTTCCATCATCATCCCGAATCACTTCAGCTAAAGCTCTGATATAATGAACACTGTTATCAGGCCATACTACCCGAAACTCTGTATCAAAATCTTTTTCTCCTTTTAAAGCTAATTCAATTTCTTTGCTTCCTCGTTCATAGTCCTCTGAATGCAAACCTTTTTGCCATGACTCGTATGCTCCTCCAAAAGTATCTTTTGTGATACCGTAAAGCGCATACATCTGTTCATCCCAAAGCAAAGAGTTCGTTATGCAATCCCAGTCCCATACACCAACCCCCCCAGCTTTTGTAGCAAGTTGCAATCTTAAATTTGTTTCTCTGGAGATTTCTTTTGCCAGAATATCTGAACTTACATCATGGCAAAAAGCAATGAGATGTTCCTCATCAATTTTTGATGTCACTACAGATAACCAGAATTGAGAGGTATCTTTTTTAACTGCTTTAAAAATTCCTTCTGAAAAGCCCTGAGCAACAGTCTCATAAAAAGATTTTTTAGCTTTTTCATGATCTTCTGGAAGAATTAAATTCATGATTGATAACTGAAGAAGTTCATCTCTTAGATATCCAGTCATCTCACATGCTTGTTTATTAACTTCGGTATATTCACCTTTAGAGTTTGAAACGAAAATTCCTAATGGCGCCGTATCAATATAAGTTCTGAATTTTGTCTCATTTTTAATTATTGATTCTTCTGTTTTCTTTTTTTCTGTGATATCCTGATGTGTGCCCATCATCATCATTGGTTTGCCATCATCAGTCCATGAAGACACTTTCCCACGATCGAGCACCCAAACCCATTCACCATTTTTATGGCGCATTCTGGATTCAAATTCATAATATTCTAATTCACCCAAAAAGTGTTTTTCAAGTAATTCACCACTTTTTTTCAAATCATCAGGATGTGCAAACTTCATCCAGGTTTCAATAGATACAGGACAAATTTCTTCAAGCGTATAGCCAATAATATTTGCCCACCGTTCGTTAAAAATCGTTTCTCCTGTCTGCACATTCCACTCCCATGTGCCGACATGAGTCCCTTCAATAATATTTGAAAGCCGATATTGTTCCTTTGCAAGAGACTCTAGAGCTAATTTTCGTTCAGTAATATCTCTGGCTGCAGCATAGATTAATTTACCTTTAGGATATGCAAGCCATTCTAAAATATGATAAGATCCGTTTTTTGCCAGATATCTGTTGATAAAGCCAAAAACTTCGTTTCCTTTTCCCAGTTGTGATACGGCTTCAAGTGTTGATGTGATGTCATCAGGATGTATTAATTCAAGAAATTTGATTTGATTAAGAAATTCGCATGAATAACCTAAAATTCGAGTCCATGCTTGATTGGTTTTGATAAAATTGCCATCAAGATCAGCAATACAAAGAAGATCTGGATTTACTGAAAAAAACATCTCAAGCTCTTCAGTATCTTTTTTGCTTGAGGTAATATCAATAAACATTGTAGTAAAGTATAGATATTCTTCTGAATAGACATGCACCTTGTACCATTTCTGCAGTGCTTCACTATATTGCTCAAATTCCTTTTCCCCACCATTTAATGCGATATCAGCATAATAAGCAATCCAGTCAAATTCTGACTCTTGTATGCCTGGAATCACCTGAGTGACTGTTTTTCCTATGATTTCATCCATTTTTAAACCCGTAAGTTTCTCAAATGTCTGATTGATCTCTAAAAATTCATAGTCAACTGCTTTACCATTGGCATCAAGAATAATTTTGTGATGCGCATAGCCTAAAATCGGGCTTTTAAATAGTGGATTATTTTGAGCAATCATTTGGTCATCTCCATCAAATTTCTAATTTTTGATTTTAATTATCATCTCTTTATTATAAAAAAAATCATCGATTGTCAAGAGAAAAAGAAGAGGAGCTTCATAAAGCAATTTAGGTAATATATCGAAAAGACAGAGCTCAGAGATGAATTAAATTCTTATCAATTCTCTCATTTGACACTTGACAAGGTGTACTAATTTTGTTATTCTGAAAAAAATCCTGTTAAGGAGGCTGTGTGAACATTTTTAAAGAAGACCTAATCATCGCTCTGTCATTTCTCAATCGATTAGAGCAGGACAAAGATAATTTTATGAGTATTTGTTCTCAGCCAGCAGATGAATACGCTTTGCATTATTTAAATGGAAGACTCAAACAATATCTTTCAGAGTGTGCATTAATTGGTTTTTCTGAAATGCAACAAATACTTCATATTCTTATTCAATCCATAGAAAAACTTCAGAATAGTTTTAATCTCATACAATTACCACCTCTCATTGATTATTTATTCCAACACATGATTGAAATAAAAAAAACATTTCAAAAACAATTAAATGCTTCTGATGATAAGGCTGAGATTACGATCATGACTGATGAGCTGAGCATTCTTGTCGAGAAGTGCAAGCAAGAACTTGAGCAACAAACAGAGCATCCGCTTCAAAATCAGGAATTAGATATAAAAGAATTTAGAATCAGCACTGAATTTAAAACTGAAATCAATACGATAATTCCGCAGTTTCAAGATAATTATGAGCGTTTTTCTCATCAGCCTGACCATCTGAATTATCGAATAATGATCAATCAGTTTGATCAGATTAAGGGGAATATCGATTTATTGATCGCTGCTTCTGATGATCAGATTTCAGAAGATCATCCCATTATGTTTGCTTATCATTTTTGTAATCATATTGATCAGTTTTTTAATAAAACACGTCAAACCGAAGTTTTTAATAAAATGCATCTTGAACTGATTCAGACGATTGTCAGCCGATTGCTTCTGAGACTCAATGAACTGTTAGAGAACAAAAAATCAAAACAGGATGAAGATTCTTTGATCGCCCAAATGAAAGGATTTTATCAACAACAAAAGAATCAGGTGATTACAGAAAAAATGCAAGAGAAAAAGGATGAAAAAGAACAGGTCATTCAGGAAAGCAAAGAACAAACAATTCCGGAAAACAAAATTATATTGCCTACTGATCAGTCACCTACACCACAAAAAAATGAAGAAGAGTATGTCCGAGTCAGACAAGATTATCTTGAAAATATCAGCAGTATGATTTCTGAGCTGGTGGTGACCAATAGCACCTTATCCTATATTCAAAGCAAGATCAAAGGGAATGAAAGTAAAGCAATTTTAATTGAGATGATCCAAAATACAGAAAAATCATTTCAGAGACTGCTTTCAGATCTTGATCAAGTCGTCCTTGAAATCAGGCTTCAGAAGATCAAAGAGCTGTTCGGCAGATTTCCACGTTTAGTCAGAGATATCGCTAAAACTCAGCAAAAAAAAATCAATTTAGAACTTGAAGGTGAAGATATTGAGCTGGATAATATTATTCTGAAACAACTTGCAGATCCTTTGATGCACATCATTCGAAATTCTTGTGATCATGGGATTGAGACTCCAGAAGAAAGAAAGGAAAAAGGGAAAAATGAAAATGGTTGTATCAAACTTTCTGCCTCTCGATTGGGGAGTAAAATACTGATCAGCATTCGGGATGATGGTGCGGGTCTATCTCAGAATAAGATTAAGCAGAAAGTGCTTGAAAAAAACCTCATCAATCCATCAATTCTCAATCAACTGAGTGAAAAGCAGATTTTTAATTTAATATTTCTACCAGGTTTTTCAACAGCAAAAGTCGTGACAGAAATCTCAGGCAGAGGTGTAGGGATGGATGTGGTGCAACAAAATATCATGAGAGTCAAAGGCGAAATAGATATCAGCAGTGTCGAAGGACAGTTTACTGAAATCAGAATACTTTTACCTCAGAGTATCAGTATCTCAAAGGGTTTATTAATTCAGATTCAAGATGAACAATATATTATCCCTTTGGAAAATGTCCTTTCTATTGAGCACATTCCCCCTTCAGAGATCCATGCATTCCAGGAAGGGCAGTTTATAAAATATCATGAAGAATTTATTGAATTGAGATATCTTGAAGGTATTCTAAATGATGAAGAAGTTAATAAAAGCATAGCCGATGAAAAACAGCTTTGTGTGATTCTCAGTGATGAATTTGTCAAAAAAGCTTTAGTGATTGACAAAGTCATTGGGATTCAGGAATTATCTATCAGAGGGCTTCCTGAAAATTTAAAACATCTTGATATCTACAGAGGTTGTGCAACATTGTCCGATGGGCGGGCAATATTAGTCTTAAATCCTAAAAAATTATTCATTGGAGGATGAAAATGATAGAAAATGAAAGCAAACAAATGTTTCCGATTCTTTTTGTTGATGACGATATTCTGGCACACAAAATGATGGAAGTATTTTTAAAGGATTGGAATGTCTTTTATGCTCTTTCTGCCGAAGATGCTTTGAACATCATGGACAAAGAAAATATTCAAATAGTGATAACAGATATTAATATGCCTGAGATGAACGGGATAGAACTGATGCACAGGATTAAGAAAAAATTTGGTACAACACAAATTATTATCGTTACAGCAGAAGACGATATTGAGCATTTAATCAATGCCTTGTCAGCGGGAGCAAATGATTTCCTACTCAAACCATTAACTAAAGACAAGATTGATTCAGCTTTGGAAAATACGGTTCAGAAAATTGCTCGCTGGAAAAAAGCAATGAAAGATCTTTTTGATAAAAATAGAAAGAGGTAATCAAAGTGGGTATTAAAATATTAGTCGTTGATGATAATCCGATGATGAGAGGATTCTTGGAAAAGTTTGTCAAAAAAGATCCTTCAATTGAAACAGTCTGGACAGCTGAAAATGGTCAGGATGCTATTGAAAAAGCACTTTTGCATCAACCAGATGTTATTTTAACTGATGTTGAAATGCCAGTGATGGATGGTTTGGAAGAACTGAAAGAGATTAAAAATTTACAAAGAACAGGACAACTCCCTGCAAAATTGAAGGTGATTATTTTGAGTGGAACCATGCATGACAATGATGCTAATGTACGCAAAGCTAAATTTCTCGGTGCATACCAGGTCATGGCAAAGCCAGATGGCAAATCGATGAGTTTTGCAATTGATGGTGCGAAACTCATTGAAACGATCAAAGAAGCAGGAAAATAGTATTAAATAAATAGAAATTGAGGAAAACATGTCAAAATTAATGATGAGTGTTTCAGGAGTACGAGGAATTTTTGGAGAGACGATTACTCCTGATTTAGTCTATCACATTGCAGCGCACTTTGCTGCTTTTCTAAAGAAAAAAAACAAGATAAACGGATATATGGTGATCGGTCGCGATTCACGAACTACAGGGGAAGCGCTGTTCCATTCTGTTGTTTCTGGTATAATGAGCGTAGGCGTAGATGTTCAGGATATTGGTATTGCGACAACTCCAACAGTTTTATTAGCTGTTGAAAGCGCTGAAGAAAGAGCAATAGGAGGAATCTGTATTACCGCTTCTCATAATCCTGCAGAATGGAATGCTTTAAAGCTTGTAGATCAGAACGGGATGTTTTTATTTCCTGAATATACAGATGAAGTTTATTCTTCCATCAATCAGGAAATCCCTTATGCGACTTGGGACAAAATGGGTAAATTAAGTTTTTATCCTAATGCTTCTCAGGATCATATTCAAAAGGTGCTTTCTATTCCCTACATTGATATAGACATAATCAAGTGTAAGTCATTTAAGGTCGTACTCGATTCGGTGAATGGTGCAGGTTGTGTCATTTCTGCTGATATGCTGAGAGCATTGAACTGTGAAGTGATTGAAATCAATGGGATTCCAAATGGGATTTTTGCACACACACCAGAACCGCTCAATAAAAACTTGGTTCAGTTGGAAGAGGCTGTTCGTGAACATCAGGCAGATATTGGTTTTGCTACCGATCCTGATGGTGATCGTCTGGCGATCGTTTCAGAAAAAGGCAAATGTGTAGGAGAAGAGTTTTCTTTACTGCTTGCAGAGAAATTTGTGCTTTCAAAGAGAAAGGGACCTATTGTGACCAATCTTTCTTCTTCAATGGCTTCTGATGATATCGCAAAAGAGTTTGGTGTAGAAATTGTCAGAACAAAAGTAGGAGAAATCAATGTAGGTAAGACGATGCAAGCCATGAATAGTCCGATTGGCGGAGAAGGAAATGGAGGCATTATTTGTCCGGATGTTCATTATACGCGTGATGCTATTGCTGGTATGGCGCTGATTTTGGCATATATGGCTGAAGAACAAAAAACATTATCTGAACTTGTTTTTGATATTCCTCATTATTTCTTCGCAAAGAACAAGATAGAAGTGGAACCTGTTAGGCTGGATGCGATTATGAATAAAGCTGATAAAATCTTTCCTGATGCAAAGATTGACCGTACTGATGGTATCAAGATTCTTCTCGACTACAGCTGGATCCATATCAGAAAGTCTGGAACTGAACCGATTATCCGAGTATATGTTGAAGCAAAGACACAGGCGAAAGCCGATGAGTTATGTCAGAGTGCTATTGATAAGCTACTCAGTGAATAAAAATGTCTGAATCTCTTAAATATGCAGGTTTTTGGATCAGCCCGGTTGGAAAATTATTTGAAATTGAGGCTGATCCCTTTTTATTTGTATGGTCGAATCCAGGCTTGTTTGAACTTAATAAAGATCGAATGGAAGAACTCTATCAAAAATTTGATGATGAACAGCAAACAATACAAGCAATCATTGAAGACTTAATTGAGAGACACTGGATTCTATGTCTAAAAAAGCCATTATACTGGCAGATACAGGCAATTTCATTTGATCGTAAAATTGCAGACCAGATTTGGGAGTGGGTTTATCATATCCTTGAAGAAAAACGAAATGAGATCTCAGTTTTTGATACTGTTAAACTCTGTTTTCAGGATGATCGGTCTCATGTCAAAACAGATTTTGCTTCCATTCTGATGGGGGATTTTGTGGTGGGGCATACCCATTTAAGCTATAAAGTACAATCATTTATCGACAATCAGATGAGCGATTTTATTGATGAATATCAAATCATTTCCAAAAGAATTCTCAATGCAGATCATTAGAAAGGATTAAATATGAAAATCTTAGCAATTAATGGAAGTCCAAGAAGTCATGGAAATACTAATTTTTTATTAAATCAGGTCTTTGATCATTTAACAAGTGAACATTGCGAAAAAGAAATGCTATGCCTTGGAACAGCAAATATAATGGGATGTACGGGTTGTGGAAAATGTTATGAAAATAAAGATATGAAATGCATCATTAACAATGATCCTATCAATGAAATCTTTCAGAAAATGAGCCAGGCAGATGTAATTTTATTGGGTTCTCCAGTGTATTTTGGTGATGTCACTTCAAATATGAAAGCACTCATTGAGCGTTGTGGTATGCTGACCAGAGCAAACAACAATATATTAGCCCATAAAATTGGTGCATCTGTGGTTGCTGTGAGAAGAGCTGGAGCGATTCATACCTTTCATTCAATGAATCTCTTTTACCTGATATCTCAGATGATTATTGTTGGTTCTTCTTACTGGAATATAGGGATTGGACGACTTCCTGGTGATTGTGAGAACGATCAGGAGGGCATCAATACAATGAAAACCCTTGCTGAAAATATTAGTTGGTTGATCAATAGGATAAATAAATAATAATTAAATAATCATCTGTATCATCACTTTACATTAGCCTTGGAAGTGTGACCACTAATGCGAGCAACCAGGTTGCAAAGTAATCTAATCTAAAAATTTTCGAATTTCTCATTCGCTGATCACGATATTCTAAAATATTATATTACTATCTCTTAACACTTGTAGGGATGTGCGAAACGTAGTGCCGTACATCCGAAAAAGTACAGTTAACGAGCATTTACAATCCATCCGGCACATTGATTTGGACAGTTCTAATTCGCAAGCTGGTAGCGTGCATTACTGGTCGCAACCAGGTTGCTTAAGTTACGGTTTTAGACGCGATAAATAGCATTTTTTTATGATGCAAGAAGCGTCAAATAATAGTAAATTGTGAAGTGATCTGGATTTAGGATGTTATGTTTTAAGACCCCACACTTCATGATGTTTCGCTATGGGTGACAAATTATCATAATAATACTAATTCGGCATTTTTGCTGATGTATGACATTCCGCGTCTTCCAATTCTATTCCTACCTCCTCTTTATGCATTTTAAATTAAGCGATTGCATTCTGTGAAAAATCCCTTATTTTTTAAGAAAAGATCATAAATGAGGAAGAATGAAAGAAAAAGTCAATATAAAAATTGGCGGAATGTCCTGTTCTGCCTGCTCATCAGCTATTGAAAGAGCATTGAACAAACATGAGCATATCTCTTTTGCTTCTGTCAATCTTGCCACACACAAAGCAAACGTTGAATTTGATTCTGATTTGATCAATATTTCTGAGATTGAAAACATAATAAAACATACAGGATATGAAGTTGTAAAAGAGTCTAAGCAAGAAGACCTCTCATACAAAGAAGATTTTTACAAAGAAGATCAGAAAAAGATGATACTCTCATGGATTTTCTTAACACCCATGATGGTCATGATGATGTTGCACATGACAGGCGTTTTACACATGACAAAAGTATTGAATCTGATTTCGATGTGTTTTGCCACACTCATTATCGTTATTCCTTCCCGAAAAGTCTTTATTTCAGCCTTTAAAAGCATTATTCACGGTCATAGCAATATGGATGTACTTATTGCAATTGGCGCAGGCTCTGCCTATATTACAGGCTTCTTTGGCTCGCATTTCTCACAACACAGTTTTACTGAAATATCCGGGATGATCCTTGCAATTCATCTAACGGGTCGTTATATTGAGAGAAAAGCCAAAGGCAAGACCTCTTCGGCTATTCGCCAGCTGATGGAGCTTGGTGCAAAATCTGCGCATGTTGAGCGAAATAATGAATGGGTCGATGTGGATGTTGATGATCTGCAGATCAATGATATCATGATTATAAAGCCAGGAGAAAAGATCCCTACAGACGCCTGTATTATTGAAGGACAATCATACATTGATGAGTCAATGGCAACAGGTGAATCGCTTCCTGTACTTAAAAAAGTTGGAGATTCTCTCATTGGTGCAACAATCAATACGAATGCCTCCTTAAAAGCTAAAGTGACAAAGTTAGGTGAAGATACATTTCTTTCTCAGATCATTAGGTTGGTTGAAGATGCTCAAGGTACAAAGGTACCGATTCAGGCTTTTGCTGATAAAATTACAGCGATTTTTGTTCCCTCAATTCTCGTTTTGTCTGTGTTCACTTTTTTGATTCATTATTTCTATCCTCAGTTAATGCATCAGATCATTGCCTTTCTTCCATATTCTTCTCATTTACATCCTCGTGAAATGACACCTTTGATACAGGCGCTATTTGCCACAATTTCCGTGTTGGTGATCGCTTGTCCCTGCGCTCTTGGGTTAGCAACTCCCACAGCAATTATGGCCGGTATCGGGCTTGGTGCACAGAATGGCATATTGTTTAAAAATGGTGAAGCAATACAGATGATGAATCATGCAAAAATGATTGTGTTTGATAAAACAGGTACATTGACTCATGGTAAGCCAGCCGTTCAGGAGATCATCAATTTCTCAGATTTGACAGAAGAACAGATTATTCAAATTTCAGCAAGTATCGAAAAGCATTCAGAGCATCCATTGGCTTTAGCTTTAGTAAAAAAGCTTGATGAGATGAATTTATCTCACTTAGAGATTAAATCATTTATAAATGAGCCTGGTAAAGGGGTTTCTGCAGAATTTGAAGATAGAAGATATTACATTGGTAATGAGACATTTTTATCTGAAAAAGGATTTGTTCTCGATCAAATCCAGCAACAACTATCGATTTGCAGAGAACAAGGAAAATCACTTGTTTTAATTGCTTCTGAACTCTCAGACAATCAGGATCAGAAAGTCATTGCACTCATAAGTATTGTTGATCAAATCAAAGAGAATACTTTTGCAAGTATTCAACATTTAAAACATAGAAATATCAAAACGGTGCTGCTCTCCGGTGATAATGAAAAAACAGTTAAACAAGTGGCAAAGGAATGCGGTATTGATATGGCGATTGGTAATGTTCTCCCCGCTGATAAAAATCAAAAGATCAAAGAATTACAAAAAGAATACACTCCTTTGATCATGGTCGGTGATGGGATAAATGATGCTCCTGCGCTAAAGCAGGCAGATATAAGTATCGCAATGGGTAATGGGACTGATATTGCAATTGAGTCAGCCGACTTAGTCCTGGTAAAGAGTGATCCTATTACAGTCATTAAAACCTTAATTTTGTCTAAGGAGATTTTTAAAACGATCAAACAGAATCTGTTTTGGGCATTTTTCTATAATATAATTGCAATCCCTTTTGCTTTTTCCGGATTACTTAATCCGATTATTGCAGAAATGGCGATGGCAATCAGTTCAATTACAGTGGTCACAAATGCGAATCGTTTAAGAAATAAGCCAATCACATTAGACCAAATGACAATATCAAATGTTTTAAACAAAGAAAGTGAGTATCAAATGATCAAGCAAGAACTCATTGTAGAAGATATGACCTGTAATCACTGTAAAATGAGAATTTCCAAAACAGTTGAAGTATTACATGGTGTACGATCGATTCATATTGATCTTGAAAAGAAAAGTGTAGAGATTGAATATGATGAGAAAGAGATACAGATTGATACTATCAAAAATGCAATTTCAGGAGCTGGATACACAATCAAATCTTAATCTAATTTAAAAAAAGATAGCGGATATGACTATCCGCTATCTAACTTTATGAGAGCTTTGAATTAGTCATGGAGCCGGCTCGGCTCGAGCCGTAAATACCGATTAATAAAGGACTCAATAACAAAGAGATCCCCTTTTTTCTTCTAATTCAAAGCTCTCTTTTTGATAATCTATACTTTAAATCTTCCCACCATTTGATTTAAGCTATCTGCTAACTGCTTTAATGTGGAAGATGCTGAGTTGAGATCTTCTGCCTGATGTGCTGTAGATTGAGATGCCATTACGATACCACCCAGATTACGGGTGATCTCTTCAATTCCATGAGTGATTTCTATGGTATTTCTTGCAATTTCTGCAACGCCTAAGCTCGCTTCATTACTGTTACGGGACACTTCATTTGCTGCATTGGCAACAGTCGCCGAACTTTGTGCGATTTCATTGACGCCAAGACCAGCTTCTGTCACATTTCTACTGATGCCATTAACCGATTCACTTACAGAACGGCTGTAATCTCCGACTTTTTTCGAACTGCTTGCGGCATTGGTAATATTTTGAGCGATTTCGTTAACGGTAACTGATTGTTCTTCAACATTTGCCGCGACACTGGTATTAATCCCATTGAGATCGCTAATGATTTTTGCAACATCTTGTATCGATTTAACGGCTGAAGAAATTGCTTGTTGGATTTCATCAATTTGCGATGCAATTCGACCTGTCGCTTCGCTGGTTTGTTTTGCAAGCTCTTTAACTTCATTTGCAACTACGGCAAAGCCTTTACCAGCTTCACCTGCACTGGCAGCTTCAATGGTTGCATTTAATGCCAGCATATTCGTTTGATCAGCAATATCATTAATCACTTTAACTATTTTGCCAATTTCTACCGCTGTCTTTTGTAGTCTTTCCATAAAGGTGCTGGTTTCTATCGCTTGTGAATTGGCTTTTTCAGAAATTTTACTTGCATTTTGAGTGTTTTTTGATACTTCAGCGAGTGAAGCGCTCATTTCTTCTATTGCTGCTGCGGATGACTGAACATTATGAACTACGGCATCGATCTGATTGGCAATTTCCTGAATGTTATGATTGACCTGATTGACTTCCTGAGCGACATTTTTTACATTCACAGATGCTTGCTCTGCTGATGCAGCGACCATATTGATATTTGAAGACATTTTATCTGAAGAGTCAGCGACAACTTTTACATTGACTGAAGCTTCTTCAGATGAAGAGGCAATTGTATTCGCATTGGCAGATATCTCTTCAGAAGCTGCTGAAACCACATCCACCTGATTACTCATTTCTGTCGCACTGGCACTAACAGAATAGGCTGTTTGAGCTAAGCGATTTGAGTTGTCCAGTAATGCTTTATTGATATTTGCGATTTCACGTATCATCCCTTGCATATTGTCTAAGAATTTATTGAACCAGTTGCTCATTTCTCCAATCTCATCATCACTTTCGACTTTGATACGATGAGTCAGATCTCCTTCACCCTGAGCAAGTTCTTTTAGTGCAAATGTTGTCTTAATAATTGGTTTGGAGATTAAGTTTGACAAATAAATTGCTAAGCCAATAAATAGAGCCGTTAATAGTAATGCGACAATAATAATTGTGATAATGACATCATAAGTGGTACCCATGATTTCACTTTTTTCCATAAAACCAATGAGTTTCCAGTTTAATTCTTCTGAGAAAAAGACGACTGCCTGATACTTTTTCTTATCAAAAGTCAAAGAAAGTGAACCTTCTTTCATTTCATGAAGTTTTGCAAATCCTTTGTTATCAAGCTCAGTCAATTTTTTATTGTTCATTTCTTTGTTTTTAGGGTTGGCGATAATGGTTCCATCATTTTGAACCACCATCAAAAATCCTGTTTCACCTAAACGAATATTATCGACAAGATCCGTAAGTACGCTCAAAGAGACATCGATTCCTGCTACACCAACGATAGACCCGCTATTATCTTTTATGGGATTTGTAAAACTAATCACAAAGTCACCGGTCGTCGATAAATATACATCTGAAACACTTGGTTGATCAGGGGTTTTTAATGCAGTTTCATACCATGGCCTTTTGGTGGGGTTATATCCTGCAGGCATTTTTGAATCACTATTGGTGAGAAATCCACCATATTGAGATCCAAAAAATACTTCCACATATTCTTTATGTGTTTTCGCAATACGGCTTAACTGATAAAAAATCTCAGTGTTTTTCCCTCCTGTGCTTACCGGATCAATATAAAGTTCTTCAGTAGTGTTTTGATAACTAATGATTGAACTATCCAGATTTTTAGCAGAGGGCTTTCTGATAAGTAGGTGACGTTTTGTTTTGATGCCTCAAAAAATATCTTCATTGCATTATTTGCCAATTTGAGTGAATTCATCGCTAATGAAGAATAATTCTTCTGTGACAAGCTGGTAATCATAATACTTAGAACGATACAGATGATTAACATTGGAATGAGCACTGTCGAAGTAAAGGACAGCACGAGTTTTCTTTTTATTTCCATAATGACCCCCTATTTATACTTTGTTAAATATATAGCTCAAAATTTCAAATTCGTCAATGGAAATTTAATAATTAAATCTTAACAATCTTAGCATTCAAGAAATCATTTGACTTTTAATACGACCTATCTAAAATGTAATAAAAAAAAGAAATTAAATAAGGAGAATACATGAGAAAGATATTGATCATGGCTTGTATCTTAATGATGATGAGCATCTCTTTGATTTTTGCTGAGTTAAAAGATCCTGATATAGAATATTGCTCTTATGCGCTTACTGCTGATGATGCCGTGGTAGGGTATTATGGAGAAAAAGCGCGAGTGGAAGTACAAAGTATTAATCATTTGTCAAAACATCTGGTGAATGCGCTACTTGCCACTGAAGATAAAGATTTCTATAAGCATGATGGTGTCTCAATGAAAGGACTCGGAAGGGCAGTTGCAAAAACGATGACAGGCAGTGTTCAGGGCGGAAGCACGATCACCATGCAGTTAGCCAGAAATCTATTTCTCACTCAGGAAAAGACAATTTCAAGAAAACTCACAGAAATGAAGATTGCTCGTGAATTAGAAGAAAAATATACCAAAAATCAGATTCTTTTAATGTATTTAAATACAATTTATTACGGTAATTCTGCCTATGGAATATGGGCAGCTTCACAGGAATATTTCTCAAAAACACCTGATAAACTCAATGTTCAGGAGAGTGCCTTGATTGTTGGTATTTTAAATGCTCCCGTAGCCTATGATCCTGTAAAACATCCCGACAAAGCCTTAGCTAAAAGAAATATTGTCCTTTCTAATATGTTAAAAGAAGGAAAAATAAGCAATAGTGAATATGCTCAGGCAAAAAAAACGGGACTTAGCTTAAATATGCGAGAGAAAACCAGTGGATTTTTCTTAGAATACGTACGTTTGGAAGCGAATAAAATACTGAAGAGATACGGGAAAAACTTAAATTCGGATATATTTATCGTAGAAACAACTCTTGATTCACGAGCACAAAAAGCCGCAGCAACTGCGATGAGAGATTATTGGAAGCAATTTCCTGCAAATATGCAGTCTGCACAATTGGGCTTGATCTCTTTGGATGTGAAAACTGGAGGTATTAAAGCCATGCTTGGGGGAAATCCCAATGCACTTCATAGAGGATTGAATCGAACGACACAGATAAAAAGACAGCCAGGTTCATCATTTAAACCAATGCTTTATGGGTATTTGTTAAAAAGTGGATACAATCTCGCCACCCCATTGCAAAATTTGCCTGTGGTGGTTGACTCAGGCGGTGTTGATGAATGGAGACCACGAAATGAAGATAAATCAACCTCAAATTATGTGTCGATGCAATATGCAATTCAGCACTCTGTCAATCTTGCCGCAGCATATTCTGTGCTAAATCTTACCAATGCAGACTCTGTGGCATCATTTGCAAAATTATGCGGGATAGAATCTACGCTTTTGCCCTTCCCTTCTCTTGTTTTGGGCACCAGTGATGTCTCTCCTGTAGAAATGGCGAATGCTTATGCTGTTTTTGCTTCAGGCGGATATTTGAATAAACCTTTTGGAATTATCAGTATTAAAGATAAAAATGGCAGAGTTTATTACAAAGATGGTCCAAACAGGGAACAGGTGCTTGATGAAGAAACGGCATATCTCATGACTTATGGACTTCAGCAAGTGATTTACCGTGGAACAGGTTATGCCGTCAGAAGGTATTATAGAGGTCCCGCTGCAGGAAAAACAGGAACGACACAGAATTCAGTTGATGCGTGGTTTGTCGGCTATAATACAGAGTTATCCACTGCGATCTGGATAGGTAATGATGATCCTAAAAAGAGACTAAATGCTTCTTTTGGATATGGTGGAACAGCATGCGCACCCATTTTTGGAATGATGTATCAGGAATTAGCAAAAAAAAACTATCCAGGCATGACGAGAAATTTCACTGTTCCTGAAACAGTTCAGGAAGCTGAGTTTTGTAGCGAAACAGGAATGCTGGCGAGTGAACAGTGTCCTGAAAAAGTTAAACTCCCCTTTAATACTAACTTCATGCCAGAGTATTGTTCAAAGCATTTGATACAAGGGATCATTGAACCTGATTCAACTGATGTTGAAAGTACCGATCCTGATGAGAATAATGATTTTGAAACAGAATAAGGATGATTTTCATGGAAAAAGAATTTGATAATTGTCTCTTATGCGGAAAGAATAACCCCATCGGATTGAAACTTGAATTTACATACAGTGATCAAATGGCTTCATGTATGTGGTTGGCTGATCCCCGTTTTGAAGGTTATCCTGACATTATTCACGGGGGGATCGTCACTGCTCTCATGGATGAAGCCATGGCAAAAATCTTGCTCCATCAACACATTACTGCTGTGACAACAGATATTCAGGTAAAATTTAAAAAACCGATGAAGGTGTCAGAAACCTATCTGATTAAAGGTCAATTGATCGAACAAAAGAAAAGGATTTGCTTGTGCAAAGCCTGGATTAGCCTTTTATCTGACCCTGATGAAATTATCGCACAATCTGAAGCACAATTCTGGATCATCTCCACATAATCAGAGCCCCTTTTAACCTGATTGTGTATTCATCTTCGTTCTGCGAACATCCCTGTTTGCAGCAAATGT
>CAZNKI010000022.1:0-53758 GCA_964573665.1 uncultured Candidatus Cloacimonadota bacterium | reverse complement strand
AATAACAAAAAACATGGCAATTACATGTAAATACCTTCAATAAGGCGTTTGCTCTACTTGACTCTGATATACCTCTTCTTTCTATCCTGTAGAAAATATAATTAGGCAATGAAAATTACAAAAAAAAAGCGTGGATTAAACCACGCTTTTGGTTTATAAAAATGCTTATCCGCGAGTAAGAATTTTGGGTACTCTTGGGGCTCTGATTCTGTGTGCCTGTCTAAAACCAGATCCAATTAAGGGTCTGCAGTAATAGATAAACTGATCTGTCACATTATTACCATTAGAATTAATAAACTCATCAGGCATATGTCTTGTTTTTCCTGCAATATCGATTAGTGGAACAGGTTTGTAATCAACAGAATAATAGCCTGTTCTTTGAATTGTAATTGAACAATCAATGTTATACCAGATAGCGAAATGAGCAGCTTTTTCACCAACTTCTCTTGCTTCATGTTGATCTACATCTGAAACACAAGCAGGGAATGATCTTTGTAAATAACCAAAAGTATCGGATCTTACTCTTGATATTTTTAGATTTTTTTTAATATACTCACCTAATAGATCGCCTAAAGCGCCGGTACCCGAAAGTTGTACGTTACCATGAGCATCTTTTTCAACATGTTCAGTTAATTTTGTAATTATAGGTACACCATTTCCATCAGTAATCCCTTCAGAGACAGCGATCACACAACGTCCTAAGCGATCATACACTTCTTTAACTTCTTTTAAAAATTGTTCACGATGAAAAGGTCTTTCAGGGACATAGATTAAATGAGGACCATCATCCGGGTATTTTTTAGCTAATGAAGATGCTGCCGTGAGAAATCCTGCATGTCTTCCCATTACCACGCCGATGTAAATACCAGGTAAAGCTCTATTGTCTAAATTTGCGCCAATAAAAGCTTCAGCAACATACCTTGCTGCTGAACCAAAACCAGGAGTGTGATCATTCAGTACAAGATCATTATCAACTGTTTTAGGAATATGTATTGCTCGAAATTCATAATTTGCTTCTTTAGCAAAATCATTAATAATTCTTACCGTATCAGAAGAATCATTACCGCCAATATAGAAGAAGTAACGTACTTCGTGAGCTTTCATCACATTAAAAGCTTCTCGACAATATTTTTCATCAGGCTTATCCCTTGTTGAAAGTAAAGCTGATGAAGGAGTTTCTGCAATTTGTTCAAGATTATGAGTAGTTTCTTGAGTGAGATCTAAAAAATCTTCATTAACAATACCTCTGATACCATACAAAGCGCCATACACTTTTGATACCTGAGAGAATTTACGAGATTCAAGAACGACACCCACAAGTGACTGATTAATAACTGCAGTAGGCCCCCCCCCTTGAGCAACAACAACTTTCCCTTCGAGTTTCATTATCATCCTCCTGAAATATGTTTTTTCTTATAATACAAAGTAAGTCTTTTTTGTCAATTAAAAAAAGCCCCAATGAATGGGGCTTTTAAAAGTAATGTGATTAATTATTTCATAAGAATTGCTTTTTTTACTTGATGAACGTTTGAAGTAGATAGATTGATGAAATAAACACCAGAAGCCAGAGTATTCCCTTTATCATCAGTTCCATTCCAAGTTATCGTATGATTACCAGCATTTCTGTTTTCATTTAATAATGTTTTAACTTTTTGACCTTTTGAGTTAAAGATATGAATCGTGACTAAATCGCTTTTTTCCATTGCAAAAGAAATTGTAGTAGAAGGGTTAAAAGGATTTGGATAATTTCCTCTTAAAGCTGTTTTAAGTGGAGTTGCAACATGGTCATTTGATACAGGAATGAAATCAGCCAAACTTCTGCTTGCGATATAGAATGAAGGTACACTATTGTCTAATCTTTCATGAGGAATACAAACAACATTTCTTGCTTGAGTAGGTACTAATTCACCAATATAATCAGCATCATAGAATGAAGTTCTGAAATTAAAGTTGTTTGTTCCATCAGTGACAGGATAAATTGTACCAACTGCGAAAGTGTCGTATGGAGCATTTACAAACTGGATATTTTGAAGAACAACTAATCTTGATTCGAAGTTATCAAAGTTATTTGTGAGATCATTTATTGTAGCGATGATTGGATTGATCACATTTTGTGTCGATGAAGCAGCACCAGGATTTAATGTAGGAATAAATTGTAACATTCCATTAAAAACACTTAGTTTACCCGTAAATCCAGTAACACCATCACCAATATTATAATTAGTAGTAACTACATGGTTATAATCATCAATTAAAATACCTGCAGTAGCATCCTGAATAAATTTTTGATATCTGAATGACTGAGTAAAAGTGACATAGGCTTCAGATGCTAAAACATAAATCGTAGTATTATCAGCATTTTGTTGTCTTAACTGAGCTATACTATTAATCGCAGTAGTAAAATTGAACGTAGCTGATGTAATATCACTTGGAGTCATTCCTGTTTTGTATGCAATAGCTTTTAAAGTCGTTGTTTGAGAAATTGTTATTGGATCTGTAAATATAGTAGAAGCATTAGATGGATCGGTTCCATCAGTAGTGTAATAAATTTGAGCATCTGGTGTTTCAGAAGTAATAGAAACTTGAACAGGTTGAGAAAAAACACCACCATTAGGGTTGAAAACAGGAGCTAAGACAGTATTTGCATCAGTAAAACTGAATGTTAGATTGTCATAACGATAAGTACCACCAACTCCGTAAGCACCTCCACCTGCAGCACTATATTCAGAAGTGCCAGGCATAAAAGATGAAACTAAACGAATACCAAAGTTAGGATTGTTATTTGCTTGAGGAATTGCAGTAAAGTTTGCAGAACGCGCAAACCAAGTAGCGCCTGCATCAATTACATATAAACCATTATCAAAACCACTATCAATATTACTTAAAGTATTGACATTAGTTGCATTTGCACTTGTTGCTTGAAAATCAGTCCAAACAGTTCCATTTAGAGTATATTGTAATCTAAAACGATTTGCAGCAGTATTGCTATTTCTTTGATGCCATGTAATCACGATATTTGTACGTCCGGCAGTAGAAACCATAGCCTGAATACCAGCAGTTTGGTTTCCTTGACCTTGTTCAGGATAACCAGTAGTTTGTAAAGCAAAACCACCAGTACCTGTACCTGTATATCCAGTAATAAATTCATAAGTAGCTCCACCAATAACAGTAAGTGTACCACTTGTACTAGGGTTTAAATTTGAAGCTTCAAAATCCCAAACTGTAAAAGGAGTTTGAGCGCTTAATAAGCTTAACGAAAAAATAGCTATTATTAATAAGCATATATTTCGTAAATTCATTTTTTGAGTCATCATACTATCCTCCATTATTTTTTTTTCTTAAATTCATTGTCATTAAATTTTCCAAAGAAAATAAATCAAGTAAATTTTTATTAATATTTTTCTTAGCTAATTAATCATTTAATACTTTTTGAACTAAAGATATTAAACTATCAATATTGAAAGGTTTTTGTAGAAAATTCAGATCCTTACTTAAGATCCCATGTTTTTCAATGACATTAGCTGTATACCCAGACATAAATATTTTTTTAATATTTGGACAATACTGGTTAACTTTGATACTCAATTCATTGCCATTCATTTCAGGCATAATAACATCTGTGATTAATAATTGAAGTTGGTCTTTAAGTTTTTCAGCAATTGAAATAGCTTGAGAAGTTTTATTTGCTGTATAAACACGGTAACCATACATTTCTAACATATCTTTTGTCATTTTAAGCAAAGTTTCTTCGTCTTCGACAAGTAATATCTCACCTTTCCCATTAGTAAGAACGTCTTTTTTTTCATCAATAATTATCTCAGGATTTATATTAATTAAAGGCAAGTATATTTTAAATATGCTTCCTTTATTCTCTTCGCTTTCTACTTCAATGAATCCATTATTTTGTGTAATGATGCCATACACATTTGCCAATCCTAAACCAGTACCCTGTCCAATTTCTTTTGTAGAAAAAAATGGTTCAAATAGATGATCTATTGTATTTTGAGTCATACCACAGCCATTATCTTCAACTAAAATCATAGCAAAGCTATTTAATGCATGATCAATAAATTTTTGAATTACGATTTTTATCATACCTGTATTTGAAATAGCATCTCGAGCATTAATACATAAATTAGCCAAAATCTGGTCTAACTGAGAAGGATCTATTTTGATAAATAGTGTTTCAACTGAAGGAGTATAAATGAGCTCAATATTTTCATGAATTAGTCTGGTAAGAATTTTTTTCATGTTTGAAATTGCTTCGTTAAGATTGATGACAATTGGTTTTATTGTTTGTTTTCTTGCAAATCCCAATAATTGTCGAGTAAGATTGGCAGATCTTTTAGCTGCATGATTAATCTCATTTAAATGAGAGATGATTGGATGATTATCTTCAATTCCCATCAAAGCAAGCTCAGTATAACCAATTATAACTCCAAGCATATTATTAAAATCATGAGCAACACCACCTGCTAAACGTCCTATTGATTCCATTTTTTGAGCTTGATTTAATTGTGACTGCAGTTTATCTTTTTCAATTTGAGATTCTTTAAACTCAGTAATATCGTTTGTTAATATAACAACACGCTCTACGATATTATTAGAATTAGTAATTCCTGTAAAATGCTGACTGAGATATCTTGGTTTTCCTGATTTACTAAATATACCCGTTGTTTTAAATTCAGGAATAAAGTAAACTCCCCCTTGAGTATAGATTCTTTTTATCTCTTTATGATGATCAGAGAAATAATTGTCTCTTTCGTTAAATTTTAATTCTGCTCTTGGTTGCAGGTCTTTATTTAAGCGTTCATTACTAATTTCCCAAATATCCACCCAAGCTTTATTATAAAGCAGAAGCTGACCTGTTGCTGAACGAACAGAAATACCGATTGGTGAATTATCAATTACAGTTTTTGCAAGACTTTCACTTTGAATTAGGGCAAGTTCTGTTTTCTTCTTTTGAGTTATATCAGATAATGAAAACTGATAAAAATGATTATCATCAATTGAGAAATACAGCAAATTTACTTCAGCATCCCAGACGCTATTATCAGATCTTTGATGTTTCCATTCAAAAATAACAGAATTGTTAGCTTTTGCAATATCAAGAAAATATTTTGCTTTTGTTTTAGAATCAATTCCATCATATTGGTATTGTGAAGAAACTTCTAAAGGAGTACATTTTAGCACATCAGACTTGTCCTTAAATCCATAAATTTTTACAGCAGCTTGATTACAATCTATAAATTGGTATGTTTGAGCATCCATAACGACAATCGCTGTACAAGAATATTCGAAAATTCTATTTATAAAAGCTTCATTGTCATGCACCTTACTAAGTTGTTTTTTAAGTTCAAATCTTAGTTTATAATTCCATAAAAGAGTAATTAGGCTTAAAAAGAGTAATAAAGCAACCCAGAATAAAATAAAGGTAAAATTCTTCAAATGTAATGATGAAGTTTTTTGACAAAAAGACATCAACTGATTTATGGAATTAACAAATAATTCAAAAATATTCTGAGAGTTTTTATAAACAATATTTAACAAGATTTTACTAATCATTTTTACATCTGAAAATCATTATTTAAGCAGAGTTAATTTGATGATCTTGTTATATGTATCTGATTTCAACCGGCAAAAATAAATACCTGAAGGACAGGTTTGATTCGATTGATCATTTCCATTCCAATAAAATTTATAAGATCCGGCTTGAAGAAAATTTTCATTAATAGTTTTAATTAATTTCCCTTTACAATTAAATATTTCAAGCACAATGAATGATTTATGGTCAAGATCAAATGAGATACAGGTATCAGGGTTGAAAGGATTGGGATAAGCATTACATAATTGACTCATACCCACAATTTCAGGAGAATTATCATATAAAATTGTATGAATACTAGCTGGTCCGTGATACACTGAAGAACCATCAAAATCTATTGATTGAATCCAGTAATAATATGTTTGATCACTTTCAGTTTCATTATCAATAAATGAATAAGTTTGAGTTGAAGCAGTATTTTGAGCAATAATTAAGTTACTGCTAATTCTTTGGGAAGTTGATAGCAAATCATTTTCATTTCTAAAAATATGGTATCCAGATAAATTATTTTCAGATTCAACAATCCATTGAATACCAACATGATTGGATGAAATATTTGAAAGATTCAAAGAAGAAAAAGAAACAGGTAAGCTTTGCTGATCATTCCAGCCAGCCAGTCTAGCCCATAAATACCATGCAGCATAAGCTTTTTGATTGGCATTTAAAGGTTCTGAATGTGCAGAGTTACAATAATACCACTCGATATTTTGTTGGTGAGAGTTTTGCCAGTTTACAGCCCAATTGCCTAATAAAGAACCATTTGCAGAGGCATAATAATCACAATTATCATTAGGGAATTCATAATAAATTCCATCAGGGTCATAAGATTCAATATCAGCGAAATCATACAGTATTTTTTGATTATTTTGACAAAAATTACGCAGATAGTTATTAGCAGCTTTATTGTTAAAATCATCCCAGTGATCTACATGCCCTGTCATATATACAAAATGAACACCATGATAAATCTGTTCTAAATTATTCATTGGAGTGATATACTCACTCATCAGTGTTCCATTAGCAAATTTTGAACTAATCTGTCCGCACCATGACCAAATAATTACATTGATTTCTTGATGATAAGAACCTTTACCATTTGAATCAACAGGGCCAAGATAATTGATTGTATTATTAACCCATTGAGGATAGTAACCACAGTCGCCATCCATTGCATAATCTCTCAAATCTAGAGCAAGGTTTGTCCCGCCATTATTCCATAAGAAGGTATTGTTTGGATAATTTAGATTAAGTCCACCATTGTTAATAAAGCTGTTAAGACCAAGCATACCGTCAGTAATCTGACTACCATGTGAAGTATGCCCATAAGCGATATGTAAATTATTTTTTGCTTCATTAATCCAATTTAGAGGGATTTGAGATAAATTTGTACAAGAATGATTAATAATTATTTGTGCAGAGAGATTATAAAATATAAATAATAATAAGTATAAAATCCAAGTTCTTTTCATAAGATCTCCTTTAATAATCAATTTATATTCTTTTATTGGTGTAATGTCAAGAAAAATGCGAATAAAATTAATAAAAGTTGAGACATTCTGTATATTTTTTTCTATGATCAATATAAATTTTGTAAGTTTTAATTTTTTAATTATTTAAAATGGTCGGGATGACAGGATTTGAACCTGCGACCGCTTGAACCCCATTCAAGTACGCTACCCGGACTGCGCTACATCCCGAACCTAATATCAAAAATAATATTTTTTGTTTTTTTGACAAGTGTTTTTATTCTAATGCAGATTTAATCTTCTTAATTTGTTTATTGAGTAAATCAAATGATTCAAAAGAAAGCATTTGTTTTGCATCACTAAGTGCATTTTCAGGGTTTTCATGAATTTCAATGATGAGCCCATTTGCTCCAGAAGCACAAGCAGCTTTAGCCATTGAAGGGACATACATTGCATTACCTGTGGCATGAGAAGGATCGACAAATATCGGGTAGTTTGATAAAGTCTTAATTGCAGGGACAGCAGATAAATCGAGAGTATTTCTTGTATGACTCTCAAATGTCCGAATTCCACGTTCACATAATACAATAGAATTATTTCCTTCATTGCTAATATATTCTGCTGCTTTTAGCCATTCCTCAAGAGTAGCAGACATACCTCTTTTTAGAATTACAGCTTTTTTTGATTTACCAATTTCTTTCAATAATGGGTAATTATACATATTTCGCGTACCAACCAATAATACATCAATTTTATCATTGAATAAGTCAATATCATTAATATCTGTAATTTCAGAAACAGAGAAGAGACTCAAATCAGAACAAATATCTGAGAGAAAATTGATTGCTTCAATGCCTAATCCTTGAAAACTATTGGGGGATGTTCGAAGTTTAAATGCTCCCCCTCTTAGATAATTGACACCAAGAGATTTAACAAATTTTGCAGTTCTGTATAAAGAATCATAATCTTCAATGGCACAAGGACCAGCGATAATCTCAAATTGATTAAACAAGCTTAATTCATTGTATTGCATTTATCCTGCTTTGATTTTTTTTTCAAGTTTTGAATAAATAATTCTTTTGTCAAGTGAGATGTAAAATAATCATTCATTAAACCATATGAATAGCTATTTACACTTACAATCACTTCATTCTTATCATATTTATCCATAATACTTAATATTATCATTAGGTTTATGATAATAATCTCAGGTATTTGGGGCTCGAATGGTAATAAAGTTGTGATATCAGAGTAGGATTTATTTTTAAACAAGTTAATATTATCAACAATATCATTCTTTTTTAAAGTAGATTTATGTATGATTGGATGATTAATATAAGTCAGGTTTAATTTAAATGCTGCAAAATTTACTACTGCTCCCCCTATACCAATTAAACTATTAAAATGAGAAAATTCCAAAGGTATTTTATTCAACATATGATCAATTGATAATTTTATATTATCATAATCTCCTTTGTAAATATTGTATAATTTTCTAATTCCTAAAGGGATACTTAAAAAATGTACAATTTTGTGTTTCTCAATCAGACACAATTCGGTGCTTCCGCCTCCAATATCAAAGCACAAACAGGGATTATTAACTCCAAGATCAATGTTTGCTAACCCAGTGTAATATGCTTCTAAATCAGATGATATGATACAGTAATCAATCAAAAATTTTCTCTTAAGATAATTAGTTATTTCATGAGCATTCAAAGCATTACGAGAACATGCAGTTCCTGTGACAATAATATTTTCAGAAAACTGATAACTGTATGGAATATAATTATCAAATAAATCAAATAGTCTTTTAAGAGCAGAAACATTAATTTTGTGATTAATCATTTCTTTACTCAATTCACTAACTTCTGATTTTTGAAAAACTATTTTAACCGAATTGTTTTCCAATTCAGCCCATAGTATTTGAAAGTTATTACTTCCAATATCAAATATCACACAACGATTTGAATTCATTCTAATAATGATGGATGAGTTTTAAATCTGTTGCCTGATAACCTTTTTCTCCTCTTGATAAAGTAAATTCGAGAATAATGTCTCTATTTGGTAAAGAATTGATATCAACAGCTTCTGACATTTGAGATTCATGAACAAATGCTGTTTCATAAGGTGAGTCAGCTCGGCGTGTATCAGTTACCCAAAGACCACCATGTGTATTTTTTAAAAATCTCATGAACCCATAACCTTTATCTGAAAACCAGTTATAACAAATACCCCTTACTCTGCTTCCAATTTCTCCCCACTGTTTAAAATTAGCATATTCAGCTTCATTAGATAATAAATCAGGTACAAGGAAGCCAGAAGTGAACACATCCGCTTCTTTTTTTAAATCAGAAGAAACATTTTTAAAAGCGAGGATTTCAACTCTACAACCTTTATTTTGTAACGCTTTGATGACTTGAACAAAATCGCCATCACCAGTAGCTAACAAGACATAATCTAAACGATCTGATTGAAGTAGCGCATCCACAGCCATGTCAAGGTCAGCATTTGCTTTACCATATTTATTGTTTTGCTCATCATAAAACCATTTCACTTTTTTAACAATTACTTTAAAGCCAAAATCACGTAAAATTGAATGAAAATTATCTGACTTATCTTTATAATCCAAGTTGCTTTTTGCTTTTTCTTCATCATGAGCCACATAAGCATTTAATCTCATGGCAATCCCATGATTTCTACAAGCAAATTCTCGTAAAATATCATATCTCATTCCATATCCGCCATTCTGTGCAATATTCGACACATCAACATAAACCCCAACTTTTTGTTGTCCCGTTTTTTCCATGATAAACCTCTTAATTATTTAATATACTTTTTATTAAAACAAAAAATAAAATATTATTTATACTGACATTCAGATTGTTCTAATTGTTTTGGATAACATAATATAATATTTTGATTTGCAAAATATTTATTTAAATATTTTGGAATTTTTTCCATCTGATTTTGATAAGAAATTGTACACATTCTACTCAAAATAATAAATATTCCATCATTATCTTGTACACTAGAAGAAATAATTAGAAAATCATCCCAGTCAACAAAAGAATGAGATATTAATTCAAAACTAATGTTTTTTTGAATCTCAGAAAATTGTTTTATAATAATTTCCGGTGCATACAAAATCATTTGAATACCATTGTGACAAACAATATTACAAATTTTATTTACAACATGAATAAATCCAATTTCTTTTTCAGCATTATCAGGAAAAACGACTACCATTCTTTTTAATGTATTTATTGGTTGTCGTGATTTATAAACATAAATATTGCAAGCATTTGAATCAATAATACTTTCTGTCAATTTTCCAAGATAAGTATCAGTAAAACCTTGTTTATGATGTAATCCAATGATTAAATCACTTATTTTTTGTTCTAATACAACATTACTTATTGCATTTGAAACATTGATATCGTATCTCATAATCTGATTCAATTGATCATCAGTAGCTTCTACAATCTTTGCAGCTTTTTCTAAAATCTCTTTTGATTTCTTTTCATTTTTTTCATCTTGATCATATGTTAGAATAATATTAAGAGCATAAAGATTATTTTTTTCATTTTTTAATTTCATGCTTAAAGCGAGATGAAGCAAATCTTCAATATTCTTTGGATAGCTTAAGGGTATAAGTATCTTATGATCAACATTATCATTTATGGATTTATCAATAGTTATTTCATTACTTGATAATCTACTTGCTCCTTTTTGAGTATAAAATGAAGCAATAGTACATGTTACTAATATCATCATAATTGTAGCATCTAAAACTTTATCATCTAATAAACGAATTGCTTCGCCAGTTGAATCAGTTCCTAAGATTATATTATATGCAACTAAAACAGCCGCTAATGTTGCCGCTGCTTGAGAATTACTTAATCCGAAAATAATATCACGTTGACTGTGGTTTAATCTAAATGTTTTTTGAGTCAAACAAGCTGCAAGATATTTTGAGAAAGTCGCAATAACAATCATAGTTAAAGCGATCTTGATTGTATGAATATCTGTAAGTAATATTTTGAAATTAATCAACATTCCAACACCAATTAAGAAGAATGGAATAAACAAAGCATTACCAATGAAATCAATTCGATTCATTAAAGGTGACGAATGAGGTATCAATTGATTTAAAGCTAAGCCAGCTAAAAAAGCACCAATAATTGCTTCAATACCTGATAATTCTGCTAAAAAAGAGGAAAAAAACACCATAGCCAATATGAATATATACTGACTGATACTATCATTGATGTTTTTTAAAAAATATCTAGAAATAATTGGAAAGATATAGATAATAGTAAGAATAAATAAAATCAGATTTACAGCGAATTGAAACCAAAACTGAATGCTTGATGTATTTTTTGTAATACCAACGATTACTGCTAATACAAGTAAAGCAAGGACATCAGTTATCATTGTTCCACCAACAGCAATATTAACAGCAGGATCTTTTGTTATACCAAACTTACCAAGAATTGGATAAGTTACAAGAGTATGCGAGGCAAACAAACTAGCGATTAAAACTGAACTAAGAATATTGATATTTAAAAAATAATATGATGAAATTATGCCCAAAATCATTGGAATACAAAAAGTATATAGACCAAAAACTAAACTTTTATGACTGTTTTTTTTAAAATCAGCCATGTCGATTTCAAGTCCAGCAATAAACATAATATACAAAAGACCGACTGTCCCAAATAAAATGATACTACTATCACGTTGCATTAAGTTAAAGCCATGAGGACCTACTAAAGCACCAGATAAAATTAGACTTATAATAGAAGGGATTTTCATTTTTTTTGATATACTTGGAGCAATAAGTATTATTATTAGAATTAAAGCAAATTTCAAAACAGGATTGGAAATCGGAAATATTGTTTCAAAACTATGGTTGGTCATTTATACTCCTTAAACTCATAAATAATATTAATAAAAAATTCTGTCAATAAATTTCGCTAATAAATTACAAGTTTTCAAGATTTGTATTATTTATTTTGATTTGTCTCTGTTTATTCGACAGATATTTTTATAAATATTTTATATTTTTCGCTCTGCTTGCCCCTTACTTGCTCTCTACTTGCTGTCTTATTTGATATTAACTATTTTTTATCAAAATTAAAAGTATTAAATATTGCTTTTAAGACGATTATTAAAAAATTATTGCATGTATCATATACTTACAAAATAAAGATTTAGATAAATTTTCTTGACAACTTTTTTTTGCTATTATGATTTTGGCAAAGGGAAAAAAAACGGAGGAAAAATGAAGAAGACCTTAAGTAAAGTGATCACAGTTGACGAAGAAAAATGTATTAATTGCCATGCATGTATCGCAGCTTGTCCTGTAAAGTATTGCAATGATGCGAGCGGAGATTTTATTCAAATTAATCATGATAATTGTATTGCATGTGGCGCATGTATTACTGCCTGTACACATGATGCAAGAATTATCCTGGATGACACACAACAATTTTTTGATGATTTAAATAGAGGTGAAAAAATTGTAGCAATTGTAGCACCTGCTATAGCAACAAACTATCCAAACAGTTATTTAAAAATTAATACATGGCTAAAATCTATAGGAGTAAAGGCAGTTTTTGATGTGAGTTTTGGTGCAGAACTAACAGTTAAATCATACTTAGAATATGCGAATCAAAAGAAGCCAAAGACAATAATAGCTCAACCATGCCCAGCGATTGTTTCTTTTGTAGAAATATACAAACCAGAGTTGTTACCTTATCTTGCTCCTGCAGATAGCCCAATGGTACATACTTTAAAAATGATAAAAGAATATTATCCAGAATACAAGAATTGTAAAACTGTTGTAATTTCTCCATGTATTGCAAAGAAAAGAGAATTTGAAGAAGTGAGATATGGTGATTACAACGTAACTTTAACTAAATTGAATGAGTATTTCAAGAAAAACAGAATTAATATTTCAAATTTAAAAGATACTGATTATGATAATCCTCCAGCAGAAAGAGCTGTACTTTTTTCAACACCAGGCGGATTATTAAGAACTGTTCAAAGAGAGAGTGAAGAAGCTGCTGCATCAACAAGAAAAATAGAAGGAAATCCAACAATATATCATTATCTTGAACATTTACCAGAAATGATTCAAAAGGGATATTCTCCACTAATTGTTGATTGTTTAAATTGCGAGAAGGGTTGTAATGCTGGAACTGGTACTGATACTAAAGATATACATCCTGACGAATTAGATTACTATATAGAGAAACGTGCAAAAGAAATGAAGCAAAGACATCAGAAAAGTGGTATTGCTGCAGAAAAGCGCACAAAAAAATCTATAGATGAATTGATAAATAAATATTGGAAACCCAATCTCTACAATCGTACATATTTAGATTTAAGAGAAAATTTTCAATTAAGAAAACCGAACGACAAACAACAATGGGACATATATCATAAAATGAATAAATTTTCTGATAAAGATATCTTTAACTGTAATTCATGTGGTTACAGTAAATGTGAAGATATGGCTATAGCAATATTTAACGGATTAAACAAAGCTGAAAATTGTCATCATTTTATATCAGATCAATTAGAAAAAGAGAAAAAGGATATTCTTGACTCACAGGAAAAAGTATTTGATCTACAAAAGAATTTGGATCATCAAATTGAACAACGAAAAGATATCCTTAACAAAATGATCAATTCTGTTGGTATGATAAAGGAATCAATAGAATCTATATCTTTGGAAATCAATTCATCAAAAGGAATGTCTGATAATATTAACAATCTATCCAATGAAATGGATTTTAGCTTAAAAGATATGATTACTGCCACACAGACTGTCCAAAAATCAACAGAAAGTATTAATGTTTCAATAACAGAATTGAACCAAAGCGTCCACGAAATTGAACAAAATATGCTAACTCAAACAAAAATCAGCCAAAATGCTCAAAATTCGATCATTGTTGCAAACGATACTATCAAGAAACTCGAAAATGGAGCAAAAGATATTTCAAAAGTTATTGGCATAATAAACAATATTGCTGATCAAACAAATATGCTTGCACTTAATGCAACAATTGAAGCTGCCAGTGCAGGAGAAGCAGGAAAAGGTTTTGCAGTTGTAGCTAATGAAGTCAAAGCACTTGCAAAACAAACAGGTGGAGCATCAGAAGAAATCCTTGTTAATATCAATTTTATGCTTGATATGATTAAAAAAGCAGTAAATGAAATTGTGGTTTTAAACGATGTGATGGGTGGATTTGGTTCAATTAATACAACAATTGCATCAGCAGTAAGTGAACAAAGCAGTGTAACAGAAGATGTTTCATCACAAATGAATCAATCAAAGAAGTCTATAGATAATTTGCTTAATGAGTTTAATATCTTGTTTTCATCAGCAGATAATATCCTAAAGCTTAATAGTAAAATGAATGTAATGATGAGTGAAATTAATTCGTTAGTCAGAAATTGTAAACAAATGAGTGATGAAGTTTATAATGATTTAAATACATTATAAAAAAAGCAACTAAGATCCTCTATTACTTATTTGTATTAGGGGATCTTTTTTAATATTATAATGTAAGAATTGTCAATTTTCGCTTGACAAGGAGAGATAATTTTTGATTTATCATTACATAAAAATGAGTTGATTGAAAATTATCTATAAGGTGAAAATGAAACAAATAAAGAAGAGTAGAAGAAGAAAAAAGTCAAATGAACACTTTCAAAGCAGAAAATTTATAATATTATTTGTCACATTTTTACTAATTTTTTTCATGATAAATTATATTAGTAAGTTTAAATACACAAAGCCCAATTCAAATGAGAATAAAATGACTGAATTGGATAGTTTAAAATTATATTTCTCAGATATAGATACAAGTACAACTCAAATTGATACAATGTTTAATGTGACTTCAAATATAGATCAAATAAAACTTTGTACATCAAAACTTGGCATTCTTGATAATCTCATAAAAATAAAACAAACAGAAGGTATTATAAATGTGCAATTACCAATTAATCCATCCAAACTAGATTTAAATTTTACAAACTATTATATAACAAAGCATTTAACTAAGCAAAAATGGAAACTTGAGTCAGGATTGGAAAACGAATCAGGGAGTGTTCAAAAATTAACTTTTTTAAGTCCTGATTTACAAGAAAAGTATGTAATCAATATTTATTATGATCAATCAAAAAGTTATCCAATTGAAAAGCCAAAAATAGCAATAATTATCTCAGAATTAGGAGATACAAAAGTACATAATCTCATTTCTTATCTTAAAATTCCTTATCCAATCAATTATGCGATTATACCATTTAGAAAAAACTCCCAATCTATATATTCTATGATTGAAACAAGTAATCATGATATTTTGATCAACGTTCCAATGGAAGATATCAATTATCCAAAAATAGATCATGGGAAATACGGACTAAGTGTAAAAATGAATGAATCCGATATAAATGATAGTTTTGACAGACAATTTAAAGAGTTCCCAAAAGCAAAAGGATGTATAAATTATCTGGGAAGTCTGGCAACAACAGATGAAAAACTAATGGCATATTTTATGGATATAATTTCAAAACATGGACTTTACTTTGTTGATAATCTAACGCCAAGTACTTCGATGGCTTATACTGTTGCTCAACAAAAAGTTATACCTTCGTATAAAAAGACGATCAATTTAGATTTCAGTCAAAAAAATGAAAAAATAAAAGATAAGATTGCATTAATAAAAAGTATTAATAACAATGATCAATTAATTCTAATTAATATTCTAAAACAGCATCTATCTACACCTGAAGACTTAAGTACTTTTTGTGAATTATTATTAGAATCAGGTTATGAATTAGTGTATATCTCTTCAATAGAAGAAAGTTCAATTTTTTGAGGTAAGAATGTTAAAAATAATAATATTAGGTATAATTCAAGGACTTACTGAATTTTTACCTGTAAGTAGTTCTGGACATCTTGTGCTCATTCAGCATTTTTTAAATAATAATTTAAATACATCTAATCTTAGTTTAGAAGTATTTTTACACCTTGGATCACTATTAGCTGTTATAATATATTTTAAAAAAGATATTCTAACATTAATCTTATCTTTATTCAATTGGGATAAAACTGAAGAAGTACAAAAAAATCATAAAACAATACTTTTTTTAATAATATCTACTTTAATAACAGGTTTTATTGGAATTATTTTTAAGAAACAATTTGAGCTTGTTTTTGATCAACCGATTTTAGTCTCCATATTAATTTTTGTAACAGGTTTTATTTTGTTATTAAGTGATAAAATAAGTAATACAAATTTAAAATTATCTGAACTCGGAATTTTAAAATCGATTTTTATTGGATTTGGGCAATCAATCGCTATTTTACCTGGTATTTCAAGATCAGGCACAACGATCGTATTCTCATTAATCTCAGGATTAAAGAGAGAAGAAGCAGCACGTTTTTCTTTCTTGCTTTCAATCCCAGCAATTATTGGAGCGAATATATTAGAAATCAAAAATATTATAATATTAGATCAAAGCCACATTATTCACTATATCTTAGGGTTATTTTCTGCTTTGATTTCGGGTTTATTAGTGATTAAATGCTTATTAAGTTTGATAAAAAAATCGAAATTAAAGTATTTTGCTTATTATTGCTTCATCATTTCATCTATAGCATTGACCATGTTATTATTCGGATTCTAATACAAATGGAAACAAATAAAATAACTTTTGATCTTTTACCAACTCATATATCAAAAATTGATAATTATAATATCATATTAATTCATGGACCTGAAGCTTTTCAAAAAAATGAAAGTTTATCATTAATATTGAAAAAATTAGATTGCCTTGAGATTGATCAATTTGATTCTTTTTTAGTTTATGGAGATGATTACTCTTCAAAATCTACATCGATTAACAGTATACTTGAACAATTATTTATGAGCCCATTCATACTTAAAAAAAAGATCATAATTATAAAAAATTTCGATGAAATGTGTGCTGAAAATCAAGAAAATGTATCAAGATATTGTGGAAAAAATCTATATGAAAATATTCTAATTCTAACTTCCGATAAATTAGAAACCAGAACCAATCGTATAAAAAAAATTGTTTCATCTTCTTTTTGCATCGAATGTAAAGAATTAAGATACCCTAATATTCTTATGAAATATATAAATGATGAGTTAAAAAAAAGACAACTAAAAATGGATGAAAAATGCAAACAAACATTTATAAATTCAATTGATTTAGATTATTATACTGCATATAATGAGTTAAATAAATTAGAGATTTACATAGGAACTTCAAAAATCATTAGTGAAAAAGATGTAATTAACTGTACTGCTTATTCAAAATCGTTTTCAGTATTTGAGTTATTGGATGAAATAGGGTATAAAAATTTAGAAAAAGCAATATTGATTTCTGAAAACATTTTAAATGCGAATGAAAGTGCAATTTTAATTATAACACTACTAACAAATTTTTTCTTTTCATTATGGAAGTTATCTGCATTAAAAGCTAAAAATTTATCCAATAGTGAATTAAAAGAAAGATACATGAATGACATATCAATTTACTTCAGAGATAAGTATTTTATCTTTTTAAAAAATTATAAGTTAGCTCAGATAAGAGATGTTTTAAAATTACTATTAGAATGCGACAGGCAATTAAAATTAACAATGGCAAATGACAACGTGCTTATTCAAACATTAATTATAAAAATTATTAGAAATGGGAAGTCATGATCATCATTAGCAAAAATGAATTAAAAAACTTAAGAAAACTCACACAAAAAAAAATCAGAAAAATTGAACAAAAAGTAATAGTTGAAGGAGAAAATCTTATCAATCAACTAATTTCAAACAATAATACAATATTAAATATCTATATTACTGAGAAATACAAGCAGAAGATTGATCAAACTTTTACTGATTACAAGCACAATCAATTGATTTGTAATTTTTTTTTAGAAAACCCTTTTAAGTTTAATTTAATAGATTATAAAGACATTCAAGCACTAACAGAAACTGAAAACCCACAGGAAATTATTGCAGTAGTGAAAGCTGAGCATTTAAAACCACAAAAATTGTCAAAAGTTTTGTATTTAGATAATATTCAAGATCCAGGAAATTTAGGCACCATAATCAGAACTGCTATTGCCTCTGAAATTGATGCGTTAATAATATCAAAAAATTCATGCGAATTATTCAATCCAAAGGTAATCAGATCATCATTAGGTTCCGTTTTCTTTTGCCCAATAATTATTTCTGATTTTTCTCAATTATCACTTCAAAATTATACAATTTATACTGCATGCCTTCAGGAAGCAATAAATATGTATGAAATAAAAAGCATTCCAGATAACTATATTATTGTTATTGGTTCAGAATCTCAAGGCATTTCTCAGGAAATAATTGATTATTCTGATATTAAAGTTAAGATCCCAATTAGTGAGAAAATCGAATCACTCAATGCGGCAATTTCTTCTGCAATTTTACTTTATTATTTTAAAGGATTATCAATAAATGAATAAAAAAGAAAAAATTTCAAAACTTTCAAACAAAAAACTTTGGTTAGCGCCATTAGCCGGATATACTGACAAGTATTACAGACAAATTGCAAAGCTTTGTGGAGCAGATGTACTGGTAAGTGAAATGGTTAGTGCAGATGGATTGCGATATGCGTTTAAACGAACAAAATCTTATATAGATTTTTATGAAACGGAAAGACCCTATGGAGTTCAGTTATTCGGTGACGATCCAGAAACAATGAAAAAAGCCTGTGAAAAAATATGCGAATACTATTCTAATGGACAAGCAAAAGAAGACTATGAACGTGATAACCTTCAACATTCCTCTAGTCAATTTATTCATTCATATACTTTACCTGATTTTATAGATATTAATATGGGATGCCCTGTAAAAAAAGTCGTCAAGAGAACAGCAGGATCAGCCTTAATGAGAGAACCGTTATTAGCAGAAAAAATCATAAAGTCAGTTAAAGAAGTTTGCAATATGTTTGATCTTCCTTTAACTGTCAAAATAAGAGCTGGATGGGATCTCGATACGATTAATGCAGTAGAATTTGCATTAATGGCACAAGATGCTGGAGCTGATATTATTGCTGTTCATCCAAGAACAAGATCTCAGTTATTCACTGGGAAAAGTAATTGGGATATTATAAGACAAGTAAAAGAGAAGTTAGAAATTCCAATTATTGGGAATGGTGATATTAATTCACCAGAAGATGCTCAGATTATTTACAATCAGACAAATTGTGATTCCATTATGATTGGAAGAGGAGCAATCGGAAATCCTTGGATCTTTAAATACATAAAAGATATGATGGCTCAAAATGAATATACTAAGCTTACTGATATAGAAAGACTGCCAATAGTACTTAAGCATCTTGACTTAATCTATGAGTCAGATGATTCAAAAAAAATGTTTCAAATACGTTCTCATTTAGCTCATTACACGAAAGGTTTGATTAATTCATCAAAAGCTAGAGAAGTAATTTTTCAATCATTAGATTACAATTTGATTAAAGAAACTCTATTGAAGTTATTTAATGAAAAACATATATAATTACATAGCTCAAGCAAAATATTATTGCAAAACAAATTGGTTACAATCAGTTTCAATTCTTAATAAAGCTATTGAAGAAATGCCAAACGAAAAATTGCTTTATACAGAGCTTGCCGAAATATATGCAAATAATAAGCATTTTAAAAAATCAATTGAATTATTAGAAAAAGCACTTCAATTAGATAATGATGATTTTATACGTTTTAAAATAGGTAATTATTACCTCTCCTTAGAAGAAAATAAACTAGCTTTTATTTACTATAATGAAATTAAAAATCCATTTCCTGAAGCTTTATATAATAAAGCGATAGCATTAAAAAATCTAAACAAATCTAGTGAATGTATAAAACTTCTAAAAAGTGTTGTTAATCTTAAACCAGATTCACCATTACCCTATTTCTTACTAATAGAAGAGCTTCTAACAAGAAATTCAGTTGATCAGGCATTAGATTATATCACAATTTCAGAACAAAAATTTATTGATCATACAACACTAAATTATTATAAAGGTGTTTGTTATTTCTACAAAAATAATTATTTAAAATCCTATTATGAATTAAATAAAGCAGCAAAAAGTTATAAAAATTCAATACATTTTATTAGAATTTATGCTGAGGTATGTAAACTGATTGGTAAAGATAATATATCAATTGATTATTTATTAGAAGCAATCAATACTTTTCCTGAAATTGCTTCCATCCGATTAGATTTAGTTAAGTTATTAATTACAAATCATCGTATAAATGAGGCTAAACAACATATTTCAAAATTAAAGAAGATTGATTTTTTTTCATATTCAGAAGCAATGAACTTGCTAAAAACTAAAAGAAATGTCACATAGAATTTTATTTGTTCAATTACCAATCCCACAATTAAACTATCGCAAACAAACAGGAAATATCCCTTTAGCAGCAGGATATTTATATCAAACAATTTCTCATTTAAAAAATGTTGAAATCACTATCTTAAAAGAAAGTGAATCAACTTATTTGTCTGATACAAGTTTAATAGAAAAAATTGTTACTCTGAATCCATCAATCATATGTTTTTCAGTATATTGCTGGAATTTACACCGTTCAATTTATATTCACGATCAGCTTAAAAGCAGAATCTCATTTATTTCTATAGCTGGTGGACCTGAAATCACGAAAGATAATTATCAGTTAATTAATCATCCTTTTAATCATTTAGTTCATGGAGAAGGAGAATTACCTTTTTGTGTATTAATTCATAAAATCACAAAGAATGATCTTGTTCCATTCCAAATAAATAATGATTTGATCTCGCCTTATTTACTAGATATTCTTGAACCAGAAATTAGTAATACTCTTTTTTTAGAGACTCAGAGAGGATGTCCTTATAATTGTGGTTTTTGTTATTATAATAAAGATCGAAAAAACATGGTTCAATTCTCTGAAGAAAAAGTGATAAAAACTGTTGAATATGCGATGAATAATGAAAATATAAATCAAATTTATTTCATGGACCCTTCTTTAAACTCAAGAAGAGATTTAAAGACATTATTAAAAAAGATATCATTAATCAATAAAGATCACAAGTTAGAACTATATAGCGAAATCAGAGCAGAATTTATGACAAATGATTGGGCTTTGCAGTTTAAAAATGCAGGTTTTAAAGAATTTGAAGTTGGATTACAATCAATCAATCAAGAAGCTTTAAAAATAATGGAAAGACCTACTGATTTAAAACGTTTTGTAACAGGATGTCAATCTCTTCAGTTGTATGATATAACTCCCAAAATTGATCTAATCGTTGGTTTACCAGGTGACAATCCAGATTCATTTAAAAAATCTGTTGATTTTCTATATGATCACAAACTTGATGAATCCATTCAGGTATTCCCATTATCGATCCTTCCAGGAACAAGTTATCGAAGAAAAAGTAGTCAATTTGAGATTGAATATCAATTTGATCCTCCTTACTATGTTCAGAAATCTACAAATTTCTCGTGGAATGATATGTTTAATTCATTTAAATATGCCGAATCTAAACTTGAATTTGATCTTTTTCCAGATCCTGTTATCGACTTATCATATACAAATGAAAATTCAAATCCGAATCTTCCTTATTCAAAGTTATACTTTAATCATGAAATAGATCATAAACATATCATTAGATTATCGAATAATTTATGTCATCCATATCAATTGTATTTTTCAGAACAATGTCAAAACCCGATATTTATAAAAAATGTAATAAATTGTTTCACAAAAAATAATCCATTTACTTCTTTTGAATTGATTTTCTTTGAACCTAAAAATAAAAATCTATATGATTTGATTAACTCATTTACATACTTGTCTGAAAAATCATTTTTAACAAATGATTTAGACTTTTCTTCATCAGAAAAAAAAAATAGATCTTTTTTTATAAGTATTATTAGTGCTTCAAAAATCAGAAAATCATCTGATTCAACACAACGACAGCTTTATCATTGGACATCCGATTCCTTGCCAAAAAAAGAAGATATATTTAAATTACTACATTTAGATGGAATTTTTATTGACAAAAATTATCAAATTAGTAAAATTCAAAATTGGCAAAATGAAATGTATCGACATATTGTTGATGAAGAATCTGATTATGATTTTGTTGAGTTTCCCCTTGAAAACTTCTTTTCATTTTCATTAAAAGAAGCTCAAGATTATTGGATTGAGTTATTTTTTAAAAACGAGTTTTGTTTGAAAATCAAACATAATTTGTTTATAAATTAAATAGGAGTTTAAATGAGTAATGTAATTAAAACTACTTTAGTTAATAAAATTTATGATATGGGTAGCATTCAAGTTGAAGCATTAAAAAATGCATCTATAAGTATTGAAACAGGTGAATTTGTTTCAATTATGGGACCATCAGGTTCAGGAAAATCAACTCTTATGCATATCTTAGGTTGTTTAGATCAACCAACTTCAGGGCAATACTATTTAGATGGTGAAGAAGTAAGTGCATTTAGTAAAAACAAACTTGCATGGGTAAGAAATATAAAAATTGGATTTGTCTTTCAGACTTTTAATCTTCTTCCTCATCTTAATATATTAAAAAACGTAGAATTGCCACTGATGTATGCAGGTATTAATTCAAAAAAAAGATCAAACATTGCAAAAGATTTGCTTCATAGATTAGGTTTAGGTGATCGACTAACTCATAAACCATCAGAACTATCAGGGGGACAAAGACAGAGAGTTGCTATTGCACGTGCTGTCATTAATCAACCTTCAATAATTCTTGCTGATGAACCAACTGGAAATTTAGATTCTCAATCAGGAAGCGATATTCTTAGTATTTTTAAAGAATTACATAAGCAAAATAATACAATTATTATGGTCACACATGATCAAAATATCGCAAATATTGCAAATAGAATAATATCTTTAAAAGACGGAGAGGTTTTAAATGGCGATCTCTCTTAAAGAAAGTATTCAAGTTGGTTTTCAAGACTTTTGGACAAGAAAATTAAGAAGTTTTGTTACAATTATTGGTATAATTCTAGGGACAATGTCAATAATTGTTATTCTTTCATTAGTAAACGGAATGAACCAACAAACATTGAAATGGATGACAGAACGAGGAGGATTATCCAAAATTACGGTTTACAGAAATTGGGAATCACAAAACCCATTAAAATTACCAGAATATTTTTCTTATAAAGAAGTCTTGTTTGTTAAAAATCTAATCCCAGAAGCTCAGTATTTCAATGCTAATTTATACCATTGGCCTTTAGTAAAGTATAATGGGAATAATACAAATACAAGATTGATAGGTACTTTTTCGGATTTTGAGCAAATCGAAGAATGGACTGCTGATCAAGGACGTTTTCTAAAAGAATTTGACATCCAGGAAAACAATAATGTTATTGTTATAGGAAGTACAATTCAAAAAGAATTATTTGGATCAAAAAATCCCATAGGACAAACCATTTCTTTAGATGGTCAACAATTTGTTGTCATAGGAGTTATGAAGTATCGATTTATGGAAAATTCTGGCAACGTATTTTCTGACAATCCCTTCGAATATATGAATCGTTCATCGATAGTACCAATAAGCACGATGATCAACAAATTCGGCTTTAAAGACGCAATTGATGAGTTAACAATAAAAGCAAAAACACCAGATCAAGCGATTGATTTAAGAAAAAAAATTGAAAATATAGTTTTGAACTTAAGAAGAGGTCAATCAATATTTAGTGTAGAATCTGCTCAAGAAGAAGCAAAAAAAATGCAAGAAAGTTCTGCAATATTCAAAATAATTTTCTTTTTTATAAGCTCAATTTCTCTGCTTGTTGGTGGAATAGTCATAATGAATATTATGTTGGCAAGTATTCAGGAGAGAACAAGAGAAATTGGTATTCGATTAGCTATTGGTGCAAGAAGAGTTGATATCTTTCTTCAGTTTCTCATTCAATCAGTGATTATTACTTTTTTTGGTGGATGTATCGGAGTTATTCTCGGAGTATCAATAGTCAAAAAAATTGCTGATTTTTTAAAAGTTAGCTCGATTATTGATGTTAACATGATCTTTATTGCATTACTTGTTTCTGTAGGAGTAGGTTTGATGTTTGGGATTTTTCCTGCAATAAAAGCAAGTAACTTAAACCCAGTTGAGGCTTTAAGATATGAGTAAATTTTTAAAAAAAAACAAAGTATTTTTGTTGATTAGAGAGTTTTTTCTAAGATCAGATCAGGAAAAAATTATGAAAGAAGCTTCAAATTTAACATTTGTTAGTGTTCTCGGTTTTGTACCATTCCTTCTTTTCATTGTTTTTTTGTTACCTGAAATACCCTCTTTGAACATTCAAGATCTTTTAAAAAAATATATATTATCTACTTTTCTTCCTGAATCTGCAGATCTTATAACTCAATATGTAAATGAACTTTTAAGCAATACAGTTCAAATGAATATTTTAAACATTCTGATGCTTTTAATAACTTCATATTCGCTTTTTTCTTCAATATCACATTCATTTGATAAAATTTTAAAAATTGAGAATCAACAGAACTTTTCAATTTTAAATTTTAGTTTAAAATTTCTTGGAACAATTATTTTTGGATTTATGATCATATTACTTTTGTTTTCAATGTCATCTTTGCCATTTATATCATTTCTTTTTGATCAAAACTTTATAAAATTACTTATAATAAAATTTATACCCTTTATAATTTGGGTTTCTTTTATCTTTTTTATCTATTACTTCATTCCTTCAAAAAGATACAAACCAAAGAATATTCTGATATCATCTATCTATACTGCAGTTGTTTGGAGTATATTGAAGAATGGATTTGATTGGTATATAACTCATATGACAAAAATGAAGGTATTTTACGGTGTTATCGCTTCTTTTCCGATTTTTTTATTTTGGATATATGCAAATTGGATCATTGTATTAAGTGGAATTGTTTTTCTTTCTATTCTTAATAAAACAGAAATTAAAAGAAAAGTTAAAGTTGAGCACTCTATAAAAATTACTATAGAAGATGAAAAAGAATTATTCTTAACAGAAGAAACCTCTTTAAACAACGAGCAATCAAACGAATTAATTAAAATAATTAAAGAGAAAATTAAGTAGTTATTTTTTGATTGTTCTCATTACAAAGTATCTCAAAATTCTTTTGTTTTTATAATTATCTTGACGTTTGAATCATCAGAATAAAAATAGATGTTAATAATCATATGGAGATAATAAAATGAAGAGAGCAATAATTAGTTTATCTGATAAATCAGGATTAGAAGAATTAGCTAAAGAACTAATAGATTTAAATTATGAAATTCTTTCTACTGGCGGTACTTTAAAATACTTAACAGATCACGATATCAAGGCAACCGCAGTATCAGAAGTAACAGAATTTCCAGAAATAATGAATGGAAGAGTTAAAACCTTACACCCTAAGATAATGGGTGGAATTTTAGGAATACCAACAAATGATCTACATGTTAAACAAGCAAAAGAAAATAATATTTCTTTTATTGATTTGGTAATAGTGAATTTATATCCTTTTGAAAAAACAATTCATAATCCATTGTCAACATGGTTCGATACTATAGAAAATATCGATATTGGAGGACCTTCATTAATTCGTGCTGCTGCAAAGAACTATCATTTTGTTTCAATTGTAACAGATCCAAATGATTACTCTTTAATAATAAATGAATTAAAAAAGAATAACGAGATCAATATTGAAATTCGTAAATACTTATCTCAAAAGGCATTTGCTTTAACTGCTTCTTATGATAGTTTAATCGCACAAACTTTAAGTGTACAACTAAAAAATCCAAGTAAACAAACATTAAATGTTGGCTTACCTTTAAAAGATGATCTGAGATACGGTGAAAATCCACATCAATCTGCAGGATTTTATGAAAGTGAGTATGACAATATCATTAATGTAATCCATGGAAAACAACTATCATATAATAATTATTTAGATATTGATTCAGCATTAAAACTTATAATGAAATTTTCTCAAAAAACTGTTGCAATTCTAAAACATACAAATCCCTGCGGAGTTGCATCATCTGATAATCTTACGGATGCATACAGAAAAGCATTTTCCACAGATACCATATCTCCATTTGGTGGAATAGTAATAGTTAATGATGACTTAAATATTGAAACGTCAAAAGCAATTAATGAAGTATTTACTGAAATAATTATTGCTCCTTCAATCACACCTGAAGCTTTAGAATTTTTAAAAAAGAAAAAAGAACGCAGAATTGTAATTTATCAAAAAGATGAGCTCAATAAACTGATTTCTCACCCATCAATTGTAACTTGTCTAAACGGTTATTTATCTCAATCGCCTGATATTCTTACAGAAAAAAAAGAAGACTGGAAATTTGTTTCTAAAAATATCCCCAATGAAAGCTTAATTTCAAGCCTTGATTTTGCATGGAATGTTGTTGCAATGCTCAAATCTAATGCAATTTGTATTGTCAAGGACACCCAGACAATTGGCGTTGGAATTGGTCAAACTTCAAGGGTAGATTCTTTAAAAATCGCTATTAATCGCGCAATAGAAATGGGCTTTGATTTAAAGAATTCTGTTTGTGCTTCTGATGGTTTCTTCCCCAAAATTGATTCTCTTGAACTTCTAAAATCGCATGGAATTAGTACAGTTATTCAACCGGGTGGTTCGAAAGCTGATCAGGAAGTGATTGATTATTGCGACGAACATAATATATCAATGATTTTTACAGGATCAAGGCATTTTAGACATTGAAATGGAGGATTGATGAACGATTATTTAATTAGAGGAATTACCAAAAATAAATTTATTCGATTTTTTGCTGTTAATGCTAAAGAAACAGTTGAAGAAGCAATTAAGATCCATAATCTTTCATTTACAAATGCTGTACTTTTAGGCAGAACATTAATTGCTGGTCTTTTAATTAGTAATGATTTAAAAAATAAAGATGATTTACTCACATTAAGATTTGATGGCAATGGATCTTCAGGCTCTATTATTGTAACAGCAACAGGCGAAAAAACGGTTAAAGGATACATCCAAAATCCTGAAAATGAGATATCAAAAGATACCAATGGAATCATTTCTTTTAAAAATGCAGTTGGTGAGGGAATTCTTCATGTAATCAAATCAATTGGAGATCAAAAACCATATATCGGTCAAACTCAAATTGTTTCAGGAGAGATTGCAGAAGATATTGCATTTTACTACATGCAATCAGAGCAGATACCTACTGCAATTCAATTAGGAGTTCTTTTAAACCAAGATGCTTCAGTTCGACAAGCAGGTGGTTTTTTTATTCAGTTACTTCCAAATACACCAGAAGATATTATCGATCTACTTGAAAAAAATATTCAGTCATTTCCAAACTTTTCAGATATGCTTGATTTAAATTATTCAATTGAGACTCTTATTGAAAAATTTATATTAAAAAATTTTGAAATAGATATTCTTGATAAAACAAGTGTTAAATATCAATGTAATTGTTCAAGAGAACGATTTTATAATGGGATTGTTCTTTTAGGGAATAATGAAATAGAAAACTTAATAAATGAAAATGAATCAATAAGTGCTGAATGTCATTTTTGTAATAAATCTTATACATTTAACAAAGAAGATTTAATTTCGATGTTAACTTAAAAAACATAAAAGGAGTTCATTATGAGAAAAGTCGTTGTTGTTTCAGCAAAAAGAACTACAATAGCAAACTTCGGATCTGCCTTCAAAGACACTTCTGCTGTTCAGTTAGGTGTACAGGTTGTTAAAGCAATCATAGAAGAAACTAAGATAAAACCTGAAATTATTGATGAAGTAATTATTGGAAATGTTTTAGGGGCTGGTTTAGGTCAAAATGTTGCAAGACAAGTAAGCGTAAACTCAAACATACCCACTTATGTTCCTTCTTATACGATAAACAAAGTTTGCGGTTCAGGTATGAAAGCAATATCTTTAGCCGCCTTAATGATTGCAAATAATGAAGCTGATATTGTAATAGCTGGAGGTATAGAAAATATGTCTCAAAGCCCATATTTACTTCCCGATGAAAGATGGGGCGCAAGAATGGGAGATAAAACTGTAGTAGATTCTATGATTAAAGATGGTTTAAGTGACATTTTCAACAATTATCACATGGGTATTACCGCAGAAAATTTAGCCGATGAGTTTAATATCTCAAAAGAAGATCAAGATCAGTTTGCAACAAATAGCCAGTTAAAAGCTGAAAAAGCCATATCTGAAAATAGATTTAAAGATGAAATTGTTCCTGTTATTATACCACAAAGAAAAGGTGATCCAATAATCATTGATAGAGATGAGTTTCCAAAAAAAGGTACGACTTTTGAAGGATTATCAAAAGTTAAAGCTGCCTTCAAAAAGGATGGGACTGTCTCAGCTGCAAATTCATCTGGTATCAACGATGGAGCTGCTCTTTTACTCCTTATGAGTGAAGAAAAGGCAAATGATTTAGGATTAAACATTTTAGCTTACTTTGTTAATTCAGCTTCTGCTGGAGTAGATCCTTCAATTATGGGTTATGGCCCTGTACCAGCAATAAAAAAAGTTTTAAATAAATCTTCTTGGAGTTTATCTGATATTGATTTAGCAGAACTAAACGAAGCTTTTGCATCACAATCTATAGCAGTATTAAAAGGCTTAAAAAATGAAGTTGGTGATATAGATCCAAGTATTGTGAATGTCAACGGAGGAGCAATAGCTTTAGGCCATCCGATTGGTGCTAGCGGAGCAAGAATTGTTGTAAGTTTAATTCATGAAATGATTAAACAAAACAAGAAAAAAGGACTTGCAGCACTTTGTATTGGTGGAGGTATGGGTATTGCTTCATTGTATGAAAGGAAATAAAAACTCAATATATATAATAAAAAATGCAGGATGATCCCTGCATTTTTTTTTATTTCATTTGTATTAATCTCCTAAGCTAATTCCTAATCCTCGAGATGTTTTAATTAATGCGGAATCTAACTTAATAACATTGTATTGAGCAATGGCATCTTTAATTGGAACTGCAATTACGTTAGGATGATCGTAAGCAACCATGTGTCCAAATTTATTTTCTAATACCAATTCAAATGCTGCAACACCAAATTGAGAAGCAAGTATCCTGTCAAAAGCATTAGGGATTCCGCCTCGTTGTAAATGACCTAGAATAGTTTCTCTAATATCAATTGTACATCCAGCTTGACGCAACTCATTCATTAACTTCATGCCTGCTCCGCCTAAACGGATATTATTGTATCCAACTTCATCTGATTTTTGATATACAAGATCACCATTTATACTTTTTGCACCTTCAGCTACAACGATTATCGCAAAACCTTTTCCTTTGATAATCCTCTGATTGATTCGATCAATTACACGGTTTATATCGTAAGGAATTTCGGGTATCAAACATACTTCTGCACCCCCGGCAATAGCAGCATGTAATGCAATCCAGCCAGCAAATCTTCCCATCACTTCTAATATCAAAACACGATGATGAGATGCTGCAGTTGTGACTAACTTATCAACAGCATCTGTTGCGACTTCAACAGCTGTTTGAAAACCAAAAGTAAATTCGGTTGAGCTAAGATCATTGTCGATAGTCTTTGGAACACCAATTATATTTAATCCTTGTTCAAATAATTGTTGACTGATTCTTTGAGAACCATCTCCTCCAATATTGATCACAGCTTCTATACCCATATATTGTAAACGTCTTATTAATTCTTCTGAACGATCAACTTCACTCCATGATCCATCTCTGTTTTTTACTGGCCAGGCATAAGGTCCACCCTTATTGGTCGTCCCAATGATGGTACCACCTCTGACATGAATACCAGCGACAGCTTTTTCATCAAGAATTACAACTTCTGCAGGATCACTCATCACACCATCAAATGCATTGATACTTCCTACGACTTCCCAGTCTCTTTCCTGTGAGGCTCTTTTTACTATTGCTCTGATTACTGCATTTAAACCAGGACAATCTCCCCCACCTGTTAAAACTAAAACACGTCGTTTCATGTTATCTCCTCTAAATCCAATCAATTAATTTGTTTGAATGATTAAATACTTTACTTTTCGGAATTCTTTCGGATTTGTGATGGTTAGAATTGTTTCATTTCCCTTATCTTCTAAAAGATATGAAGATTTATTCTGATCTGATAACACTATAATATTTTTTAACTTGGCTTTAATAACAATTTCACTGAATTTAACAAGGTTAAAACTATTCATTTGTTCTTCATTATATCGAGATGATCTTTTTGCACTGCTAAACAATCCTCCCTTGGTTAAAAATCCTTTTTCAATTAATTCATTCTTTGAAGCAGCAATAAAATAGATTGTATTCATTTCATCTTCTTGATTTTTAATTTGAGTGGTTTGAGTATTGATTGTCTCTTCCTGTTGACCTATAGTTTGTTCTTGTTCTTGAATTGTTTCTGATTTCTGTGAAATCTGCACTTCATATTCTTTTCGTTCAGCTTCTACTTTGATTTTTAGATCGTCTAATTGCTTGCTTAATATGCTGATCATTGCTTCTTTTTCTGCAATATTCTTTTTTAAATTATTGATAATTCTTTGAAGCCCTTTAGATTCTAAATTTTTCTCTTTTAAAGTTTGTTCAATGTTTGACAATCGTTCTTTATTTAAAGCAATATAATCATTAATACTCTGAATTGAGGACATTATTCGATCTTTTGCATTAGATAATGAATCATTAACTTCTGGATTAACAGCCATACGATGAATAATTAAGTCTTTAGTATCAATCTCTGATAATGAGTCTTGTATCTCATTCAAAGCTTCAAGCGTTTGGTTAAAATAATTTTGAACTTTATCATTTTCACGTTTTAAACGACTATTCTGTACAAGAGTGAAAATTACAATGACTGCTAATATAACAGTGATAACGCTAAAGAGTATTTTACTGTCTTTCATACAATTCACCTTTTTTATTTTTTTATTATAAAAACATTTCTTTTATCTTTTGTCAATGCTTTTATTTAAAGTATTAAAAATATCTTTGCCAAGTAATACCTGACATGCATTGGGATGAAGTTTTGTGACTTGTTCGCTAATTCTATCAGATAATGATTTAATTTCCCATTGAGCATGCGAATCAGATCTAAGTCGAACAAAATGATATAATTCTCTTAAATTACACTTCATTAACACATTTACTACATGAGCATTGCATAAGCAATAATCACCTAATCCTTTTTTTAATGCTTCACACTCGAAATATAATGCTTCTGATAATGAAAACATCTTGTCAATTTCCTTGATTAATCCAATTTCTTTAATCAATGGAGGAATAACATAGCCTAATTTTGGATGATAGTCTGATTTATATATTGATGCCATACGATGTCTTTTTAATTGAGCAAAACAAGAAGAAGACATTGATAAATTTAGAGTATAATCAATTATTTCAAACGCTCTGGGTAAACTATGATAAGATTTTAAGCCATTTAATATTTGAGAATAGCATATTTTCAAATCATTTTCATTTAATGAATCTACGATTTGCTTTGATTCTTCATACGTATATCCTTCGTGATCTATTAAATAAGCTACTATGATCTTTCTTTCTCCTAAAGGATCATATTCACAGATTTCTACTGAATCTTCGATATTATCTATATGACGTTCATAAGCTTCTAATCTCGAACCAAAAGTATCTTTTTGAGTATATTTAACTATTGAAGGCGCAATTGGTTTGACTTGCATTTCTATTGCTCTCTTTAGTTCTTGAGCTTCGATAAGGTCTGATTGATCAAGCCTTCTAAGTAATCTTTCCAAAGAACGACCATTTATAGTCACTCCCATCTGAGTCTGACAAGATAGTGACAAAAAATATCGGGCGTCTTCTTTAGCACGACCCTCTAAATCTCTTTTATTGGTAAAGATATTCTTTTCTTCAAGATGCTTTTTTGCTTTTTCAAAATAGGTAAAATATAGTTCATTTTGCAGTTTGATCAGTTCTAAAAACTTTTGCTTTAAATTCTTTTGTTCTTTTATCTCTTCAGGAATTACAAAATCGCCCTTTAATGTAACATATCTTTGAGATTTTTCTGTAAATGAAGCAAGGCGTGATCGGTGAATCAATTCTGAAGCTAATCGTGATATGCCAATAATATCAAAATTAAAAACTGCATGTTCTGCAATTGAACTATGCCCCATTTCATAGATGATATTTTCATTCGATTGTCTCGATTTTTCAACTTCATTTAATGCATCATTTCTTAATGCTGTAACATCTTTAGAACTCCTGCTGATTCTTGCATAAGCAGCTGAAATCGTTTCGGGAGTAACAATGTTTTGATTATTTATCTCTTTTAAAATATTGCAATCTACATTATATCCAGCTAAGAGTATTTTCATTTTTTATCCTTCTCATTCATGATGATTACTCCATTACTTGTTCCAATTCTATTGGCTCCAGCTTTCAACATTTTTATACTGTCTTCTAAAGAACGGATGCCTCCTGATGCTTTTACGCCAATTTTCTTGCCTACAACTGTTCTCATTAATGATACATCTTCTTCTGTTGCTCCATGTGTAGAGAATCCAGTTGAAGTTTTTACGAAATCTGCGCCAGATTTTTTAGCTAACAAACATGCAATCACTTTTTCTGTTTTATCAAGTAATGCGGTTTCAATAATTACTTTTAATATCGCAGAGTTTTTATGGCATAATTGTTTGATTTGAAAAATTTCATCCATCACAGCTATATATTCTTTACCTTTTAATAATCCAATATTGATAACCATATCAATTTCATTTGCGCCTTCTTCAATAGCTTTTCTTGTTTCAAACAATTTTGTCTCTAATGTATTTGCGCCGAGAGGAAATCCAATTACACTACAAACGAGTGAATTATTACAATGAAACTTCGCAACTTTTACAAAACATGGATTAACACAAACTGATTTAAATCGATATTGATCGGCTTCACTACTAAGTTTTTTTATCGCAGATTTCATTGTCTCTGCTTTCAACAAGGTATGATCAATATACTGATTGAGCTCACATTGATCTGGATTGTCAACGATTTGATCTGTTTGATTAATTCGACAAGGTTTACATCTAATGCAAACAAGATGACCCCCGTCACATTTACAAGGTACTGGTTGTTCTAACTCAAATAAGTTTATTGCTAAATTTTTCATTTCTTGCATTTGCCCTCCAAACTCAATTTGTTTATTTTTTTTTAGAATTCTCTTATAATGCTCCGTTCAATTCAATCTTAACATTATAATTTCGGTTGATTAAAAATAAATTCATCATGGATTCTATACTATAATTTTTTTTATTTTCTGATTGTAATGGATTTGAATATTGAAGTGAATTTAAGGAAGATAAATCAAACACTAAGCTCTCTTCAATATCTATTGCATCTTTTTCCAAAATTAAAAAGTTTGAAAGATTGCTACTTCCTGCATAAATCTGATTGATGGATAGCTTTGATTTCAAACTATTTACACTAACATCAAATCCTGAATCATTTCTAAACTTCAATGTAAATAATGAATTTTTAGGATTTATCAATTGGTCAAACTGATGTTCAGAAACAAACACTGAATTTTGAAAAATTCTGAATACATATTCTTCCATCATTTGATCTAACTTCAATTCTAAAACTTCATTCAACGTAACATCTTTTCTTATTCCAAGAATTCTTAAAATGCATGTCCCTTGAATCTGTACTTTCATAGATCCTTGATTCATTTTTAGCAATTCTACCATTTTTTCTTTTTCCATTAATAATTGAAATTTTGCTATCGATGATGAATTACCTGGGACAAATACATTATTCTGGACAATTACTGAGCCTAACTGTTTGCTGGTATCATAAATATACAGATCAGTATTAATTATTGAAAATGGCAAGAGAGAATGATTGTTCACTTCAACAACTAAGCTGATAAATGCTTCTTCTTTTTCAATTCTTAATATTCTAATACTCTGTACATTAGAAAATGTGGGATTTATCTTATTGCTAAATGCTATTACATGAGCTGTTATACTGCAAAAAATTAAGACAAAAGAGATGATATATAATCGTATAGTCCATTTTTTCATATTTATACCCTGATTAAATTTGATAATAAAGTAATAAAGTCAAATTTTTGAAGAATGATAGGTAAAAATGTGAACAAAAAAAACAGAATACTAAAAGTAAATACAATCAATGCAATTATAAATTTAGGTTTTGAATACATATCTACAGCAACTGGTATTGATTTTTTTATTCCCGTGTTAACTTTAAAAGCAATCATGGAAACATCATCTTTAATATCTCTGCTTCTAAGTAGTGATAGTAAATTGATTTTTAAATTATCAAATTGGAATATACTAGTAAATTTTAACAACTCAATGCGTGTCATATATAATGATAAACTATGGCTACATAAAAAAAACAAATCATCCTGATAGATTTTCAAATTCCTGATTTCAATGTGATTCAAGGTACTATTCCCAAGATATTTAATATCATTGTTCATATTGCGATTGTAATTTGATTCGATTAATTCAATCTGATTATTTCTGATAAAATAAAGTTTACAATTACCTATGATTGAGTAATAAAGCATATCCTTTTTTAATAACCCAATGATAATAGAGGATCCTATTCCTGAAATGTATTTTTTGCTGACAACAAATTGAATTAATTGTTGATTAGCATAATTTATACCCCTTCTTAGCAACTCACTTACATTCATTTCATTATGGTGTTGGTCAAAATAATCCTTTATAGCAACAGCAGTAACCTGTGAAGCAAGATCAGCACTTCCATTGACTCCTATACCATCTGATAAAACAAACAAATGACCATAGGATGCTTTGTGCTGAATGATATAATCAAAATTATTGACACTTTCTTTTGGTGTTTCTGAAAAATTAAATTCAAATAAATATGGACTATTATTCATCAGATGATTCGTCTATTTCATAATATTTCTTTGCTAATACGATGATTTCTTGATGTAGTTGCTCAATTTTATTAGCAACTTCCTCATTATCCATATTCAAAACTTTATCATATACTTCTTTAGGGAATTCATTGGTCATTGCTTCCTGATCAAAAAACTCCTCTGAAAAAGCAACATGCCTGATAATTTTATTTTTTTCCTTATCAACAACCACTGAGATTGGTAAAGTCATTGCACTTTCTGATTCAAGACTTTGATTAATTTGCTCACTAAAAGTATAAATTAACTTACGAATATAGAAATTATCTTCAACTTGCCAAATTGTTTCATAAACAACAAAAATAGGAGATTCACTCTCTTTTTTAAAATAATTATCAATGATTATTTTTTGGATATTATCATAAACAATCTTTTTATTCGAAAAATCCTTATTTTCTTTTTTCTTAATTAAACAACCAAACTGAATAAAACAGATTGAGATTAGAATTATACTTAATATCTTTTGTCTCATGAATACCTCTTATGCTATTTTTTATGCATAATTTTTGCTGTCAATCGTTTTGTTTAATAAATCGAACAATTAGAATTTTTATCATTAATATTCATTTTATTATCCTAATTAATTAAAAAATAACAAAACACATTCAATTTCTTCTTATCTTTAAAATAGATTTTCTACAGGATAGAAGAAGATAGTAAGTAGGGTTCTAAGCAGATAGATACTGACAAATAATGTCTTTTATGCATTTTTCTCATATCTCATTTTCATATCTGATTTTTCTTGATTTTTTAAATAAAAAATATTGTAACAACTTAGAAAGTTTTTGTTGTATATTATAGATAACAGAATCTCCCCTTCTGATTCTGTTCATATAACCTCCTCAAACCCATTGGCACACCACACGGTGTGCCGTTTTCTTTTTGGCATAACGATTGCACAATACTTATTAAAAGCAGTTGATTGTTTAAACAATTTTCTGATATTTAACCAGGAGGACGCATGAAGAAGAATTTATTTCTCATTCTAATGATTATTATTCCTGCTTTTCTTTTTTCTCAAGAATGGATAAACTATAATTCTGCTAACACAACTTTCCCTAGTAATCCATATAAGGTAATCCGAATTGATCAAGCAGGAAATAAATGGATAGGAACTCAATATAAGGGTTTATACAAATATGATGGCACTAATTGGGAGATGTACAATACAAGTAATTCTTTTCTTCCTTCTGATTTAATCAATGATATGAGTTTTGATACGGAAAATAACTTATGGATTTGTACATCAAATGCAGGCTTGGTTAAATTTTCTCATGATGGATTATGGACAATTTATAACAAAAATAATTCAGCATTACCTGTTAATGATGTGACCTGTATTACATTCGATGCGTATAATAACAAATGGATTGGCACAAAAGAAGGATTAGTGCTGCTTGATGCTGACAATAGCTGGGTGGTTTACAATACTTCAAATACACCAATGACGAATATTCAGATTTTGTCAGTTCAAATAGAAAACATCAATAATCAACTGATTAAATGGATCGGAACAGCACATTCCTTGTATCGTTATAACGATATAGAAAACTCATGGATAAAATACAATACTTCAAATTCAGCACTAACTGGAAATTCTATAACAAACATTCATATAGATAAAAAAAGAAATAAATGGATTACCGTCTATAACAACAACACTTCTAGTGGTGGAGGTTTAATCAAACTCGATTCTCTTAATGTCTGGACGGTTTACACTCGTACAAGCAGCAACATCCCTTCTAATACGATTTACTCTGTCACCAGCGACCCAAACGATTCTGCTGTACCTGTATGGATTGGTACTGACAGTGGATTGGCAAAGCTATCTGGGCAACAATGGACAACATACACTGTTGAAAGTACTTCAGGAAATTTAACAAGTAATTTAATTTATAGTGTTGCCATCGAGGGAGCTCATAAATGGATTGGCACAGAACGAATGATGTTAAGATTAAGTGGTACCACATGGACAAATTTTAGCTTTCTTAACTCAGGTATTCCTGGAAATACAATTAATGCGGTAATTAGTAATAAAACTTCTGACACTTATTCAAGATGGATCGGAACAAATCTTGGTCTCACTCATTTTGATGGCACAAACTGGACAGTCTTTAATATGGCAAATTCACCTTTACCTTCAAACAAAATCTCTGCATTATTAATGCAGTCTGATCAAATATGGATTGGTACTCAACCATTTCTGAATATTGGTGGAGGGCTCGTAAAATATGATATCCCTAATCAAAACTGGACGGTTTATACCAGTATTAATTCCCAACTACCAAGCAACTCAATCACTTCAATTGTTAAAGATAATTCTGAAAATATTTGGATTGGAACACAAGGGACAGGACTTGTTAAGATAAACAGTCAAAATCAATGGACAATTTTTAATGAAGCAAACTCAAACATAAGCTCAAACAATGTAAAGTCACTTATAATTGATAATAATCAAAAACTTTGGATTGCAACTGATTACGGAGTCAGTGTTTTTGATATTACCCAAAACCAATGGACAGTCTTAAACAGTTTTAACTCACAACTACCTTCAAACAATATCAACAAGATCTCCTTCTCAACAGATTATAAGTCAGTCTGGATTGCAACTGATAATGGATTAACCAAAAAAGTATCAAATATGTGGAAAACTTACAACACAACAAACTCACCTTTACTTTCAAATCAAATTAATGACATTAAAGAAGATAGTACTTCTTTTATTTGGATAGCTACAAATAATGGTTTAATCAAAACAGATGAAATTACCTGGAAGTATTTTAACACTACTAATAGTCTTATTGCTTCAAACTCAGTAAGTAATATTTGTTTAGAATATCATGATCAGCAGATTTATAAAATCTTAGGCACAAACAATTACGGAATAAGTATCTATACAGCTGGAAATGCAATTCTCGATAAAGGATTATATCTAAATATACTTCAAAATACTTATTTAAATAAGAACATTAGCATTCATGCCTTTTCAAACAGAATTGTATGCGATACTGTTTATGTAAGCATCAACAATGCAAACGTAAACTTAACCAGAATCAATTCCCAACACTGGACTTTTGATTACAAAACTGAGCAATCCGAAAACTTATCTGTAAAATTCAGAGCTGTGAACTCAACGATGGATTCGATAATTACTAAAAATCTTTCAGTTAATATTTTCGGAAACACTCATTCTAAAGCATATTCTTTTGATCAAAGATTATCTCTTCAAACTTTATCGAAATTTGAACAACAAATACTCATTGAAGATAATGTTCAACAATCAATATATACATTGCAGTATGCGAATCCTGCAAATGAGCTTTATAATATCGAGTACAATGATCCAAGAGATAATTTACTATTCACAATTACAACAGTTTCAGAAACATACAGTATAAAGCCAACCTATTTAATTGGAACTTATTACTTCTCTGCACATCAGCCTTTATCTGTGAAAATTACAATAAACGATACTCCTGCTCCTTCGATAAGTTTGAATAATTATCCAAATCCTTTTAATCCAACCACCACCATTAATTTTATCAGCAAATCGATTATTCCTGACCAAAAACTCAAAGTTAACATTTATAACATCAAAGGACAGATAGTTAAAACATTATTTAATAACACAATTCAAACAACTCATACAACAATTGAATGGGATGGGAAAGACAATAATAATAACATAGTCTCTTCAGGAATTTATTTTTGTAAAGCAGAATATTGTGGTCAATCAAGTGTTAAAAAAATGACAATAATGAAGTAAGGAGTTTCAAATGAAAAAGATAAATTTAATCGTAGTCGTATTATTAATTATTCTCTCAGCCTGCACTAAAAAAGAAGAAGTTAAATCAATTTCTTCTTATGATTCATCTTATTTATTCAATCAAGGATGGCAATATTTCAATGAAGGTCAATATGAGTTATCTAAAAACTATTTTACAGAACTTACAAATAGAGAAACACATTACCTCGAAGGTCATTTAGGATTAGGATGGACATATTTACGTTTAAACCAGCTTCAATCATCATCACAACAACTCAATCTTTTCTTTGACACCGATTCATTAGACGTTATTAGCATCACAGATTCTTCATTTTATGAAGCTAAAGTAGCTCAAGCCTTAATCGCAAATTTATCCAGCAATTATACTCAGTTGATCAATTTAACAAGTAGTATTCCTCAAACCTGGTCAGCAAGATTTAATCTTGATTTGAATTATTATGATGTTGCGATTTATAGAGCAATAGCATACTACAATTTACAAGATTATGTATCATCATTAAATCAGGTAAAAATACTTGATCCGAATTTCACAGTTGATTTAAGCTTTATTGAAGGAAGAATTTTGTTAGCTCAAAAGATTGAACAACTTAGACTCTTGTATTTATAGTCTATTTGTATCCAAAAATATTGAGTAAACCGCTTTTCTTTCTCCAGTCAGGTTTTACCTTAACCCAAAGATTTAACTTTGTAGGTTTACCGCTGAGCTGTGCAATACTGATTTCAGCTTCTGAACGAATTTTACCAATTTGAACTCCATTTTTCCCTAACAATATTGGTTTTTGTGTTTCACGTTCAAGATAGATGGTTGCCCTGATAAAATCATGATGTTCGTGTTCTTCAAAGGCATCAATGACCACAGCGCTTGAATAAGGGATCTCTTGTTCAAGATTCAAAAAGATCTTCTCTCTGATAATTTCCTGAGCAAAAAATCTCATAGGTAAATCAGACATATCTTCCTGTGAATAAAGCGGTGGATTATAAGGTAAATATTTGTTCAGGCTTTTTAATAATTCATCAAGATCTTTTGAATACAAAGCAGAAATACACAATACCGAATCAAAGAATCCTTTGATCTTTTCTACTTTTTCCTGAATAAAATTCTCTGGAATTAAATCAACTTTGTTTAATAATGCAATAGAAGGTTTCTTGACTTCTTTGATCAAATCAATCACTTTAAGATCGTACTCAGTAGGAAAGTCATTAATATCGGTGATAAAAATAATTATATCTGAGTCTTTTAATGATGATTTGATGTAATTAATCATACGATTGTGCAATTCATATCTAGGTTCAACAAAACCAGGCGTATCAAGAAAAATAATTTGTTCATTATCTGAATTATAAATTCCTTTAATACTCACACGTGTAGTTTGAGGTTTTGGAGTTACAATAGATAACTTTTCTCCTAATATTCGATTCATTAATGTAGATTTTCCAACATTGGGCTTACCGACAATAGAGACAAAGCCTGCTTTAAAATTTTCACTGATTGTCATTGTTGCTCCTTATCTTAATTAACGCGTTCTTTTATTGAAACAATTTGATCTTTATTGTGCTTTCTATTCTGATTGACCAATAGTTCACCAATCAAACCGATAGAAATGAATTGAACGCCTACAACGAGTAATACTATTGCAAAAAAGAGTATTGGTCGATTAGAGAGATAGGCTATTTGAAAAATTCTGAGAATAAACAAATAAAACATGATCAAAAAACCGATCATTGATAAAACAGTTCCAATACCACCAAATAAGTATAATGGACTTCTTGAATAATCCGTAACCAGTTTCACTGTCATCAAATCAAGATAACCTCTTAAATATCGTTCAAATCCAAATTTAGAATAACCAAACTGACGCGCACGATGCTCAACAGATATTTCTTTTATTTTAAAGCCTTTGGCTTTAGCAAGTGCAGGAATGTAGCGATGCATTTCACCATAAACATCAATTTCTTTGACCACTTCTTTTCTATATGCTTTAAACCCGCAATTATAGTCATGAAGTTTTAAGTTAAAGGTTCTGGATGTTACTGCATTAAAGAGCTTTGAAGGCAATGTCTTTGATAAGGGGTCATATCTTTTTTGTTTCCAACCGGTCACCATATCATAACCTGCATTTATCTCAGCAATAAATCGTGGAATCTCTTTTGGATTATCTTGTAAATCAGCATCCATAGTAAATACTATATTGCCTTGCGCTTCAGCAAAACCAATCTGTAAGGCAGATGATTTCCCAAAATTCTTTCTAAAACTGATCACTCTTACGTTTTTATCCTTTTCAGCGATAGATTTCATAATGCTTAGAGTTTGATCTGTACTGCCATCATCTATAAATATGATCTCATAATCGTAACCAGAAATATTCTGTAAGATTTCTTCATAAAGAATTTTTATGCTCTCTTCTTCATTGAGTGCAGGAATTATAAAAGTGATTCTCAATTGATACTCCTAAAAAATTAGATTAAATATATTGCTACTATTAATATAGCCTTCAGGCAATAAGATATAGACAATGATCATAACTAAACCTGAAAAAATTGGAATTCTGACATTATCATCGACAGGAAGATTAATCAACTCAGCAAGCGTCGCTCCTAATGCACCAAAAAACGAAATAACGGGATTAATAAAGAATAATGCATATAAAAATGTGCTAATAAAACATGCAATTGCACCTTCGAGACTTTTCTTGGTAAAATTAAACTTTCTTTTTCCAAAAGTCATGCCAACTAATGCCGCAAAAGTATCGCCAATAGATAAAAATGACATCGAAAGAAATGCAATATCTGCAGGGAAAAACGCGACACAAACGATTGACGAAGTTAATAAAAATGAAGCACCACTAAAAGTATAAAACTCGTGCTTTCTCAACATCACACCAAATATTGTATAAAATACTTTCCTAAAAGATCTGTTTTCAAGACGAATGTATTCCACAATGATTGAAATGACTGCAAGTCCAAAAAGTACCAGTAAAGTATTTCGTTTATTATAAGCCATGATGTATCGATAGAAAATTGGTATCAGGATTGAGCTGATATGTATACTTTTTCTTAGTAGTTCTTTTGTTTTCTTTTCCATGATTACCAATCAAACTTTATTCGTGATACAACAAATGAAGTTGCTAATTTTGCAAGTAATATAGGATCTTCTTTAATCGCTTCTTTAAACAGTGAAGCCATTGTTAGATTATTTGGATCCACTTTCTTACAAGCCCTCACAATACTATTGAACTTATCATCATTCATTTTCATAAAATTATGTTTTAGTGAATACATAAATCTCTGATTAGCACCAAGCATTTTATCCCAACGCTTTTCATATTCAGAGAGAAAACTCTTTGAAAAATTGTTTTCTCTTATTGCTTTGCTACATGTTTCTCCACATATACGGCCAGCAATCATCGCCTGAACAATTCCCCCACCAGTTATAGGATTTACCTGTCGGGCTGAATCGCCTACAAGCATTACATGGTCAGTGACAAATTTTTCTCCGTTTTCTGTAGGCACACCGCCATAAACCATATAATTAATCGAAGCGTGAGGATATTGTTTTTCCATAAATTTATCTAAGTAATACTTAGGACCCTTACCTGGCAGATGAACATCTCCACCAATTCCAATACCAATATTGGCGGATGTTTCTGATTTAGGGAATATCCAAAGATATCCACCTGGAGACACCTCATTTCCAAAATAGAAATAACATAGTTTAGGATCTACTTTTATATTATTGACAGTATATTGCACGCATGTATCCAAGTCTTCCAAGGCAAGTGTTGTATTAAGTCCTGCCCACTTCCCTACTTGCGATTCTATTCCGTCAGCGCCAATTACGATTTTACATTTCACTGTGTATTGTTTATTTAGATGATTGTAAACCACATTCATTGATTGATGATCTTCATCTTTACTCAAACCAATTGCATCTGCTTTTGTAAGTAATACTGCTCCTTTTGAACAGGCAAGATCAACTAATGCTCGATCAAATAAACGTCTTTCAAGAACATAGCCCAAGCCATTGTTATACATTTCTACAGATTGGCCATCAGGTGAATTTAATGAAGCACCTTCTATTCGTGTGGCAATCCATCGTTCATCAATATCAATAAATGGTACAATCCCTGCATGAGAAACGCCTTCGGCACATCGTACCGGGATCCCAGGCTCTCTGTCTCTTTCAAGGATTAAAACACTTGCGCCATTCTCTGCAGCATATCTTGCAGTTACTGCGCCTGCAGGACCAGCTCCGATGACAACGACATCATAATAATCAGCGATTCCTCGAATCATTTGCCCTCCTCAATCGCTTCAATAGGACATGCTTTGATGCAATTAAGACAACGAATACATTTATCCTGATCTATAATGACTTCAAATTCACATATTCTGATTGCACTCACGGGACAAACACTCGCGCAAGTGCCACAAACATCACATAACTGTGTATTAATATTCATATTTTCCTCTTTATTAAAATCCTATAAAATAGATAATGATTTGATTACTAAATGATGACTTTTCAAAGCATAAGTAACAACTAAATTTGCTTTTATTGTATCTCTTTCAGACAGCGCTGTTTTGATGATCTCTGTATTTCGGTCATTTGCGATAAAGAATGGTATAGTGTCTTGATCTATAATACATTCTTTAATTGAAAAAACAGAAGCTTGATGCATCTCTCCATATGGCATTTGCTCTTTATAAAATTCAAGAATTTCTCTTAGAAGTTCAGGACTAAAGGATAACTCGATTGTTTGATCTGAATTCTTTAATTGAACATAATCTAAATCTAAAATATATTCTGTGACACTTTTTAGAAAATTATCTAAATTATCTTTCTTCATCGAGAATCCTGAAGCTTTAATATGACCGCCAAAATTGAGAAAGTAATGAGCATGATAATTTAGGAAGTCTAAGCTGTGAAAACCGTCAAGACATCTTATTTCTGCTGCCCAATGATCTTCTTTGGGGATGATCACCATTACAGGACAAGAAAACTGTTGAGATAACTGTCCTGCAAATCTTCCAATTAACGGATAAGCTAATGCATCATCTTGATCAACATAGACAATAAATGATAAAACAGAAACTTTGTAAATAAGCAATAGATTATTATTAATCAATAAAGGTTTTGAGTAATCTTTGTTCTTTAATATTTCTTGAACAACATTTATCTGAATGATAGTTTCGTTATGACGTATGAGTTGTTCATTTTCTTGCTTAAGTTGTAGTAATAATTCTATGCTTTTATCCTGTTCTTCACCTTCCTGTTTCAACATTGAAAAACAAAGATGTTCGCCATCTAATGTTCTGCCAAAGTAGAAGAGTGAAGAAATCTTATCAATAAAGCTAAGCATTTCTTGATCTGATTCAAATGCATTCACGCGGAAAAGTGTCTGTAGTTTATTGATTATAGTAGAATTAGCAATACTCTCTTTATTTAAAAGAAAATCACGAACAAGTGTCCGGTTAATTTTCTGCATGGGCACTCTATCGGTAATTGTGCCTAAAACTGTCCAGAATAAATCCATGGGATCTAAAGGATGATTTAATAGTTTAGAAAGAACCTTTATAAAGAAGTAAGTAATTCCAACTCCTGCGAGAGGATGATAGTAATCGAGCTCTAAAAACAGTTTAGGATTAAATACGTAAACAGCTTTTGGTAATTCGGTAGGAATCAAATGGTGATCAAGGATTATTGTATCAATTTGATGAGCATTAAGACGATCAACACCTTCAACCGATGTTAATCCATTATCGAGTGAAATTAATAAGTCTATGTTGTTATTTATAGCATAATTGACAACATTTTCCTGGATGCCATGACTTTCAATCAGACGATTGGGAATATAATAACAGACATTATCATAAAAACGTTTAATAAAATGATAAAAAATAAAAGCACTTGTAATTCCATCAGCATCATCATGACCAAAAACCAATATCTTATCTTGTCTTTCTATGGCATTGATCACAAAATCGACAGAAGGTTTCATCAGCTGATATAGAGCAACATGATCAATTAAATCGAGACTTTTTGTCAAATATAGAGAATCATGAGTTAAACATTTTTCTGTCAATTCATTCAGTTGATGATTTTTATAGAGTGGTTTCATATATTTAAAAATAACTATTCATTGTCATCAGGAACAGGAATGTCTCTATGGGCTTTACGATTAAGCGGTTTCTTGAAAATATCAAATCCAACTGTTCCAACTGTTATTAAAAAACCATTTTCTTTATATTCGCTCTGATCACTGTCACGACTAAATAACTTTAAAGCAAAGTCAAGTCTGGAGTCATGTTGTTTGATAGGAATAGATAAACCGTAAGTTGCTGATAATTCAGTTAATGTATGAGTTTCATCATTTACAGAATTTAAAGGTAATTGTTTAAAAGATACTCCTACACGATGCGGAATAGATAATGCGCTAAAGTCTTTATCTTTATTACCCTCATATTCAAAACCTAGTCCTAATCGAACAGTATTTTCTGCTTTTCCATAAGTCTCTGTGGCATCCCACATTTCATAATCAGCATCCATTGCCATATTGACATTTTTCATAAATCTCCATGCCAAACCATAAGAGAATTTTAATGGCATCTCAAAGTCCTCTGACGTTTGAGACTCATTAGTGACAATTGATTTTAGTTTCTTCTCGCCAGAGAGCTTAGCCGGTAAAGCGATCACAGTTCCCATTGATAGGTCAGAATTGATCTCTTTGGCAAATCCGACGGACACTGCAGGATTTTTAAAAACTTCTTCAGTTTCGTATTTAGTATCTATCATTGTATCATCAGAAAAATCAGCTTTAGAATAATCAATTTTATGTCCAAAGATATATGAAAGTGATACACCAAAATTTAAAACTTTATTCTTATTTGCATAGAAAACATCAGTCTTGTAGAGTGTTTGATCTGATTTTCTTACATTAGTGACTTCTTGACCATCAACAGTTGTGCTTAATTCCGAAGAGAAGATCCCTGATGATATCGCATTATAGGAGAAGCCGATTCGATGTTGATTAATAGGTACACATAAATTAAAATAAGGGAAAAAGGCCTGTTCGCTGTTAAAGGTATTTCCAGATTGAGTGTCTTCAGATGTGATATTTCCAAGTGAAAAGGCACTTGAAAATACAGTATAATTTGAATTTACTGCTAGTGAAGGATTGATTAAACTTGAGTTTTGTCTTAACAAATTACCAATACCAGTATCCCCCATACCTAATCCAACCACATCTCTTCCACTACTTGACTCTGGCATTCCATAAAAACTAAAAATCGAAGCTGAGAATAAATATGTCAAAACAACGACGAACATCAATACAAATACTATTCTTTTTATCATTTTTTACCTCATTCTATTTTATTACAAGATTTCATAAGAAAATACTTTGTCAATTCTTTTTTAAAATTAACTTTTTCACTGCTATCATAAACAAGATGCTTAATATGAAAAAACAACACCGCTGTTAGGAAACACCCACTCATCTTTATGTGTAAATATGTTAATACTGTTTTGTTTCATATTTATTTGCGGATATTTATTTCTTCCTGAAAATATGGGTACGACTTCTACATTTTTAAGGGAATCTGGATATATAAAACTTAAATGTATCCCTTTTGTAATCTCAGATATATATATACTCAGTTGATGTCTGTTTTTTGGATAAAGGGTTTGAGTATTGATTTCAAACTGAACCAATGAACCAATTTTTTCTTTCAACTGATCTGAGGAACACTTGAATTCAATACAGTTTTTTTTCATCTTTTTATCAGTTGTTAACATGACATTATCAATTGACGCTGTGGTGATTATAAAACTCTCATGATTCAGATCAAGTGATTCATCAAGCAACCATCTGTATTCAGTGTCTCTTCGCATAAAATAATGTTCCAAAGCCTGTTGACTATTCGCACAAGCCACTGTGAAGTAATTATTCTGAAGTATTTTATTAAATCGAATATTGGTATTAACGACATAGTAGTCGGGATGAACATTTTGATCAGAAAACTCAATTCGATGATAAAAATCTGATCGATATGAGATATCACGGTCAGAATCTATAAAAAAGTATTTCAAAATATCATGATAAATCACTTCAGCCAGTTCTTTTTTGTGAATACGCTCTTCTATTGCCTGATGAATAATATGATTCAGTTTATCTTCTGAAAAGTCCTTTGGGATAAATTCTCTTCGAAGGATCGGCGCTTGATCATTGATTGTCTCATTTTGGATAAAGTATCTCTTTGCTCTACGACCGATTTGGCAGATTAGTTCATAAGATGATCCATGATAGAGTTTTGCGAGATTTTCAGCATGAGTAAATGACTGATCTCCTCCTAATAGAATCACTTCGTCACTTATCTTAGCCTGCTTAATATGAGAAATATCAATAATCACAGAATCCATACTGATTTTACCTAAAACAGCACATGAAAGACCAAAATAATCGACGCATGCTTTCCCAGACATTAGAAAATCATAGCCATCTGCATAGCCAACAGGTATGATCGCATATTCTGTATCAGACTTTACTTGATAAGTACGATTGTAACCTATTGTTTCATTTGCCTTTGCTAATCCAATATATGAAATTCTTGACTTAAACGTCATGACTGCTTTTAGATCAATCTTCTCTTTGATATGCTCATCAGAATAAACACCATAGCTCAATAGACCTAAGCGAACTAAATTTGTTTCAGGAAACTGGTAATTAACCAGGGCACTGCTGTTTGAAATATGGATATACTTACATTCATTTTTTACTGTATTTATTGTTTCGATAAATCTCTGATACTGCAGGAGAGTAAATGTTTCATCATTTTCACTGGATGAAAAATGCGAAAAAACACCCTGAATCTGAATATTGGATAGAGTTTTTACCTGATGGTAAAGTGTAAGAAAGGCTTCATATCTTACGCCATTTCGATTCATTCCCGAATTGCATTTGATATGAACAGGACAAATGATATTTAGCCGTTTCGCTTTTTCATTTAATGCACAGGTAAATGAATAATCCGATATTGACGGGATAAGATCATATTCCAGAATCGTATCAATCTCAGCTTCAAGCGAAGGAGATAAGATAAGTATCGGCGCTTTTATATTCTGAAATCTCAGAAGAAGACCTTCCTCTGTATTTGCCACACCCAATACTGATGCACCGAGTTTCAATGCCTGCTCTGCAATTTGAACAGCACCATGTCCATAAGCATCAGCTTTAACAATTTGCATGATCTCCTGATGAGACATGCATTTATCTTTTAAGTTTAAAAAATTAAAAGCAAAGTGGTCCAAGTTAATCTCAGTCCAGCTTCTGTCGAGAATATGAGGTTTAGGCGAGATAGTCATTTTCCTTTATCTTTGCGTCTCCTTTGTAAATACCCTTGATAAACAGTTCAGATTCAAGTAGAGAAACAATCTTGTTCGTCACAAAAAGATCATTCCCAATGGATCTAACAATTTTTACTATAGGTTTTAAAAGGTTATCTTTGGAAAAGGCAACAACCATTGCCAATTGTTCATTACTCAGTTCAACAACGCTACCGATAGGATAAATACCCACACATTTTATAAAATGATTGACCACGCGCGGATCAAACTTCTTTCCACTAAGCGAATAGATGATCTGAATGGCTTCTGCAGGTTGAATGACTTTTTTATAGACTCTTTCAGTGGTTAACGCATCATAAAAGTCTGCAATCGAAACAATAGAAGCAAAGCGGTTGATCTGAGCACCAGCAAATTTTCCAGGATATCCTGTGCCATCAAAGCTCTCATGATGATGCAACACGATACTTAGTTCGATTTCATCTGTCATATTTTCCCGATGATAGATTTGCTCACCAAAATTTGGATGCATTTGCATAATTCTAAACTCAGAATCATTTAGTTTATCGGGTTTATTGAGAATATTCAAAGGCACTTTTGCTTTACCAATATCATGTAAAAAAGCACCTCGTCCTATAGAAAGTAATTTATCATCTGTAAATTTCATGTGATAGGCAAACGCTGAAGAAAGAATAGCGACATTTAAGCTATGGGTATAAGTATAATCATCAAAATTCTTCAAGTTCAATAATGACAACAATGCCAAATGATCTCTTTTGATACTGTCTAATACGGCAACGGCTTGTCTTTTGATCTCTGATTGTTGAATGGCTTTGCCAAATCGCGCATTTTGCATAGTTTCATTGATGATTGATTGACTCGATTTATAAAGTTCTTTAACCTTTTCTTTCTCTATTCTCAGATACTCAATTCTTTTCTCAGGATTTTCAAATTCTTTTTTGGAAAGGTCTAGTGTTTCCTGCTTTTCTTTTTCGCTTCGTTCATCAATCAAACTAACGGTGAGATTGATAATGACAGATTTAACACCTTCTTCCTGAAGCCGAATAATCTGCTCTCTGGAAGTAATATAAAAACCTTTCATAAACAAAGGTCTGCCTGCAGGAGTGATCACGTCATCTGCGAGACACATCCCGAGTTTAAGATCTTTGATCAGTATTTCCTGAATATCCATTTTAGAAATATTTAGCTGCCAGATCTGCGAGTTGAGATCTTTCACCTTTCTCAAGAGTAATATGTCCGACAAGGACTTCGGTCTTCATTTTTTCAGCTGACATCGACAAACCATTACTTTCAGAATCGAGATAAGGAATATCAATCTGATAAGGGTCACCTGTAAGAATTATTTTTGTATTTTTCCCTGCACGGGTAATGATCGTTTTCATTTCATGTGGCGTAAGATTTTGAGCTTCATCTATAATGATAAACTGATTGGGTAAACTTCTCCCGCGAATATATGTCAATGGTTCAAGTTCAATAAACCCAAAATCAAGATAATCTTGCAATTGTGGCGTCTTTTTACCAAATATTTTTCCATTATTCTGGTTTTGTTTATCGACATGCTGACTCAATAAGATTTCCATATTATCATAAATCGGTTGCATCCAAGGATTAAATTTATCAGCTTTAGATCCAGGAAGGAATCCGATATCTTTGCCTAATGGTGATATTGGTCTGGATATAACTAAACGAGAATACTTATTCGCTTCAACGACCTGATGTAAGCCAGCAGCAATCGCAATCAAGGTTTTTCCCGTTCCAGCTTTACCGATCAAACTGACTAATTTGATATTTTCATCCAACAATAAATCAAACGCAAATTGTTGCTCTTCATTGAGGGCATTGACAGTAAATACCTTTTGATCAAGTGATGTATAATTACTTAGCGGATAAATACTTCCATTTAAAGAAGAATATCTGCCGAGTAAATGAGGTAATTCTTTATTATCTTTGTTATGGATTCTGATAAATTGATTGGGATAGATATCTTCACTTTGGTAAAGCAGAAATTTCTTTTCCTTGTATTGTTCATAATCATCGTTTTTCACATCAAGATCAAGCACGCCAGTATATAACTCTTCAAACTTAACAGTTTCATTCTCGTAGTTTTCTGCATCAATATTCACTGCATTTGCTTTTATTCTGACATTCGCATCTTTTGAAATGAGGATTACTTTTTTATTTGGGAACTTTTCTTTGAAATACAAAGCAGTCCCAATAATCAGATTATCGTTTTCATTTTTGAAATAATATTTATTCATGGATTCCTGAATTTTATGACTCATTTCTACAATCAAGTATCCATTCTTTTCGTCTTTGCTTACCTTTTTATCTTCTTTAACATTGATTGGAATCCCATCTTTTAAAGAGCCATCCGATCTGAGTTTGTCAAGATAACGCCCAATTTGACGTGCATTTCGACCTTTTTCATCAAGGCCTTTTTTAAAGTTATCAATCTCCTCAATCACGACAATAGGGATGACAACGACATTGTTCTGAAAATTAAAAAGAGACTCAGGATTGTGAATTAATACATTTGTATCCAATACAAATATCTTTCTTGTACCAATCAATTCTTCATTTAAAACAACACTCTGTTTTTTTTCTTCCGGAGTTTTGGCCATTTTTCCTCCATAATATCCGATAAATTAAAACAATAATTATATAATCTCAAGATTTTGTCAATTCTTTTAATTTGTATTATTCTTACTTATCATTAAACTATCTCACATTTATAAAATCACGATAAATAATAAATATCAATCAAATTGATTATTGTAATCTTTTGATTTAATCATCAATTACCTCCCTCTCCACTCTCGCTCCACTCCCTCTTCACCTCTTAATTGATATTACTTAAACATACTGAGTATTTTTGACAGATACTTTATAGTTTTATTTCGTGATTTTTATATTTTTTTTAACTATTTATCTAATTGCTATCAATTTAAAAGTCAAGTAGAGAGCAAGTAAGGGGTACTAAGAGAGTAAGCGGAGAGTTTCTTGATTAAAAAGCATATAATACTTTACGTTTCTGTGGCTTCTTGGATGGTTGATATAAAATATTTTTCAACCACGGAATTCACGGAAAGCACGGAAGAAAACGATTGATAAAACAATGATAAGTTATTATCGTTTTAAGTTCCGTAGGAACGGCAGAATCCTGACCCAGGGTGATCGAGCCCATTAATTGAAGCCCGTTTTGGGGTGAAAGAATTATATTTCTCAAGCTGGTAAGTCGCGTTACGGTTTTAGACGCGATGAATCGGCGTATCTACTGGATAAAGTATTCTCGTGATATTCATTGTGCTGATATTCCGTGTATTCCGTGATTTCAGTGGTTATAATATTTTGTTCTGATATGCAACTCTATATTAGACTAATTTTTCCGGCAAAACAATGTTTCCGATCATCTGTCACCCAGAGCGAAATGAAATGAAGCGTGGGGTCTCCTTGATGAGCTACTCGCATCAGAAAAAAAGCAATTTTCACATGACCACCCCGTCAGCTAAAGCTGCCACCCCTCCACAAAGGGGAATGGAGCTGGTCGTATTAATGATGTATTGGATGGATTTGAGTTTGTCGTTGAATACAATTTTTCGGCCTTACGGCACTTCGTTTCGCAAAGCCCTACAAGTGATAATAAGATTTAATTTGTATGATTTTAGATTATTGTAATTATCCATTATTTGTCAAGCAAATCTGCATGAACTATATCTGTCACAAGGATGCATGCAGAACGATAGAGAGAAAGTAGCAAGCAAATTGATTTATTAATGCAGGCTGAAACTCTGCATTTACGAATGTATTGCAAAGATAGGATTATTATTTAATCAAACTAATCTTTCGTGAAGAAAGAAGTTGTTGCTCTGATCTGAGCTGGCAAATATAAATTCCTGAGCTTAGATGATCAGAGTTCCACTGTACTTTTCCATTTCTTTGTTGATCTTTATTTAGTCGGAGAGTCTCAATCTTTTGACCTTTGATGTTAAAAATATCAATAAAAAGAGCTTGATCATGAGGTTCAGTTTTTATCTCAAAGTTGACATTAGGATTGAAGGGATTGGGATAAGCTTTGAAGATCACCTGTGAATGAGGTGTTGGGACATCGTCATTAACCACCGTCGTTTCCAGAAGATTGGTATTTCCTGCATAAACAAAAACATAGCCTCGACCTTCATTATATGATAAGCAAGGGGCACCTGCTGCGATATCGGGAATCCCATCACAGTTAAAATCTCCTGTTGTTGTGGAATATCCCATACTAGCGTTTAAAGGTAAGACAAAAGGAGGTTGAATGACTAAGTCACAACTGCCATTAGCATTTTGTCCCCCCAGATAAATCCATAAGTTTCCATAACTATTGATCATATTCATGTTGCCAAAGATCAGATCATCACATCCATCATTATTGATATCCCCATAAGAGAAACCAACACCATGATAGCATTGTCCATTGAGGATCAAGCTGGGAGAATTAAAATTTGTATTTCCACCTAACCATATCTCAGGATTTATATAGCCACTACCATCTCCAATAAAATCATCCGCACCATCCCCATTGATATCACCACAATAAGCTCCACCTATATAACCATTAGAAACTGTGTCACCAATATTAATAATTTGTGATTCTAATATCAATGTATCAATCACAGTGTTACCATAAATTACAGCATTTACAGGCAAATTCAAATCAGTATTGTAATATCCAATTACAAAATCATCATAGGCATCATTGTTGATATTGCCGATTCCTCTGATTTTTGGCGCTCCAAAAGGCACATTTGCTCCCCAGGTAGCGATGTATTCCAGATGAGGTGAAACAGGATCACCATAGAGAATATAAAATTGATTACTGGCTATCGTACTGGGATAAGGTTTCTCAACATAAACAAAACCAAGATCTTCACAGCCATCGCCATTGACATCACCAATCGTTTCCCAAAGATGTCCATAATCAGGACCTCCAACACAATTTTCATCGTAGAAGGTATAATTAAAATCAGGAATCGAGTCACAATCGGTACCACTGTAGAAGACACTGATGCCAGAATAGAGCTGGATTTCATAATTAGCACTTTTATAGCAAACCAGATCTTTTAATCCATCACCATTTAAATCGGCTGTTCTGAGATACAGTATGGCATTTAGTGTATCCTCAATTGAACTTCTTAGTAAAGTCAGGTCAGGCTGGAGTTCATTAGCAAAATTGGGAGATCCATAATAGAAATAGAGCTTTCCTTTGTGATAGGGATAATATCCAGCAGCACCAGGATGATCAAACTGTGACGAAAGAACTACCAAATCGTCACTCCCATCAGCATTGTAATCAAGTGAAACAACTGATTTACCATAAGCACTCCAAATATGCTCTCCTGTTGTTTGCCAGATCAGCTCCATTTGATTGACGGCAAAGGTGGTATTTATACTTACTATTATAAGGATGAGAAAGATTATCCTTTTCATTTTTCCTTCTTTCTTAAAATTGATAT
>CAZNKI010000021.1:0-54889 GCA_964573665.1 uncultured Candidatus Cloacimonadota bacterium | reverse complement strand
TTTTCTACAGGATAGAAAGAAGAGGTATATCAGAGTCAAGTAGAGCAAACGCCTAATTGAAGGTATTTACATGTAATAGCCATGTTTGTTGTTATTAATTAACATAAATATCCTAATTAAGAATTTGCTTGACCAAAATATTCTTAACTATACTTTGTAATCAACACTAAATTAAAGGATTAAAATGAATATTATTATAGCTGTTATTTCATTAGGAATTTTAGTTTTAGTTCATGAAGGTGGTCATTTATTAGCCGCTAAATTATGTAAGGTCAAAGTGATAAAATTTTCTATTGGTTTTGGTCCTAAGTTATTTAGTTTTTTTTACAAAGACACAGAATATACATTATCACTGATTCCCTTAGGCGGTTTTGTAAAAATGAAAGGCGAAAATCCTGATGAAAACGAAGTAAAGGGAGATTCGGATGAATTTAATTCAAAAACCTGGTTACAACGCGCATTTATTGCTGTCTCTGGTCCATTAGCCAATTTACTTTTTGCTCTCCTTCTTTTTATTATCATTGCATTTATTGGTAGAACTTATTATGATCAGCATCCTGTAATTGATTATTCTGTAGCACCTTATAATCAATACTTTAATAATAATGATCACATTCTTGAAGTAAATAACAATAAGATAGTTTCTTGGACTGATGTATTTAAATTTTCAAAAGAAAATACTATGAATAGTTTTGTGATCACTAATAAATCTAAACAAAGAACAACTTTAGTTTTTATTGACTCATTAAGTACTTTCTATCAAAAAATGTATCCGATAACTTCTACTCGGATTGGCGAAGTATCTTCAGGTATGCCTGCATGGAAAGCAGGTTTAAAAGCTGGTGATGAAATTATTAAAATTAATGAAGATAGTGTTTTTACCTGGTATGAAATTAGAAACCTTATTAAGTCTACTAACAAAAATGAAGTTAACCTTTTTATTAAAAGAAATCATCAATATTTAAATATAAAGGTGAAACCAGAACAGAATCCACTTGAAGATAATGTTAAAATCATAGGTATTTCACAAGATTTACCTCTAAAAATAAATGAAAAACACAATTTATTAGAATCAGTAAAAATTGGTGCTTATACAACTGTTAATTTTGTAATTTTAAATTACTATGGACTATATAGATTAATCAGACAACCGGAAACGATTAAATCTAGTATTGGCGGACCTGTTATGATTTTTTCTATGTCAAAGGAATCAAATGAAAAAGGTTTATCAGCCTCATTAAGTTTTATTGCAGCAATTAGTATCTTACTAATGATCATGAATCTTCTCCCCATTCCTATTCTTGACGGTGGTCATATATTTTTTTGCTTGATTGAAGGTATTTTTAAAAAATCGATTCCTTTAAACATCCAGAGAATTGCTCAGCAAATAGGATTTATGCTCTTAATGGCTTTAATGCTATATGCTTTTGCAAGTGACTTTTCTCGTTTATTTACTCGTAGTATCTCTATGAAATCGAATCAAGAAATTTTAGATAATCAATAGGAGGCATATTATCTTTAAATTTACTTTAATAAAAAAATCTGGTAATGCAAGAGCTGCTGAATATTTAACGCCCCACGGATTAATAAAAACACCAATTTTTATGCCAGTAGGTACTCTTGGCACTGTTAAAGCAATGTCTTCTCTTGAATTAAAAGATATTAATGCTCAAATTATTCTTGGTAATACTTATCATTTATACTTACGACCAGGAGATCAGCTGATAAAGAAAGCAGGCGGATTACATGGTTTTATAAATTGGGATCGTCCAATATTAACTGATAGTGGCGGATTTCAGGTGATGAGTCTGGCAGGATTAAGAAAGATTACCAAAGAAGGCGTTCGTTTCCAATCTCATATTGATGGGTCATATCACTTATTTACTCCAGAAAAAGTAATAGAGATTGAGAATAACTTAGGTGCTGATATTATTATGTCCTTTGACGAATGCCCTCCATATCCAGCAACTAAAGAATATGTTTCACGATCGCTTAAATTAACATTAGATTGGGCTTTAAGAGGGAAGATTGCCCATAAAAACATTGATAAACAAGCACTTTTTGGAATAGTTCAAGGTGGTGTTTATGAAGATTTGAGAAGGGAAAGCGCTTTAAGATTAATGGAAATGGACTTCCCTGGTTATTCAATTGGAGGATTGGCGGTTGGTGAACCAAAAGAAGATATGTTTCGATTAACAGAATTTCTAAATCCCATTTTACCTCAAGATAAACCAAGATATTTAATGGGTGTTGGTACTCCAGGTGATTTGCTTATGAATATTAGAAATGGCGTAGATATGTTTGATTGTGTAATGCCAACTCGTAATGCCAGAAAAGGTAGTATTTTCACATGGAATGGAAAGATGATCATCAAAGCTGCTCGTTATAAAGAAGATTTAAGACCAATTGATGAAAATTGTAGTTGCTATGCGTGTCGCAATCATTCACGTGCATATATCAGACATTTAATTTCAATGAAAGAAATTCTTGGTATGAGATTAGCCACAATTCATAGTCTTCATTTCTTCCTCGATCTTACTACAAAAGCCAGAGAAGCTATACTAAATGATCAGTATGATGAGTTTTTTAATAGATATTATCCTCTTTTAGATGAAATAATGGAGTAAAGATGCTCAAAGTTTATGATTTTAAAAAAATGAAAGAGCAAAATGAAACAATAGTTATGATTACAGCCTATGATTACTATTCTGCAAAACAGTGTGAAAGCTGTAATATAGACATAATTCTTGTAGGTGATAGCTTAGGAATGGTTGTCTATGGTGAAAATGATACTCTTCATGTCAGTATTCAAGACATTATACGACATTGTAAAGCAGTTAGAAATGGTGCACCACAAACCTTTATTGTGGCTGATATGCCATATATGTCATATCATCTTTCTGTCAATGAAACAAAAAAAAATGCCAGTGCATTGATTCTCGAAGGAAAAGCTGATGCGGTAAAAATCGAAGGGGGTACAGATTCTCGCATTCAAGCGATTAAAGCGATTATTGATTGTGAAATCCCAGTGGTTGCTCATCTTGGATTAACCCCACAATCGATACATAAATTCGGTGGATTTAAAGTTCAAGGGAAATATAAAGAACAACAGGATCTATTGATTCAACAATCTCTTGAAATTGAAAACGCTGGAGCATTTATGCTTGTTTTAGAAGGAATCCCTGAAGAATTAGGTCAGAAAATTAGCTCAAAATTAGCAATTCCTACAATTGGAATCGGTGCTGGAAGATATACTGATGGTCAGGTTCTGGTTTGGCACGATATCATGGGTCTTACAGATATACTTACAAAATTTAGTAAAAGCTGGTGTGATGGGAAATCAGTTTTTACTCATTCTATAAATAATTATAAACAAGATGTTAAAAACAAAGTATTTCCTGCGAAAGAAAATATTTATTATCCTAAAGAAGAAAGGACTGAAAAATGAACGAAATCTACGATGATGACAATAAAAGCCCAGAAGAAAAATTTGCAGCAATAGAAAAATTTAAGAATACACTTCAGGAAAGTTTTATCAGTTTTGGAGAATTACTCTCTGAAATTAAAAGAAAAGGAACTTACAAGATAAAAGGTTATAAAACTTTTAAAGACTTTATCGAAACGGAATACAATCTTGCTTCTTCTTTTGCCTCAAAATTAATCGATACTTATGAATTATATATTGAAGAACTTGATATTGATGAGTTTACATTAAATCAAATTGGCTTTGATCGTTTAAATATGATCAAACCCTTTGTGAAAGATACTGAATTAAGTATCGCAGAAACATGGATTGATGAAGCCAAAGAAAAACCTACCCCTGAGTTAAGACAAATCATAAAAGATGAAAAAGAAAAAACTAAAAAAGTAAAACCATTTAAAGAGGTGTTTGCAGAACAGCATATTGAAAAAATGAGAACATTCTTTAACTGTTCAACAAAAGAGTTAAATTTTAAAATGGCGATTTATTTTCAGGATGCTGATCTGAATGAGATTAAACAAGAGATAAAAGATAAACAAAGACGCTTGGAACAATCTTCTGAATTTGAAGGTATGTTTGCTGATTTTAAGGATTAATATTTTTGTGGAGAAAGGTGTTTAAATGAAAAAGAATCTTCATATTTTATGGGTAGATGATGAAATAGAAATGCTCAAACCTTTTATATTATTCCTGACAAATAAAGGGTTTATCTTAAATACGACAACGAATGGCGATGATGCAATTGTAATGGTTGTTAATAATCATTATGATTTGATTATCCTCGATGAAATTATGCCAGGAATGGATGGAATAACGACTCTTAATGAGATTAGTAAGATAAATCCTGAAATACCAGTGATAATGCTAACAAAGAATGAAGAAGAAGGACTGATGGAAACTGCCATCGCTAAACAAATTAGCGAATACCTTATTAAACCAGTCAATCCAAATCAAATTCTTATGGCAATTAAAAGAATTTTTCAAACTGAAGAAATTCGCTTAAACAGAGTTGGTCAGGAATATTCACAATTTGTAGCCAACCTTAATAGAAAATTATTTTCAGCACCTGATTTTAAAGAATGGATCGAAATTTATAAAGAGATTTGCAAATGGGATTTGATTATTGATGAAATGAATGACGAAAATTTAAAACAAACTCATTTTCTTGAAAAGAGGAACTGTAATACAGAGTTTTGTAACTATATTGAAGATCATTACAAAAATTGGTTATCCTGCAATGATCGTCCTAATCTATCTTTTGATGTAGTTTCTCAATACATTATCCCACAACTGGAAGCAAATAAAACTGTCTATTTGCTCATTTTAGATTGCCTGAGATATGATCAGTATCTTGCAATTGAGCCATTCATCAAAGAGTATTTTGATATAGAATTAGATTCTTATTATTCAATTTTACCAACGGCTACCCCTTTCTCAAGAAATGCAATATTTAGCGGTCTTTTACCTGTTGATATCGCTAAAAGATTCCCTGAATACTGGCTCGAAAATAATGAGTTAGATAATAGCAGAAATAGAAATGAACACCAGTTATTAGATGAACATGTTGAAGATCTTGGTTTTAAATTAAACCCTCCAAGCAAGTATATAAAAGTGTTTAATATTGAAGAAGGTAATTTCGTTCTTCGAAAGATAGATAGCTTTAAAAATGATAAATTAGTTGTACTCGTATATAATTTTCTTGATTTACTTGCACATCATCGCTCAAAAGATCAAATACTTCAAGAAACAATTCCTGATGAAGAAGCGTTCAGAGCGTTTACTAAACATTGGTTCTTCCACTCATCATTATTCGAAGCGATAAAACTAATCAGTAAACAGGAAAACTCAGTACTCGTTATTTCCACTGATCATGGTTCCATAAGAGTCACAAGAGCTACTCAAGTTGTTGGAGATAAAGATACAAGTATTACCGTCAGATATAAAGAAGGTAAAAATCTCTCCTGTAACGAAAAACATGCTCTTTTTTTAAAAAATCCTAAAGAATTTGGTCTGCCTCAAAGAAATATTGTAAACAACTTCATCTTCAGTAAGGATGATTATTATTTTGTATATCCAAACTCATATCATCAATATCAAAAACAGTACAATGGGACTTTCCAGCATGGAGGTGTTTCTATGGAAGAAATGATTTTGCCTGTTGCTATTTGTTCTCCCAAAAAAACTAATAAAAAATGATAAAGCAAACCTATCATATCCAAACAAAAAAAGATGCTATTCGGATTGCAAAAGAATACTCAAAAATTATTAAAGTAGGAGATATTGTTGCTTTACATGGTAACTTAGGTGTAGGTAAAACTTTTTTTGTTCAAAATATATGTAATAAATGGCATATAAACGATCAAATTAGTAGCCCTTCATATGTTTTACTCAATCAATATGGATCTGATCTCAAAATCAATCATTATGATTTGTACCGAATACAGTTTCCGGATGAATGCTTTGAATTAGGAATTCTCGAAAATCATGTTTCAGTAATAACATTCATTGAATGGCCTGAAATTGTAATGGAATTACTACCAAAAACAACTTATCATTTTTATTTTACATATGGTTCAGAGAAAGATCGTTTTCTAACAGTGATTAGAGAAATTGATTGATTATTTTCTGTTGACAAGAATGATAAATCAAATTAGATTTGTTTAGTGCAAGGAGGATATCATGACTAAAGAAGATTTAGTAAAAAAAATTGCTGAAGAAGTTAGAATTAGCCGTAATGAAGCAAACATTGCTATAAACATAATTTTCGATAGTATTACTAACGCGCTAAAGAATTGCGAAAATGTTACTTTTGTTGGTTTTGGATCTTTTTCTATATCAGTAAGAAAAGCGAGAAAAGGTGTAAATCCAAAAACGATGAAAGAGATAGATATCCCAGAAAAAAAAGTTCCTGTTTTTAAAGCAGGTCAAAAACTTAAAAACTTTATAAAATAAAAATCGTGAGGATAAAATGAAATTTTCTATTGATAAAAAAGACATTGTACATTATGTTCAAAATGTAACTTCAATTGTGTCATCAAAACCTGCATTACAAGTTGTTAGTAATCTTTTAATTGAATGTTTTGAAGAAACTAATACAGTAAAATTAGTTGCTTCAGATTTAAATATGACTGTAATTGTTGATCTTCCTGCAAGTGTACTAATTAGTGGTTCTATATGTATTTCAGCTAAAAGCTTTTCTGACATTGTTCAGGCAATGCCTGATGCACTTATCAGTTTTCAAACTATTGATGATAAGCTAATTATTAATTGCCAAAACTCCAATTTCAATCTAAATTATGTTGACTCTTCTTTGTATCCTATTATCCCGCCCATAAATAGAGAAAAAGAAATCCAGTTCCCAAATGAAGTATTTAAAAAAATGATCGAAAATACAACTTTTGCCACGAGTACTGACGTATCAAATCAAATGTATTCTGGAGTTTACTGCAATTTCTCATCATCTGAACAAGTTATGGCTGCTACTGATAGTAAACGTATTGCTGAAGTTAAATACTTGGATCAGTTAAATATTGAAGAATCCCAGGAATTTGTAATTTCAGTCAAGTCATTAAACTTCTTAGAAAAGTTTCTTGATGGTTCAGAAAATATAATTAATATAATAGTAGAAGAAAAAAAAGTAATCTTTATTTATAATAATGTGATTGTAATTTGCAACAAGTATGAAGGAAAATATCCAATTTACTCTGTTGTGTTTAAAAAAGAACATGATCATCAATTAATGATCGATAGACAATTAATTAAAGATGCAATCAGAAGAGTTTCTTTATTAAGTAGTGATAATGATAAGAATATCATGAAATTTGATATTAAACAAAGTGAAATTCTTCTTGAAGCAATTAACAGTGAACTTGGTAATGCAAAAGAATTGATTACTGAATTTTCTTATAATGGAGAAGATATCACATTTGGACTCAATTCAAAATTTGTTCAATCATTTCTAAATGTAATTGATTCTGACGAAGTAATTTTCAAAATTGGTAAATCTACCGAACCTATATGGGTCTTAAATAATTCCGATAAAACTGATTTGTTAATCAGATTTGTAGTCATGCCATTAAGATTAGAATAAACTGTTTTCGAAAAATTTGAAAAGTTGGAGTTCTTTTGCATATTAAAAATATAATATTAAAAAATTTTAGAAACTATTCTGAAAAAGAATTCCAATTTTCTCATAATGGAAGTATAATTGTTGGCAAAAATGGAATAGGCAAGACTAATCTGCTTGAAGCAATTACTTATTTTGCTTATGGTAAATCCATTTTAAATTCAAAAGACTCCGAACTCATTAGGTTTAATCATGATTACTACAAAATAATTGCATTGTTCAATTGCAACTCAAATGATATTAATCTTAATGTCACATATAAAAACTATAAAACAATAACAATTAATGATGTATGGATTAGAAGATTAAGTGAATTATTTCAATATTTACAAATTATATATTTCTCACCTGATGATATAAATTTGATAATTGGATCACCAAAAAACAGACGATCTTTTCTTGATATGTCTATCTATAAGATTTATTGGGGATACATTGAGATAATGAAAATGTATCAATCGGTTTTGTATCAAAGAAATGCATTACTAAAAACCCAATTTCATCAAGCTGAAAAAAAAGCATGGGATGATCAAATCGTTACACTCGGTTCTGATTTGATCGACTATCGCTTAAAATTCCTTCAAAATTTCACACCTGTTTTTCAAAATTGCTATGAAAGCATATCTGGAAATACTGAACAAATAGATATTGAATATGTTAGTCAATTCAAACTAAAAAACAATTCAATTAAGAGAGATTATGCTGATTATCTTAAAAAGATTGAAAATACTGAAATTTCTAATCAAAGAACACTTTCAGGTCCCCATCTGGATGATATCATTATTAATATCAATCAGAAACCTGTGATTAAATATGCTTCCCAAGGTCAAAAACGTAGTTTAGTAATCGCGTTAAAAATCGCCTTAGCTCAAATGATTCAAAAGATGACAGGAACTTTCCCAATATTGATTTTTGATGATACTCTTGCTGAGTTAGATGAAGGAAGATCGAATAACTTGATTAGTCTTTTATCAAAAAATCACCAAATATTCATAGCGACTCCCAATGTAGAACATTACAAACATTTTGATCTGCCTGTACTTAATCTTGAAGAGATTTTTGATGAATTTGTTTAAAAATATTAAAAAACAAACATTAGGCTGGATCCTGTACGATTTTGCAGATTCTTCATTTGTGACAATAATTGTTACTGTTTTGTTTAGCATGTATTTTAAAAATGTTGTTGTAAATCAAGGAGAGTTAGGAACTGCATTATGGGGGAGAGGTATTTCAATTTCTATGCTTATGGTTGCGATACTCGCTCCGTTCTTAGGAGCAATTGCAGATTACTCTCATTCAAAGAAATTGCTTTTAACAATATTCTCCTATTCTTGCGTTTCTTTAACAGCAATATTGTTTTTTGTAAAACCTGGGAATATTTATTTTGCTTTAATAATTTTTATCCTGGCCAATTTTTCTTTCAATAGTGCGAATGTTTTTTATAATGCGTTTCTTAGTATGATTGCCAAACCTTCAGAAATTGGAAAAATATCTGGAATCGCATGGGGTGTTGGATACTTAGGTGGACTCGCTTCTTTATTAGTGATTATGCCTATTGTGAAACTTCATTTAGATAATTATCTCAATTATCGTTTTTCATTTCTCATCGTTGCAATATTCTATGGAGTATTTGCTTTGCCAACAATGTTATGGGTAAAAGATAAAACAGGTTCAGTTTTTAGAACTCAGTCTTATTTAATTATTGCATTAACGCGACTAAAAGAAACCGTTCTAAATATAAAGAAATATAAAGAATTATTAAAATTTCTGATATCGTATTTATTGTATAACGATGGAATCACAGTTGTTATTAGTTTTGCTTCAATATATGGTGCACAAAGATTTGGTATGAATGCTTCTGAAATGATTCTATACTTTATAATTGCACAACCTGCATCATTTCTTGGCGCAATCATTTTTGGTTATCTTTTTGATAAAATTGGTGCAAAGAACAGTATATCAATTACTCTTGTAATTTGGATATTAACTGTTATATGGGTTTTCTTCTGTACATCAAAACAAGAATATTATTTTATTGGAATTGCAGCAGGATTTGCCATGGGATCAAGCCAATCGAACAGCAGAGCATTATTTTCACTTTTAACTCCGATTAATAAAATGACTGAATTTTTCGGATTTTATAGTGTTACTGGACGTTTAGCATCTATAATCGGTCCATTAGTATATGGGGAAATCGCAGTGAGAACAGGTAATCAAAGATACGCAATATTAAGTATTATTCTGTTTTTTATTTCAGGTTTATTACTTTTACAATTTGTGAATGTACAAAAAGGTATTCAATTATCAAAAAATTAATATATAAAAAAAATATGGAGGAATCATGAAAGTTAAAAGTATTATTATGGATCATGCAGCCATTGACAGAGCCTTAAAAAGAATGGCTCACGAAATTATTGAACAGAATAAAGGTTTAGAAAATATTTACTTAGTAGGAATCAGAACAAGAGGAGTTCCTATGGCTCAAAGAATTCAGGGATATTTAAAAGAAATTGAAAATATTGAAATTCCCGTTGGATTACTCGATATTACACTTTATCGTGATGACCTTACAACTATTTCTCATCAACCAGTAATTAAAGGATCAGAAATAAATTTTGAACTTGAAAATTCAAGAGTAATCTTATTTGATGATGTCTTATATACAGGAAGAACAGTTCGAGCTGCTCTTGAAGCCTTATTAGATTTCGGACGACCAAAAGATATCCAGTTATGTGTACTAATTGATAGAGGTCATAGAGAGCTCCCAATAAAAGCTGACTATGTAGGGAAAAACGTACCAACATCATCAGAAGAAATTATTAAAGTAAGCTTTAATGAAACAGACAATGATGAATCTGTTAAAATTATGCTAAGAGATTGAGGTAAAAATGAGTTTTATTGATCTATATCATTCTATTCGTATTGCAAATAAGTCATACGTTTGTTTAGGACTTGATAGTGATATCTCAAAATTACCAAACTGTTTAAAAAATGATGATAATCCCATTTGGAGATTTAATAAAGAGATTATTGATGCGACAAAAACACTTGTAGCTGCTTATAAACCAAACTTCGCTTTTTACTTATCCGCTGGGAAAAAAGGATTATTAGCATTAGAAAAAACGCTTGAGTATATCCCGCAACATATTCCTGTAATTTTAGATTGTAAAGTTGGCGATATTGGAAATACAATGGAGCATTATGCTGAAGCATTTTTTTCAGAAATGAATGTATCAGCTATTACAGTTAATCCTCTGATGGGTAAAGATGTCTTTAACGCTGTTTTAAACAAAGATAATCGTTATATTTTTGTTTTAGCATTAACTTCAAATCCAAGTGCTTCTGATTATCTTAAACCTAACGACCTATACAAAAAATTAGCTAAAGATATCCATCAACTCGGTAGTTGTAAAGCTGGAGCAGTAGTCGGGGCTACTCAGACTGAAGATTTAGAAGAAATGCGAAAAATGATGCCAGAAACTTTGTTCTTAATTCCAGGTATTGGTGCTCAAGGTGGATCATTATCTGACGTAGCACATAATGCAAAAATTTCGCAAAATGATCCAGGATTTCTCATTAATTCATCAAGAGCTATTATTTTTGCTGATAATTCTGAAAAATTTGCAGAATCAGCTTATAATTCCTGCGAACAATTAAGAGGAGAAATCAATCAATTATTATAATTTTTAATACTAATATTAGGATAAAATATTATGAAATCTTTTAGAAAAGAGCTTGTTTTCAATACAAAAACAAGAAGAGCTTTCATTAATATAACTCAGCAGATTGAGCAATGTATTTCTGAAAGTAATATTCAAGATGGTATATTACTTTGTAATGCAATGCATATTACTGCATCTGTATTTATAAATGATGATGAAATTGGCTTACACCATGATTTTGAAAAATGGTTGGAAAGATTAGCACCTGAGAAACCTCATTCTCAATATCAGCATAATGGATTTGAAGATAATGCTGATGCGCATTTAAAAAGACAGATTATGGGAAGAGAAATTGTTATTGCTATTACGAATGGGAAATTAGACTTTGGTCCATGGGAACAAATCTTTTACGGAGAATTTGATGGAATGAGGAATAAAAGAGTTTTGGTTAAAATTATTGGTGAATAAAGGAATTAACTCTATTTAAAATTTGCAGCTCCTGGAAGTTTTTTAGAAGGGAAATACTTATGGAATATTTTTTTGAAAGTTCCATCGGATTTCATATCGTTTAATGCTTTATTCCATTGTTTTACAATAGCAGGATCTGTGTTTTTTGACATCGCGATATACAATTGAGTTTTCATAAAAACATAAAGAAGCTTTAAATCTTTAGAATTGTAACCTGCTGATTTTGCATTACTTTCTAAACCATCATCAGAATCAGCATAGACATCAATTCTTCCTAACATTAGTTTCTTGATATTAATTGTGTTATCATTTACTCGATCTAAATTAGTAAATCCCTGTTGCGTTAAATATTGATCTCTGATATCATTAATATAAACACCTATAGTCTTCAATTTTTTAGCATCATCTAAGTTGTTAATTACAATTTTTGAATTCGATTTTGCATATAGGCCATAAGATATCTCATTTATTGGACCCACCCATTGAAACAATTCATTACGTTCTTTTGTTCTTGATACACTAAACAAAACAGTATTTGGTTGTGTTTCAAGAGCTTTGTAACCTCTTGCCCAAGGGACCACTTCAATTTTGTCTTTATTCTTTAATCTATGTTGGATTTCCTGGACAATTTCTCCTGTTAAACCAGATATCTGTCCATTATTTATAATTTGAAAAGGAGGGTCATCTTCACAATATATGGTTAACTGGGTGCTATGCAACAATAGAACTGACAATATAAAAATTATGAATATGATTACTTTATTCTTTTTCATTGATACTCCTTTATTTAATAATTAATTCTTTAATTAAAATGGTCAAGGATTAATTTTAAAAAAAATACTTGTCATAATTTTAAGAAAAATGAAAATGAGCAAAAAAATAAAAAATATAGGAGACAAAATGAAAAAGTTACTCTTACTTGGAGATGAAGCTTTTGCACAGGGCGCATTAGATGCGGGTCTTTCAGGAGCTTATGGGTATCCAGGGACTCCCTCAACTGAGATCATTGAGTACATTCAAAAAAACCCTCTTGCTCTTGAGCGTAATGTTCACAGAAAATGGTCTGCAAATGAGAAAACAGCAATGGAAAGTGCCATTGGAATGTCATATGCAGGGAAACGTACCATTGTCACAATGAAACACGTTGGCTTAAATGTTGCTGCAGATCCTTATGTCAATTCAGCATTTACTGGAGCAAATGGCGGATTAATCGTTGCAGTTGCTGATGATCCTTCGATGCATTCTTCTCAAAATGAACAAGATTCACGATTTTATGCAAAATTTGCTTTATTACCAGCATTAGAACCTTCAAATCAGCAAGAAGCATATGATATGGCTCATTATGGTTTTGACCTATCAGAAAAATACGAACTTCCAATAATGCTTAGATTTGTAACAAGACTTTCTCATTCAAGATCAGGTGTAAAGAGACAAGATATTAAAGCTGAAAATGATTTGAAATTACCACGAGATTCAAGTCAGTTTATACTCTTACCAGCTGTCTCTAGAAAAAGATTTAAACATTTATTATCTATCCAGGAAAAACTTGTTACAGAATCAGAAAATAGCCCATTCAATAAATATTATCCAGGTCAAGATCATTCAATGGGTATCATTGCATGTGGCTTAGCTTATAATTATCTCATGGAAAATTTCCAGGATAAAGAGTGTCCTTATCCAATATTAAAAATATCACAATATCCATTACCAAGAAAATTGATTGAAAGAATAACTTCTGAATGTAATACATTATTAATATTAGAAGATGGCGCACCTTTAGTAGAAGAGATGTTAAAAGGCTATCTATCTCAATCAGCGATAATTAAAGGAAGATTAGACGGATCAATTCCCAGAGATGGAGAGTTAAATCCTAATATTGTTGCAAAATCATTAAATTTAAAAGAAACTCAGTCATTTGAAATACCTGAAGTTGTTGTTCCAAGACCACCTGCATTATGTATTGGTTGTCCTCATATAGATACTTATAATGCATTAAAAGAATCATTAAAAGAATTCGGAACAGGTCATGTTTTTTCTGATATTGGCTGTTATACATTAGGCGCTTTACCACCATACAATGCAATAAATAGTTGTGTTGATATGGGTGCTTCGATCACAATGGCAAAAGGTGCTTCTGATGCAGGACTTTACCCGTCAATTGCAGTTATTGGCGATTCCACATTTTCACATTCAGGAATAACAGGATTGCTTGACTGTGTAAATGAAGATTCAAACGTAGTTATTGTTATTGTTGATAATGAAACTACAGGGATGACAGGCGGACAGGACTCATCAGCATTAGGAAAAATTGAAAATATTTGTGAAGGATTAGGTGTAAAAAAAGAACATATAAGAACTGTTCTCCCTCTTAAGAAAAATCATGATCAGTTAGTTCAGGTTTTCAATGAAGAGATTGCTTATAAAGGTGTATCAGTAATAATCCCTCGACGTGAATGTATTCAAACAATGGTTAAAAAGAACAAAAAGTAGGAGATTAATTATGAAATTAGATATAATATTAGCTGGTGTTGGGGGACAAGGTATATTGTCAATCGCAACAATTATTGGAGAAGCTGCTTTGAAAAGTGGATATAACTTAAAACAAGCAGAAGTACACGGTATGAGTCAGCGTGGGGGAGATGTGCAATCTCATTTACGAATTTCAGATAAAGAAATATATTCAGATTTGATTCCAATGGGTAAATGCGATATGATTCTTTCAATAGAACCAATGGAATCATTAAGGTATTTACCTTACTTATCGCCAGAAGGTTGGTTGGTAACAAATGTAAAGTCATTCGTAAATATTCCAAATTATCCAGAAATGGAAAATTTAACAAATAGTATCAACAGCATCAAGAATCACATTGCGATCAATGCTGATGAGATCGCCAAAGAATTAGGTTCAGCAAGATCAATGAATATGGTGATGTTAGGTGCTGCGTCTGAATTTATGAATATTAATATCGAAGATTTAGAAAATGCAATCAGAGATATTTTTGCTAAAAAAGGTGATACCGTCGTTGATTCAAATATTAAGGCTTTTCAATCTGGATTGGAATATTCAAGAAAATCTAAATAAATATTTTTTATGAGCAGGATTTCCCTGCTCATAATTTTTTTTATGAAACAATCAATTCTCTTGACAAATATAATGTTCATTTAAACTCTTCAATAAAGGAGAGATAATGTTTAAATCAATGATTGTAATCTTAATAGTCATAGCCATAACTCTTCTTGGATTTTTAATTTACAATATGAATAGTACTAAGACTGAAAAAGAACTTAAAAATGTAACAATCCGCTTACAATGGACATGCCAATCACAATTTGCAGGTTACTATGTCGCTAAAGAATTAGGATTTTATAAAGAAAATGGACTAAATGTATCGATTGAAGAAGGTGGATATGCAATTTCTAATATCAAATCAGTAAGTGAAAAAGCAGAAGAATTTGGTAATAGATGGGCTTCAGATCTGATACCTTACCACAATGATTTAGTTTTATTAGCAAATATCTTAAAAATTAATGGAATGCTACTGGTTTCTAAAAAAGAAAAAAACATCAAAAATCTAAATGATTTAATAGGGAAAAAGGTATCCGTTTGGTTTATTGGAAATGAAGTTCAATTAATTTCATTATTAAAAAATAATAATATTGATATAGGGTCAGTAAATATCATACCACAGAAATTTGATCTTTCACAATTTATAAATGATGAAGTTGACGTTATTTCAGCAATGACCTATAATGAATTGTTAAATCTTTACAAAGCTGGTTATAAAAGAGAGGATTTAAATATTATTGATTATAATGATTTTAATCATGATTTTATGGGTGATTGTATTTTTACTTCAAAAGAATATTTTGAGAGACATCCTGAAATTTGTCAGTCTTTTGTAAATGCAACGCTTAAAGGCTGGCAATATTCAATAAAACATCCTGAAGAAGCCACTAAAATAATAGTAAACAACTCTAAGAATTTTAAATTATCATACGATGATCAGTTAAAACAATTGTATGAAATAATCAATTTGATACAAATAGACAAATTTGAGCTGGGGATAATTTTTGAAGACAAAGTGAGACAGTTATTCCTAACTTATTACAACAATAATATCATTGACTCTAAAAATGGATATCAGGCATTTTTTACAAATTCTTTGATAAAGAAAATTGAGGAAATTGAATAATGTATATTAAAGGAAAGTTATCCCATATTCTCATATTTATTCTTTTTATAGTTGCTTTTATATTAAGTTTATATACTTCAATTGATTTATTCTTATTTAGAAAAATGAAGAATAATACACGTTTAGCGATAAATTATCAGAAAATGACAGAAGATATTAGAAATGTTATTATGCTTTTCGATGAAATCGAGCTAAGTACAAATCAAGCGTTTATTGGTTACCATGCGATTAATAATGAAAATTCTATTGCTAACATAGCTGTAATTCAGTTAAGATTAAAAAAAATGATTAATAATTATTCTTTTACAGATGAAACAGTAATAGAAAAGATCTACAGACTTGATAAGAATCTTGATGAAATCAAATCAATAATTTCAATAAATCGTACAAGCAAAATTTCTGATATTGAAATTAAAGAATTGAATGAATTGTTTTTTATTACAAGACTGATGTTTAGACAAATTGATAAATTATTTTTTGAAAAAAGCAATTTTCATCACAACAACATTCAAACAATAATCAAACAGAATAGTATATTTAGATATTCTATCATTATTGTGATTATATCCTTTGTTTCGATAATTCTTTTCATTAGAAGAATCTTAAAAAATAGAATTGAATGTATCAAACAAGTATTTTTATATCCAGGCAATTACTCAAGCGGGAATCTATCCTACCCTTATAATGATGAATTCTCTAAATTAATAAATAATTTTTTAGATATTCATAAAGAGAAAGAAACTTTTATTAGTGAAGTAAATTATTTAAAAGAATACTTAGATAATATGATTGAAGCAATGCCTTCAGCTTTGTTTTCGTTAAACAAAGATTTATGCGTTCTAAGAGCTAATAAAGCCGCTTTAAGCTTTTTGAATCTTACTTTTGACAAAGTTAAAATGAGAAAAATCAGTAATCTAATTCCAGAAATGATTAAGTATGAACAAGAGTTTTCTGAATTAAATAAAAATAAAAGCGTCTTGCATTTTAACAAAATCACATTAATAAATAACAATGATAGCGTATATAATTTAACTCTTTTTCCTTTTGATAGTGATGATGTACTCGATCTGGTTTTGAGAATTGATGATATTACAGAACTTGAAAAAAAAGAAAAGCAGTTACAGCAAGCCCAGAAGATGGAATCTATCGGTACTTTAGCTGGAGGATTAGCTCATGATTTCAACAATATTCTTGGAGGAATGGTTGGTGCATTATCTGTTTTTCAATATAAAACACTTGATGCTGATATAATTGATAAAAATTTTACATTGCAACAAATCAATCTTCTTGAAGAACTTACAGAACGCGCAAGTGACTTAGTCAAACAATTGTTAACATTATCGCGAAAAAATGAGGTAAACTTAGTCCCATTAGATTTAAATTCAGCAATTAAAAGAGTTTATAAAATCTGTACTCACTCTTTTGATAAGAGTATCAATTTTGATATAGAATTAAAAAATACACCCCATATAATTTTGGGAGATATTAGTCAAATTGATCAGGTTTTATTAAATATTTTTATCAATGCAGCGCATGCAATGACTATTATGCGAAAGGAAGAAGAGAAAAAAGGGGGATTGTTATCAATAAAGATACAAGAATTGACTGCAGATATCAGTTTTTGTAACACTCATCCCAGCGCAAAACAAATACCTTATTGGGTTTTATCAATCAATGATACAGGTATCGGGATTTCATCTGAAAATATTTCAAAGATATTTGATCCATTCTTTACTACCAAAGAAAACAATGTTGGTACAGGATTAGGTCTATCAATGGTATATAATATTATCAAACAACACAATGGTTTTATTGATTTATATTCTGAATTAGGTGTAGGGACTTCTTTTAATTTGTATTTTCCTGTTTATGTCAGAGATAAAATTGTAGAAAGCATCGAAAAGCAAAGTACATTGACTCATGGAACAGGGTCAATATTAGTTTTAGAAGATGATCCTACTATCAATAATGTGACATGTTCAATTCTTAGTGAATGTGGATATCAAGTTGACAGCTTTTTAGACCCAGAAGAATTTCTAAAAGTTTTAACTGATTCTAAATCTATAAATTATGATCTTTATATTGTAGATTTAATCTTACCAAAAGTTTCTGGGTTAGAAGTATGTAAACGTTTGTTAAGTCGGAATCCCGAGAGCTTAATCATGTTGTGTTCTGGCTTCCACCAAGACGATCGAATAAAAAGTGCTTTAGAATTTGGTGTGAAAGATTTCATTTCAAAGCCATATACAATGCATCACTTAACAGAGAAAGTATCTCGTATCATTATTAATAAAGGTTAAATAGAATATGAGTCATTATAAAGAAAATATTGAAATAATCAAAACACATCCTCATTTATTCAATTTATGTGATCAAGCTGTCTATTTTGATCATGAGTTTAAATATTCTATTACAAAAGAGGATAATTATTCTTTAGGAATATTGATTAATGAAAAATTCATTTCTATTCACAGTACTTATTACCCTATGAAAGAAGCAGATCAAATTATATCTCAATATTCACCAAAATCAGATACAATTACAGTTTTAGGTTTTGGTATGGGATATCATATTATTGCTCTGTTAAAGAAATTTCCAAAACATAAAATTATATGTATTGAGATTGATAAGAATCTGTTTTTAGAATCATTACACTATGTAAGTTTAAGTACATTTCTAAACGTTGAGTTTTATATAGGATATACAGATTATCAGTTACCAAAAATTAAGAATATGGAAACATCTGATTTATTTTATTTAAAATCATTACAAAAATTATATTACTCTTACTATCAAACTATAGAGAGGAAGTTACTTAAACAATCTCTTTATTCTTTAAGTTCGGAATGGAAATATCCAAAATTTCAAACAGAGAACTTAAAGATTATTTTTTTAGATTCATCTTACGTTTTAACAAAAGAGTGTTTAAATGGGATAAAAAGTTGTGGACACCAGTTAGAGTATATACATATTGATCAGCATCTGAGTAATTATGAGGTATTTATTAAAGATCTTTTAACTCTTATTATCAAGTTTAAACCCGATTTTATATTAACCGTCAATCATTTAGGTTTTGATAAAGAAGGAAGACTTACCCAACTATTGAGTGAGTTAGAATTACCATATGCATCCTGGTTTGTAGACAGTCCAAATGTTATTCTTTCATGTTTTTCAAGTAATATATCAGATTATTGCAGTATTTTCGTATGGGATAAGGATTATATCTCAGATGTTCAGTTATTGTCTTATCCTTATGTTGATTATTTACCATTGGCAACTGATCCAAATATTTTTTATCCTAAAAAGAAAACCCAACAATATAGGTATGATGTGTCATTTGTTGGTTCAAGTATGGTCTATGCAAGTCATAAAAACACTAAATCATTTATTCATCGACCAGATTTGTTAAAGCTAATTGAAGAAATTTCGAATATGTTTATTCAAAAAAAATATCGAAGAGTTCAAGATGCTCTACATGACTATGAAATAGATAATCAAGTAGTATTTGATGATATTGAGCAGAAAGAAGACTTTTTAGCTGCAGTACTATGGCGTTCAACTCAAAAACATAGATTATCTGGTATAATGAAACTTGAGAAGTTTAATTCAGTGATTAGTGGTGATGAGAATTGGTACCGTCTTTTACCAAAATATTTTAGAATAATTCCAGAGAGATGGTATTATGAAACTTTATGTGATTTTTACAATGAGAGCAGGATTAATTTTAATATGACCAGTCTGCAAATGAAGAATTCAGTCAATCAAAGAGTATTTGATGTTCCAGCATGTCAACAGGTCCTGCTAACTGATTATAAAGATCAGTTAAATGAAGTATTTGACTGTAATAAAGATATAATTGTTTATCATGATGTTAATGAAATTGAATCATTGCTTGACTTTTATCTTGCGAGAGAATCTATCTGTCAAAAGATGGCTGAAAATTCCTATTTAAAAGTACTTAATGGTCATACTTATACATATAGAATTAAGCAAATGACAGAAATAATGCGAAAAAGATATAAAAATTAAGGAGAAAAAATGAAAAAAAGGATATTAATCACCCTTATCACCATTTTAATACTAATATTAGGAGTAAGTATGTTAAGTGCTGAAAAAACAAAAACAACAGTAATTATGAAAACATCATTAGGAGATATTGAAATCACTCTGGATCATTCAATTGCACCTAAAACAGTTGATAACTTTTTAGGTTTAGCAACAGGAACAAAAGAATGGAAAGATCCTAAAACACAACAAATGGTTAAGAAGCCATTTTATGATGGCCTAACATTCCACAGAGTAATAAGCGATTTCATGATTCAAGGGGGTTGTCCTATTGGTAATGGAACAGGTGGTCCTGGATATTCATTTGAAGATGAAACCTACATCCTTGGTGAACCATTAATTGGTGAGATCAAAAGCCCTGAAGAGGCTTATCAAGTATATACAGATATTTTAGTACCTTATTTTCGATCAAATCCTTCACAAATTGATAACGAATTACTAGAAATTGTAAAAGAAGCTGAAAGTCAAAAAAGTATTGAACCTATTGCAAAAAAAGATTTTGAATTCTATTATGAAAAGACAAATAGTAAACCTTTACAAAAGAAAGAAGGATTAAGTGCAAAGGTAGAATATGGTACTATATGTATGGCTAATTCAGGACCAAATACCAATGGATCACAGTTTTTTATAGTAACAAAAGAAGAAGGATGCAACTGGCTTGATGGTAAACATACAGTATTCGGAAAAGTGACCAAAGGAATGGATATTGTGCATAAAATCGAGAAAGTAGAAAAAGATGAATCAGATCGACCCAAAAAATCAGTAGTAATCAATAATATTATAGTTAACTAACTGGTATATCAGAAGTTAGAGATAGCAGAGTTTACAAAGCTCTGCTATTTTTTTATATAAATATGCCATAAAGACTGGTAGATTCTTCTTCGACTCCTCTTTCTATCCTGTAGAAAATGATTAATTCTGTATTAATTTACTATCATTCTCTTTTTTATTGCATATATGCAATAAAAAACTTGACAAGCAAGTATTTATTTTTAAATTGAATATTAGGAGGCAATTATGTCTAAAACATTTGGTGAAAAACTGATCATGATTCGGCAAGAGCTAAATATGAATTTATCAGAAACTGCTGATCGTTTGGAATGTGTTAAATCAAATCTTTCACGTTATGAGAGAAATTTAATTTCTCCATCAGTCACATTTTTAAAAAAGTTATTTTATGAATTTCATGTCAATTTAAACTGGATAATAGGAGATATAGGAGATATGTTTTTAAGTAAAGAAGAAATTGAGAGTATAAAAATCGAAGAGGTTCTTGATGCTGTGGCTTTAAAAGAACTATGTAATAAACAAAAAAGCACAACCATCAGCAATTTTTTCTATACAAGTTTTGGAATCCCCGTTTTTACACAGGATCCAAGTGATTCCACAATTGATTTGGTGCCTGTTTCAGGAGAGATTGCCGCTGGAGAACCTTTAGAAATTAGAAATGATGAACCTTTAGATTTTGTTCCATTTCCTTATTATCGTCCCAATATAAATTTGGATGATTATTTGGTATTTCGTGTAAATGGTTTGAGTATGAAACCAGAAATCAATCATCAAGACATTATATTTATCTTTAAAAATAATAATTGGGACGAGTTAAATCACAAAATGGTAGCTATTGTAATTGCTGGCGAATTAACACTTAAAAAGCTTGAAGTAAGAAATGATCTTCAAGAAATACATTTAATCCCTTTAAATAAAGATTTTAAGCCAATAATAATCCCTGTTGATCAATTAAACCAAGTCTATTTATTAGGAGAGCTAAAAGCAATACGTCGATCAGTTAACCGATAAAGAAAAAATTTCTTTGACAAATGATCGAATAATAATAATATGATCACCTAGTAATTTTAAAGGTAGGGTAAACATTGGGAGAAATAAGACTCGAGAATATATCAAAATCATTTGGGGATTTTAAAGCAGTAAATAATGTTTCTTTAACAATAAAAGATGGTGAATTATTTTCTTTTCTTGGTCCAAGTGGATGTGGTAAGACAACTATTCTACGAATGATTGCAGGTTTTGAATATCCAAGTTCTGGGAGAATTTTTATAGAAAATCAAGATATCACAGAACTACCTCCTTACAAAAGACAAGTAAACACAATATTTCAGAATTATTCTTTGTTTCCTCATATGACAATTTTTGAAAATATCGCGTTTGGTTTAAGAATAAAAAAAGTGCACGAAAAAGAAATTCAATCACAAGTAATTGAAATGCTCAAAATGGTTCAAATGATTGATCATAAAGATAAATACCCGACACAGATCAGTGGTGGGCAAAAACAAAGAATAGCAATTGCAAGAGCATTGATCAATAAACCAAAAGTACTATTATTGGATGAACCTGTAGCTGCTTTAGATTTAAAACTGAGACAGAGGATGATTATAGAATTAATGAATATCCATGATTTAGTTGGAATCACATTTATTTATGTTACCCATGATCAAGGTGAAGCGATGAGTGTATCTGATCGAATGGCCATTATCAATAAAGGAGAAATAGTTCAAACAGGATTACCTGATGATATTTATGAGCGTCCTAATTCAATTTTTTCAGCTTATTTTATAGGTGATACTAATCTAATAAATGGTAGAGTTGTTGGAATTGAAGATGATTTTATTGAAATTGAAACAGATTTTTCAATCGATAACGAAAGAGTTGTTCTTGATAGTTCATGTCATAGTAAAGTCACAATAGATGAAAAAATAACGATATCATTAAGACCCGAGAAAATAGCAATTTCAAGAGTGAAACCCGATGTGAAGAGTGATTTCAATATTATAAAAGGAAAAATTGAAGATATTTTGTATTTAGGTACTCATACTCAATATATAGTACGAGTTGATCAGTATAATTTCAGAGTATTTAGTCAGCATAAACGCGTATATTTTGATGATGTTGCACTTGATTGGGAAGAAGAAGTCTATTTATTCTGGCATGATATAGATTCATATGTCATCCAAGAACAAAGTATCAATATCCATGAAGGGTTATCAAACAGTGAATAGCGAATTACTTCATCAAAAGCGCAATAATCTTAATAGCTGGATTTTATCATTACCCTCGTTATGCTGGTTAGTTTTTTTCTTTCTTATTCCTTACATAATCATTTTTATCTACAGTTTTTATCAGGCAGACATTTATGATATAAAACCAATATTTACATTATCTGCCTATAAAAATGTTTTTTCATCAGAATACTTTAGGTCTTTTTTTATTTCTTTTAAATTAGCTATATTCACCACAGGGTTATGTTTATTATTTGGATATCCTGTAGCATATTATATTGCAAGAAGTTCAGAAAAGATAAAAAATCTGTTATTAATATTAATAATCATCCCATTTTGGACAAATTTCATTATAAGAATATTTTCATGGAGAATATTCTTATCGCCTGAAGGAATTTTAAATCAATTATTATTACAACTTAAGTTTATTGATCAACCTCTAATGCTGATACGAAATGATTTTGCAGTAATCTTAGTTATGGTTTATGTTTATCTTCCATACATGATATTGCCTTTATATAGCAATATTGAGAAAATAGATTTTACATTGCTTGACGCAGCAATGGACTTAGGTGCAAATCATAAACGTGCTTTTTTTAAAGTTACATTACCCTTATCAAAAGACGGAATATTAGCCGGATCAATATTGGTTTTTATTCCAGCTTTAGGGGCTTATATTATTCCACAACTTGTAGGTAGTCAAAACACATTGTATATCGGTCAGATAATCACATATAAAATTAAAAACATCCCTAGAAATTGGCCTTTAGCTTCTGCATTATCATTAATGTTATTAATAATAATTACAATATTACTTTTATTGTTTTATTATATTCACTTGAATTACAAAAAGAGAGAAATTGTTGTCCATGAAGAAGATATTTAATTCAAAAAACATACTTTCAATAAGCAGTTTTACATTTGTGATTGTATTTTTATATATCCCAATATTATTATTAATCATCTATAGCTTTAACGACTCAAAAATAATCTCAAGCTGGAGAGGATTTACTTTTAAATACTATATTTTATTATTTAAAAACAAAGAGATTATTACAGCTTTTAAAAATACAATAATTATCGGTATCCTATCAACTATAGTCTCAACTATTTTAGGTATAGTTTCAGCTTTAGCATTAGAAAATAAAAGATTTAGCGGACAAAGATTCTTTAAGGGATTAGTCTTTGTTCCATTAATAATGCCGGATATTCTTATGGGAGTATCGTTAGCGCTCCTATTTAGCTTTTTAAAAGTCAGAATGGGCATGATGACAGTATTAATCGCTCACATTACTTTCTGTTTATCATATACTGTAATTGTAATCCAATCAAGATTAGAAGGTTTTGATTATCACTTAGAAGAAGCAGCGATGGATTTAGGAGCAAACAAATATCAGATCTTTTTTAAAATTAAGCTCCCTTTAATGATACCCGGGATAATTGCTGCTGCTTTGTTATCATTTACCTTATCGATCGATGATTTTGTTATTACATTTTTTACATCAGGCAGAGGTTTTAATACATTGCCTGTATATGTAGAAGGTGCTATTCGTCGAGGGACAATTACAACAATCAATGCATTATCAACGATCATGATTGGGTTAACATTGTTTTTTGTAATAATTACCAAAAGAATCAGAAAATATTTATTAAGTTTTTAACTTAATTGTATGAAAGGCATTGTATGTCATATGTTGTTTTAGCAAGAAAGTACAGACCTCAAAAATTTACAGAAGTATACGCACAAAATCACATCGTTCAAATCATAAAAAATGCAATAGAAACAGAACGAATCGGCCAAGCATATCTTTTTACAGGATCACGAGGTGTTGGGAAAACATCACTTGCTCGTATATTAGCCAAGAGTTTAAACTGTGAAATTGGTCCAACTATAAATCCATGCTGTGTCTGTACCAATTGTACAGAGATCACTTTAGGAAACTCATCAGATGTTATAGAAATCGACGGTGCATCTAATACAAGTGTTGACGATATTCGAGATTTACAGAAAGAGTTGATGTATTCAGCATCACATTCAAAATACAAGATATTCATTATTGATGAAGTTCATATGCTCAGTAAGAATGCCTTCAATGCGCTATTGAAAACACTTGAAGAACCTCCAAAAAATGTAATTTTTATTTTTGCAACCACTGAGCCACACAAAATATTACCCACAATTATTTCTCGTTGTCAGAGATTCGATTTTAAAAGAATACCCGTAGAATCAATTGTAGAGAGACTCAAAGAAATATTGTTAATGGAAAACATCAATGCTGACGAAGATGCACTTTTTATGATCGCAAAGAAAGCTGATGGCGGAATGAGAGATGCTATGTCTTTGATGGATCAGGTCATTTCTTATGGGAGTATTCATATAGATTCAAACTTGGTTCGTTCAGTATTTGGAATGGTAGATAATGATATTTTTCATCAAATCATGCAGTCCATTATCAATCATAATCCTGCACAAATGATTCATTTATTAAATGAAGTTATGGATAAAGGTATAGATATTAACGAGTTTATCAACTCATTCTTAGAATATTTAAGAACTTTTTTACTCATTCAGCTTGGAATTGAGACAAAGGATGTCAACCAAAATCAGTTAACAATGATAAAACAATTGATTAGTAATTTTTCTCAAGATGAAATTCTTTATATCATTTCTTATTTAATCGATACAAAAAATCAGATCAAACAAAGTCATAATGCATATATTGTTATTGAGATGTGTTTTATAAAATTATCAAGAATTTCTGAAATGAAATCAATTGAAAATATATTAAAAAAGCTTGAAGAAGGGAAAATTACAATTCATCAAATCCCTTCTCCACAAAATCAAATCTCTCAACATAAAATGTCTGTTGAGCAAACTCAGATTATCGAAAACCAAATCATTAAAGAGACTAAAGAGACTCGACCCTTAATTCAAGAAGTAAATTTTGATAATATAAAGTTACATTGGGATGTCATTCAAGAGAAATTTTCAAAAGAATATCTTATCGCTGGAAGTTATCTAAAGCAGTGTAGTATTCGTTTGGTTGAAAATAATAGTGTGCATTTATCTATTGACACAAACACTGGATTTCAAAAGTTAAAAGATCATATCAAACAACTTGAGGATATAATGTTTAAGCATTTCAACCTAAGAATTAAGATTTTTATTGAGTTTCTTGAAAAAGAAAAAATTGAAGTGATTAACAATCCATCATTACAAGACATACAAAAAGAATCCCCAGATTTAGCAAAATTTATTGAAATTACAGATTCAAGGATTACATGATTGCCTTTCTTGTAATTATATTTTGTTTAAGTGGTATATTTTATTCTACTTTTTTGCTCTTTTGTAGTTATGGTTTATTTAAACATAGAAAATTTGTGAAAAGTTACGAAGATTACTTTTCAATAATAATAGCAGCAAAAAACGAGAAAAAACATATATCAGAATTATTATTTAGACTTCAGGTTTTGAATTATAAGAATTTTGAAGTGATCTTGATCGATGATTTATCAACAGACAATACTTTTGAAATAATGAAGCAATATTGCTTAAACAATAATAATTTTTCAGCTTACAGGGTTGCTGATTTTATAGATAATGAAAAACTTAATGGATTTGTTGGAAAAAAACGTGCTTTACAGCTTGGAATCATGAAATCACAATATGAATACTTAGTATTTACTGATGCAGATTGTCAACCTCATAATGATTGGTTAAAAGAAGTAAATCTTCATTTAAATAGCCATATAGATTTTTTAGTTGGATATTCACCCTTGATTTTCAAAGATGATAATATATTAACTCGATTGAAGAATTTTGAAAGAACGAGTATGTTTGCCTTAACAGCCGGAAGTTTTGGAATAAAGACTCCATTAACATGTACAGCGCGTAACATGATTTACAGAAGGTCAATTTTCTTAAAAACAAATGGTTTTGAGAAAATCAAACACATTCAATCAGGAGACGATGATTTGATGTTGTTGTCTCAAAGAAAGCTAATCAAGAATTACTCATTTATGTATTCAGATGAGAGTGTTGTACCTTCAATTGAAGATAAGAATTTTTCTTCACAAATTGATCAGGAAACAAGAAGAGCTTCAAAATTTATACATTATCCCGTATATGTTAAGCTTATTGTTTCAAATGCTATGTTTTTTTACATAAGCATAGTATTCATGATTTTTTTATCAATAAAGTACCATTGGGTATTAAAATATCTTATTATGATACTATTATTAAAAATGTTTAGTGAATTTACATTAGTAAGATTGTTTCATAAAAAAATGAAACTTAAATTTGATTACATCATCTATTTATTAGCAGAAAGTGTATATGTTATTTACTTTGTAATTTTTGGTATCAAAGGAACATTAGGAAAGTATAAATGGAAAAGTTAAAGAATGAAAACAAAGAAGAGTTAATAAGATTTGCTGAACAAAAAAAGAGTATTAGAAGATTATGGAATATTGATGAATCAACAGCCGATTTAATAATGATGCTTATACTAATAAAAAAACCTAAAAGAATATTAGAAATAGGGACATCAAATGGTTATTCATGCTTCATGATGAGTTTAGCATCTGAGCAAGCAGATACAATAATAGATACAATTGAAGTAGAAGAGAAAAGATACAATATGGCAAAAGATAATATTGGACATATTACATCAATTCATCAGTATTTTGGTAAAGCAGAAAGCATAATCCCAAATCTAAACTATAGATATGACTTTGTATTTATCGACGCTAATAAATCATGTTATCATGAATATTTACAATTAATTATACCATTGCTTGAAGATGAATCAATCATAATAGCAGACAATGTTCAATCTCATCAAGAAACGACAATCAAGTATAGAGAATTTTTAAAAACTGATCAGAGATTTATTTCAATTTTAGTTGATATAAATTCTGGATTATTAATTTCAAAATATAAAAAATAAATTGACTAATACAATAAATTATTGTATAATCAGAATAATAAAAGAGGTAGAGATGAATATGCCTGTAATTATTGGTATCGCTGGTGGATCTGGTTCAGGTAAAACCACTATAACCAGAGAGATTAAAGAAGTTTTTCAAAGTCAAGTATCAATACTAATGCAAGATAATTATTATAAGAATTTTGATAAACTCAGCTTAGAAGAGCGTGCTTCAGTGAATTTTGATCACCCCAATTCTTTTGATCTTGATTTATTTATTTCACATATCAATTCACTCAAAAACAAGATACCTATTGAAATGCCTGTATATGATTTTAAGAATCATATACGATCTCAAGAGTCAATTTTTATCCATCCTACCAGTATCATTATTATTGAAGGTATTCTAATTTTTGATAATAAAAAATTACGTGAGTTGATGGATATTAAGATTTTTGTAGATACAGATGCTGATATAAGAATTCTTCGCAGAATTCAAAGAGACATACTGGAAAGAGGTAGAGCTTTGGACAATATTATCAATCAGTATTTAGAAACAGTAAGACCTATGCATATTGAATTTGTTGAACCGAGTAAAAGATTTGCGGATATAATTGTTCCTGAAGGTGGATTTAATAAAATTGCAATTGATATGATCATTACAAAAATCTATGATATTTTAAAAATTAAGGAGAAGTAATGAAAAAGAATTTAGTCATATTATGTTTAATACTATCTGTTTTTGTAAGCATTAACGCAAAAGATTATCTAACAGTTTATAACGAAGGTTTTGCTCTTGTAAGAACACAGTTTGAAATAAACTTAGAAAAGGGTATTCAGAATTATTTGTATGATGATATACCTCTACAGATTGAAACTAACTCATTAATTTTTTCATCAAAATCGAAAGATGTTGAACTTTTTTCACAAAACTTTGAGTATGACCTTGCGGGTACAGAAGCAATTTTAAATAAGTACATCAACAACAAAATAAAAATCCAACTCAACAATAATTCAGAGATTAGTGGAACTTTGCAATATCATGATCATTTATCAATTGGCATACAAGATAGTTTCACCAAAGAGTTATCGATTATTAATAAAAATCAAGTAGAAAGAATACAGTTAAATCAACTTCCACAAAATTTTTACACAAAACCTACATTGAACTTATACTTGAAAGCATTAAAAAAAGGGACTTATCCGATAGATATTTCATACATCAGTAATGGGTTTTCATGGTTTGTCACCTATAACGCAGTTTTGAATAATAATCAACTTCAAATATCTCCTTGGGTAACTCTTAACAATACTTCAGGAAAATCATTTAGTGATGTTAATTTAAAACTAATGGCTGGAGAGGTTAAAAAGTTGTCAAATTATCAAGAAGGGGATCGAACAAGAGCCAAAATAATGATGTCAGAGATGGCTGTAAATGATAATTCTCCCAGTTTCACAGAGAAAGAATTTTCTGATTTTCGATTATATACATTAGATCAGTCAGTTAGTATCAATAATAATCAAACCAAACAATTAGCTTTGTTTGAGCCAAAAACAATAAGCATTACAAAATATTATGATATAAAATTACATTCTGACAAGGTAAACAGTATTTTTGTTTTTAATAATAAAAAAAATGAAGGTTTAGGAATTCCATTACCTAAAGGAATCGTAAAAATATATCAGAAAGACAAAGATGAAAATTTAGAATTTATAGGAGAAGATCAAATTAATCATACATCTATAGATCAAAATGTAGAGATTTCAATCGGAAATGCATTTGATGTTATTTGTAAAACGGAAGTAATCAGTGATACACGTAATGGAAAGATTAATGAACGAGAAATTCAACTCACAATAGAAAATAATAAAAATGAAGATATTGAGATCAGATTTAAAAATAGATATTATAATGGCGACTATAGCATTTATCCGATAGAGAATTTTGATTACAAAAAAGTGGATGCATATTCAATAGTTGTATATAAAAACATAAAATCAGGAAGCTTAGCAAAACTGAAATGGAGAGAAAGAATAGTATATAAATAATCATATGGAGGTTAATATGTTTTTAGAATTCAAGCATTTAGATGAACTGTTAATCAGTCTATGCAGTAAAAATACTTTAGAAGAAAATCTTAGTTCAATCATAAAAAACATTGAAGATGAGGTTAACTTCAAAAGTTTAGGTATTTATTTGAAACCCCCTTATGAGAATTTTTTCAGAATTAAAAATCACAGACATCTTTCTCATCACTTTGTAAAAGAGAGTATAATCACACCCGATCATTCTTTGATTAATCAGATCAAAAACTTTAAGTATTTGCGAACAAAAGAAGAGGAATATAAATTTGAATATGATTTTAAAGAATTAATAGTTTTTCCTTTGTCTTATCAAGATAACTTTCTTGGATTCATTTTTGTTGATAAATCAGATAATGAGTTTACAGATATCGAGATTTCTAAACTTAATGTTTTTGTTGGGACTATTAGTATTCAAATATTCATTCATGAATTACAAAAGAAGATTGACAAATTGACAGAGTTAGATTCCATTACAGGTATCTACAATCACAAATATTTTATAAAAAATTGCCAGAAGAATCATGCATTGATGAAAAGGTATAATCGAGAGTATTCATTATGTCTCTTAAAGATTAATAAATTAGATGAAATAACTCAAGTAATTGGAAATCATAAAATTCCTCTTTTTTTAAAAGAAATATCAGAAGTATTAATCACAAATATTAGAGAGACTGATTTTTGTGGAATATTATTTCCAGACACATTTGCCATTTTTTATTCTGAAGTTAACAAGGAAACCGCATTAATGGTCGCTGAGCGAATTCATCATATTCTTATTAAGAATCCCAGATTAACTGCTGTTCAATTTAAGTGGGGAATCAATGACAATAAAGAGAATAATTTAACTTTTGATGATATATATAAGCAAACAGAAGAAGCATTAAATGAGTCAATCCGTTTGTCAGGTAAACATATCATGATTTATAATAAAGTGATGAGTTAAATACTTTAGTTAGAAATTATAGAAAGATATAGCATCTAAAAAAGTAGCCCATTGAAATGGTTTTAACAAAACCTGATCAACATCATATTTAAAATAAGGAATTAAATCATTAACAGATGGGTTATCAAAAATAAGAAATACAATATTTGATTGAGAGTTTAACTTAATGGTATCAATTAGGAATATAATTTTGTCAAATCCAAATGACTCTGAGATAAAATAGCAATCATAAGTTGATTTTTCAATTTCCTTAATTGCCGATATTTCATTAGTAATTATTTTTGTTTTAATATTGTAATCTAATAATATTTGATTTAGTTCATTATAAGCATCAATTTTATCATCAATGATTAAAATATTTTTAATACAAGTGTCTATTGAATCCATTTATTAGTCCTTGTTCACTGATTTCTTAAGAGAATAAACCTTGAAAACTGAATTTGAAACAGTGTTGTATTCAATATTTGATATATTCCTATGATTTATAGTATAATATGGATGTTTCGCTAAAGAATAATATTTATTTTGATTATTAAAAGGGTTAATTGTAATTTTATTAATTTTTGTCATAATTTTAAAGGAATCAAGATTTTGCGTTTTTTGATTATTCAATGATTTAAGTTTCATTAAGTGCTTATTGTAAACAATATATTTTAAAGTAATAAATAATGTAATTAGGAGATTAATTAGAAAAATTGTTAAAATTGATATATAGATTTTAGTGAACATTTTCAAAAACCTTTTTCATCAATAGATCAAAATCCACTTCATTAAATGGATAATTTAAAGTAAGAATTTTATTGTCTTTTTCAATAAGATTATCATTAACTTTTCTTCTATTATCTTCATTAATAAACAAACTTTTTAAAATATTATTGTTTTCGTTATTGATTTTTATATTATTATTTATTAATAACTTAACTTGATGAACTAATTGAAGTACCGTTTTTTCTTTCATATCTTCATAGACTGCAATTAATTGTTTTTCTTTTTCATTAATCTGATTTTGAATCACTGTGATTAAACCATGATATTGTTTTAAGGATTGTACAAAGGAAAAAGAGTCTAAATCATCAATTACAATTTTTATGAATTGGAATGAATTTAACCGATGAATATTATTGAATATATAGTCTCTCAATGTTCTGTTAACTACATCAAAATAAATACTTTGGTTTATATCCTGAATAAAATTGATTTTATTTTTGTACAATAAGAGCATATTGTAATCATTTTCATTTTCAATTAGGATAGGGAAGAGTTTAACAAAAATATTATTAAATTTGTCTGCATCTGGGTTGTCCTCAATGATTGAATCAATTCCCATTCTAATCATTCTTACTTTATGATTTGGAGTCATGTTTTTTTCAATAACTAATATTACTTTGCACAGATCAATTTTATGTTTTAAACTAATAGCAGTTTTAAATCCTGAGTTATTTGAATAACTATTATGTATAAAAAGAATGAAATTTGATGCAGAGACAATCTTTTCTTTAATATCATTTACATCGTTAAAATAAACAATTTGCGTATTTTTTGATAGGTTATTATGGATCAATTCGTTAAGATATTTGAGACTTTCATGTAAGAAAACGATATCAATATCACTGACCAGATGAATTTTTTTTATCTTTAACTTAGGTTTTACGAAATATCTGAAAGAATCAATACTAAAAGACATATCAATATGATTTCCAGTAGAACAAATTCTATAGTTTAACTGATGTATCACGTTGTTTGTATTATATTTAAAAGTAAACAGACCGTAAATTTGTTTTTCAATAAATATTTCAAGATCATACTCGATATTAGAACTATCGAAGAAGCAAGTTATGTTATGAGAGCTAAAAAGCTTAATTAATCTATTAATAATGATTTTTGATGCGCTATTATTATTTTTTGGGAAATAACTCTTTAAGGATTCAATAAAGACGAAATTAACATTAAAAAATTGAATATAAGAAGTTAGATCCTCAAAAACAGCATCTAAGTTATGGAGATTTGATAGAATAATATCTAATTCTTTTGGTTGTTCTAATAGAATAAGATTTTGATTTTCGATAGAGACTTTTACATCATATTCAAAATAGTTGAAATCATTGATTAAATCTTTTGGATAGGAGTTTACTAAAAATAAAACTCTTTCATTATGTTTTAATAGATTAATAATAAGTTGAAGCATAAAAGAATAAGATAAATTATTAGAATTTGTTCTAATAGAATAAATCATCTCAACAGGTAATTCTGTTATTGATTGGTCAAAAATTTCAATACCTGTATTAAGCGTTTTCATTTATCCTACATTGAGAAAGGTTAAATAAGCATTATATTTTTGTTGAATGATTGGAATCAGTGTTTGAAAATCGGTTTTTTTAATATTAAGATAGTTCCACACCCAACGAGGTATCAATTCTACCAAAGAGCTTGTTGAGATTCCTAATTCCATTGCTTTAGCGATATTATTTGATACGGCAACAGCTGCAACAATATCTTTGCAATCAGGAGCATTGTCAATAACATGATGGTATCTGATTGAATAAATTACAGATTCTGGAAATAACCATTGTTCAGCAAAGAAAGCACCTATCTGTTGATGATCCAATCCAATGTTTTTCATATCAAGTGGGATAGAATATTGATAGGGATTAGAATTATAATCTTTTAATAGGATCTCATACTCAGTATTCATAAAATTCATTAAGATAAATTTTCCTAAATCATGTAGTAAGCCAGCTGTAAAAATTACTTCTGAAAGTTTGGGTTGTGATAAAGAAATAATTTGTTGAGCAGCAATCGCTGTTGCTAAAGAATGTTTCCATAGATCTTCACCATATTTTTTATTGTATTTATTAAGTCCTTTATTCAATAAATTTACGGTAAATATTTTTTCAAGGGCGCGATAGCCAAGAAGAGAAATCGCATGTTTAACTGTTGCTACTCTTTTTGATAATCCATAAAAACTTGAGTTAGCCATTTTTAATACAGAAGCAGTAAGCCCAGGATCTTTTTCGATTATGTTACTTAGATGATCCACTTGTACATCGGGATTTGACATTGCGCGATTGAACTCAGTAAGAACAGTACTATAATAAAGTAAACTTGCTGAATCGTTGCTTTGCTGTTGTAATAATCCTAAAATTTCATTTTTACTCTTCATTCCATTTCTCCCATAATGAATTTTGTACAACAGCTTCATAAAGTTCATACATCATTGGGTCTTCTATTGTTTTTTGAAAAATTAATTTTTTAACTGGTCTGATTTTAGAGAGTAAGAATGTTTTTTCTTCTTCAGACATTTCTCTTTTTTCTTCTTCTTGAGAATTGACAATTACTACATCAACATTATATTTTGTAAGAATTGAGATATAATATTCATCAAGATCAATTCCTGCTTTTAGTAATACTTGTCCCTTAGGAGTTAAAACATCCTGAGCTAAAGTCATTCCTTTTTCAATGTTTTCTATAGTTATTGCTTTCATGCACACTCCAATTTATATATTTAAGGATTTCCATTTTTTATCATCCTTATAATAAACTTCATTTAAACCGATATTCTTTAAAGTGTCAATAGTAATATTAAAATATTTATCAAAAGATTCAATTCGGTGTGAATCAGAACCTATGGTAATAAGTTTTCCGCCTAAACTGATATAATTTTTTATCTCTTTTGCTTCAGGTAAAAAAGAATTAATATCAGATCGAAAGCCAGAATTGTTGATCTCCAAACAAATATCTTTTTTAATCATTAGTTTAAAAATTTCATGCAAATAATCATTAATTATAGATTCAAAGTTTTTTAAATTTGATTTATACTCTCTTTTATAAATACCAATATGACCTACGGTGTCGAATTGAGAGTATTGAATCATCTTATATATTTCTTGGTAATATGATTCTAAATGATTATTTGTTAACTCAAAGTTAATCGGTGTTGAAAGATTTAAACCATTTGGGAGTAAATGTATTGATCCTATCATATAATCAATATGGATATTATTTAACAAATCATTTCTAAGTTGTTCAGATCGATGAGGTTCTCCGATCTCTAATCCAAAACCGATATTTATTTGAGGATATTGATTTCTTAACTGATTAATTTTATTCTCATATTTTGTTAAAGGAAGCAAACCATATTTTACAAGTTCTTGCGGAAGCAAATCAAAATGTTCTGTAAAACATATATAAATATAATTAAGTTGAATCGCTTTTTCGACAAGTTCTGACATTTTTATTAAGCTGTCACTGCTAAAGTCTGCATGAATATGAGTATCAATTTTTTTAAACATTATCTGTACTTTTATTGTATTTTTCTGCTGCGATAATTGCTGCACCGAGAGCCCCAGTTATCGAAGGATTTTCAGGAATTAAAAAAGCAACTTTGAACAAATCGGATAAAATATCTCTCATTGTTGAGTGGTAAGCAACACCGCCGACAAAAGCAATTGGGTCTGTAATCCGAAGAGCTCCTGATTGACTAAAAATTCTATGAGCGATAGATTCATAAACTGCAAAAATTATGTTTTCAGGTTTCTCACCTTTATTAATCATACCAATAATTTCAGATTCTGCAAAAACAACACAAGTGCTTGAAATGCTGATCAATTTATCTTTATTACTTGCACATAAATCCATATTTCTAAGAGGCATATTAAAGATTGACGCTACTTTTTCTAAAAAACGGCCTGTACCTGCCGCACATTTATCATTCATTAGAAAATCGAGTACCTTACCATTATCACTGAGTGTAATGATTTTAGAATCCTGACCGCCGATATCAATTACTGTTTTAACATTTGGAAATATGAAGTGACAACCTTTTGCATGGCAAATAATTTCCGATTGAATAAAATCAGAATTTTCAATAAGGTACCTTCCATAACCAGTTGAAGCGATTTTTACAATATCATTTAATGATATATTATTTTTGTTGCATAATACTGATATTTGTCGAGAAATATTCTCTTTTGATTGAACACTATTATCAATGAAAACGGCATCAATCAATTGATGATTTTCAATTGAAAAAATGGCAATTTTAACTGTTTTTGAGCCACAATCAATTCCACATGTGTATTTCATAATTTTATCTATAAATTAATGTATGAAAATTATCTTGATTAAAGTATTCTTTAGCGATTTCAAAAATAATATCTCTATTTACCATTTGAAGACGATTTTCTCGGTTTAAGAAGTAATCATAATCTTTTTTAGCCAAAAATATTGAAGATAAAACTTGAGCTTGTGATAAGATACTTTCTTCATCGATTCGGCTTTGGCCTTTAATAAATTTTTTAGCAATTTCTATTTCTGATTTTGTAACACCTTTTTTTACAATAGATTCCAGTACATGATGTATGGCATCAATTGCTTCATTTTCACGCTCTTTATCTACAATAGAAAATATATCGTAATAACCGATTTTCTCTAAGGCTTCAAAGTCAAATTCAGTAGAATAAGCTAATGCTCGTTTTTCTCTTAGTTCTTCAAACAAACGTGAGTTTATTTCACCTCCGAGAATTTGCGAAAGAACGAGCAAAGCAGTTTTTTTCTCTGTTTCTGAAGAATTACAGGAAAAGCCACCAATATTTATAATTGATTGATCTGAATCACCGTTAAAAATTCTTAGTTTCTGAGAATCATTATTTAAAAGGATGTGATAATCATTTAATGATCTGTTGTAATTTCCAAAAGTAAAAACTTGATTGCAAGTATGAAGAATTTCAGAAAAATCAAAATCACCTAAAATTACGAGGTAAGCTTCATTATTGAGAAAATTCTTTTCATACCAGTCAATACACTGGTTAATTTTTATGTTAGCAAGAGTTTCGATTTGACCATCTTTACTTAGTAAGTTCGAGTGTTCTCCAAACATCATTTGTTTCCATCGATAAATACTCATTGTCTGAGGAAAATCAATTAATCTTTTAATATTATTTATAAAGCTCTTTTGTAAATTTAAAAAATGATCTTTCGGAAATAATGGATTTTCTAAAATATCTTTATAAAGAGTCAGAGATTCTCTTAGTTGATCATTAAAACATTTAAACTTAATTTTCGTATTTTCTTTTGAGCAAGAAATACTAAATTGTATTCCATGGTTTGAGCAATACTCAAGGAACTTTTCATGATTTCTTTTTTTATTTCCGTGAAGAAGCATTGATGCGCATAGCTGATTAATCCCTAATTCAGTTTCATTTTCATTTAATTGAGAGCTTTTAATTGCAAGTGATGATGCGCATATTTTTTTCCCATGTAATTTTTTTAAGAATAGTTTGATTCCATTAGGCAACTGATGAATAATATAGGATTCATCATTCGAATAATTTATATTGATTCCGTTTATTTTTTTTTTAATCATCTGATCGATTTGAAGATGATCGAGTTCTTGTTTCCCAGCGCTAACAATCTTCAGAAATTTTGGGTTATAGAAAGATCGTAATGTGTCGATCAAATCTTTATGAGATAATTTTTTTATCAGTTCTTCATATCTAAAGAATTGTGTATAGTCTCCTAAAAGTTCTTCAGTCCCCATGCTTAGTCCAACAGATTCAATAAACTCAAATGTATAATGATAAGAATGAAGCATTTCTTTTAAATTGTTTTCAAGTTCATCAAGATCTAAACCTTGAGATAACAACTGATTCAATTCTTCAATGAAGATTTGAATTACTTTGTATGCATCAGAGCTATGTCTAAGATGAATAAGAATAACAGAAATACCATTACAAATCCCAGAAATGGAATGTACTTTGATCGAATCTACCAATTTTTCTTTTAAAAATAGTCTCTTATAGAGTCTTGATTTTTTTCCAATTGCAAATGCTTTATTGATAAGTGTCAAGGCATAGGACAAGGGACTACGATCTGATATTTCAGGAAGTATGAAAGCAAGTTGATTATTCTTTGATTTTTGTGAGAAATGAAAATAGCTACTTATATTTATAGTTTCAGTATTGGAAGAATCATCATCTGAAGGGAATAAATATTGAGGAGGGTAGGATTTATGATAGGCAGTTGAATGTTGGGAAATTAGTGAATGCATATCCTGCCATTGTCCAAAAAATCTTTTAATAGATTTTTTTGTATTCATCATATTTATATCACCTGAAATACATAATATGCAGTTTGAAGGTTGATAATATTTATGATAAAAGTCAACTAAATTATTGTAATGAGCTGATTTAAGGGAGCTCTCAGATCCAATAATTGGTTTTTTATATGGGCTTTTTTTAAAATAAAAAGAAGGTAACTGCTCTAAAAAGTAATCTTCAATATCATTTCTGTATTGCTTAAGTTCTTCAATCACAACTAATCTTTCACTCATAAAATCTTCTTCAGAAAAGTTTGAAAAGCGAACTAATTGTGCCAGTATATCCATTGCTTCATTTAGATATTCTGAAGGGACTGTAAAATAGAAGCAGGTAGAATCATATTCTGTAAATGCGTTAATTGAAGCACCTAACTGAGATGCTTTTTTCATTAAGCTATTTTTAGGGAATTTCTGAGTGGATTTGAAAACCAGATGTTCTAAAAAGTGACTAAAGCCTGCTTCGTTTTCTGTTTCCCAACAAGAACCAATTTTTACAAATAACTGGAGATTAATGAGAGCATTTGAATTGTCTTCGTAAAGTAAAGTTTTAAAGCCGTTATTTAAGGTGTATTCCTGATGTTTCATATTCTCTTTCTATGATTTTGTTTTTTCAACAAATGCATAAGCGCTATGATTATGAATGGACTCAAAGTTTTCTGATTCGATACTATACCAGAATATTCTTTGATCATTGTTTAACTTAATTGAAATTTCTCTAACGATGTCTTCTACAAAAACGGGGTTTTCATAGGCTTTTTCAGTGACGTATTTTTCATCTACCCTTTTTAGTAGAGGGTAGATTTCGCAACTTGAAGATTTTTCAATATAGTCAATAATTTCTTCAATCCAAATAAATTGATTGTATTTTACTTTAACAGTAACAACTGATCTTTGATTATGTGCTCCATACTTGCTAATTTCTTTAGAACAAGGACATAAGGTTGTTACAGGCACTTTTATACCTAAAACAAAGTCAAAATTATCTTTCAAAGAAGCAGTAAAATCGCACTCGTAATCCAAAAGTGATTCAATTTTTGAGACTGGAGCTTGTTTTTTTATAAAGTAAGGAAATTTTATCGAGACAAAAGCTGATTTAGAATTTAATTTTTGTTTAATTTCGTTTAAAAATGGTTCTAAATTATCAATCAAACTTTCCTGATGATAGCTATTCAGTACTTCAAGAAAGCGACTCATGTGTGTGCCTCTATGCTGATGAGGCAGTTCAATGAAAATATCAATAATTGCGTTCGTTTGTTGAAATTTATTAAGTCTATCTTCGACAATGATAGGGTAATGAATATTCTTAACCCCAACTTTATCAATTTTTATATTTCTCAAATCATTCTGATTTTGAACATCATGTTTAATCAACTGATTTCTCCGAAACTAAGTATTTTTTTATCCCTTTAGATTTTAGTGAGTAGATTTGTTTGTCAGAGTTAATATTGTTATTTTCTTTTGCATAATAAATAATAGCTTCAGTTCCAGGATAATTATTTATCATCTCAATACCATCTTCAGGTTCCATAACAAATAAGGCCGTAGATAAAGCATCAGCAATAGAAGCAGAATCAGAAATTACTGTCACAGAGATTGTTTTTCTTGAAGGATAACCTGTTTTTGGATTAATAATATGGTGATATCTTATATTGTCTTTAATAAAAAAGCGTTCATAATCGCCACTAGTAACAACAGCTTTGTTTGTGACTTCAAGAGTAGCAATAATATCATTTGCGATTCTTGGATGTTGAATGCCAATCCTAACTGGAGAATGGCTTTTTGAAAATACTTTAATATCTCCACCAGCGTTAATATATGCTTCTTCAACAGATTGTTTAACGATGTAGTCCATAACTTTATCTACAATATATCCCTTGCTAATACTTCCTAAGTTTATCTTAATTCCATAAGGACGTTCTATATGATTTTTACTTAATTTAATCTTATTCCAACCAATGTTTTTTTGAGCTAATTGAATTTCAGATGAATCAGGTACTTCTGCTTTTGAAAAGTCCCAAATATCAGTTAACTGACCAAGACTTACATCATAAAGAGCATTTGATGTTTTATAAACATGATCTGCTAAGAAAAAGATATCATGAAAATCTGAATCAATAAAGATTTCATTATCTGGATTATTGTTCATTTGGAAGAGTTCACTATCTTGCTTATAATAGGAAAATTTATTATCATACATTTCAATTCTATCAAAAGATTTTTCAAGGATTCGTTTAAGATTTCTATCTTTGGATTCAATGGAAATCTCAACCTGTGTATCCATAAGAATTTGAGAATTATTAAGTCGGTATATTCTTTGAGTATAACGATAATAACCAAAAGCCAAGAGAAGTAAGATTATTATCAGGTGTATCCAATCTTTTTTTGTCATTGATCCTTCTTTATAGTTTTTTTACCCATTTATCAAACTGATATATTTTGTCAATTCTAAGTTTTCTTTGAAAAACAAGTTTAAAGCCAAAGTGGTCAATCGCAAATTTTTAAATAGTTAAATGAAGGAGAGATTGTAAGCATCATTGTAGAAAGTTTTAAATAATATCTCAAACTTCTTTTGTAATTCGCGATTATGATAAGAATTTTTTAAGTTATTATCTTTGTAAAGCCATTGATCAGATAATTTTCTTAATTCGTCAATTAACTGCCACTTGAACATAAAGTCTTTGTTATTCAAGGAGTGTAAGTCAATGATTTGTTGTTTGGTAAAGAACTTTTTGTCAATTTTACTTAAAATCTTTTCATGAGTGATTTTGATGGGGAAGATCTGAGATACTTCAGCAATCGTTTGTTTTTCTTTTTTTGAGATTTTGATTTTTATCATTTCACTTCTTAGATGATTCGTACTTTTAAATCTTTTCCCATTAAGCAATGATAACTGATCAATATTAATATTTCTATTATTTAGTTCAATCAAAACATTCTGATTAAAGTAATGATAAGAAGGTTTGTACACAGTTTGATCAAAAACATTTTGCATAATAAAAAGGCAAGTGAAACAAATTACGCCAGAGATTACAGGATTAATCAACCATCCGATCGATATTTTTCTTAAAATTTTATACTGAATGTTTTGAATTCCTTTAGTAAAGCTTAAGCCAATAATTGATCCAATAACAGCCTGAGAACTTGATACAGGAACTAAAGGCAAAGAGGGGAGATGTAAAAAATGCAGAAAATCGGAAAAGCTTTTTGAAGCAAACATAAACAAAACGAGAGAGGATGACAAAACAACTATTAAACCAGTAAGGGGAGAGAGTTTAAAAAGATCATGTCCTACCGTTTTCATATTTTTCTGGGAATAAGTGAAGATACCAACTGCAATTGAAAGAGCACCAAGGAAAAACAACTGCATATTTGAAGAAATTAAAAAGTGCTTTGTAATAAAAATATCAGTAAAAGGTGATGAATCGACAAACATACCCATAACATTAGCAATGTTATTGGCTCCTAAACTGAAAGCGCCAAAGGCACCAACAACGAGAAGAGATGTTCTCGTAAAATAATCAAGTCTTAGTATATGAATTGCTTTTTTATTCAGATAGTATTGAAAAGAATAAAAGATGATAATCGTAAAGAGAGCTGAGATTATAGGTGTGATAATCCATGCAGAAACGATTTGAATAATCATTTTCGCATCAGTGAACGCTCCTGAAAAGAAGTTCCATCCAATAATAGCGCCGACAACAGCCTGAGAACTTGATACGGGTATTTTGAATCTAACCATCATCAATAGAGTGATAGCAGAAGCAAAAGCGACAGTAAAGGAACCTGCTAAAGCATTAACATTCCCTAAGCGATTTAAGGTAAGAGAGGTACCTCCACCTTGTAAAACAGCACCAAGAATGACGAAAATACTTGCTATCCAAGCGGCTGTTTTAAACTTAATCATTCGAGTTTCAACGGCGGCTCCAAAGACATTTCCAGCGTCATTAGCTCCGAGAGACCATCCTAAAAATAATCCGCTTAAAAGGAAAATGAAAATCATTTATAGTTGTCGTTTTATTGTATAAATTATTAAACGATCACAGACGTTTTGGCAGAAGTCAGATATCTTTTCAATTTCTAAAAGATAGTTTTTTATTTCTAATTTGCTGGATAAGTCTAACTTTGTATTATACAACTTCATTCTTGATTTTTCGCCAATGTCATCAACTTCTTTTTCATAGAAAAAGACTTTATGAGCAAAGTCTTCAACATGATGAATGTTGTGAAAAAAGGCTCTGACAGATTTAACTAATTCATCAACTGAATGCGCTGATGAAACGCTAATCTCTATGAAACATTCTTTTAGTAAATCGGGGATCACAGGTTTTTCAATAAGTAAATCCAAGCAAACAGATTTTATTTGATTTATAACATCGTCAGTATTTTCAAATATTGCCAGAACGTCACCTCTATTTTCAGGAATAAGTGTGTGTCTATAGAGATGTTGTTCGATATTTTTGCGATACTCATCAGCGGTTCTTTCATGAATTCTGATTCTTTGGCATTTATCTTCAAGCTCTTCCTGCTTATTTTCAAAATAAAGCCTGATAACCTGTTCAAACAATATTGCACTTTCGCTTACCAGATTTAAAAACTCATCAATTTTTAACTCAAGGATTTGAACTTTTTTTAAGAAAGGCATAATATCCTCGTTTTATTGTTCTTGATTGATTTGTAGAATTTCGTTTAATTCTGCTGATTTGTATGGAATATAGTTTTTCTTTTTAAAATATATAGCATTTACAGGACAGAAGGAGAAACATCTCATGCACATTTGGCAGGAATCTTCAAAGCGAGGAAATTCATACATTCTAATCGTATCAGAAGGGCAAGAGTTGTAACAGGTATTACATTGTATGCATTTGCTGGTATCAACAGAAATAGCGTACATGTGTCGGAATCTTTTGGGAGGATCAGCAAGTTTAAAGAGCATCTCGAAAAGAAAAGAAATAAGAGGGTTGTAAGACCATTTTGCTTTATCTTCAATCAGATCATTCACAAAATGAAAAGCTTTTTTTTGTGACAAATCAATCTTTGATTTTAATTCTTCACTACTTACAAATTTATTATTTAGATTTGAAGGCATCACAAATTCACATGCGCCGATCGTATTATACCCCTTATTTTTTAAAATTCTTTTTACAGGCAATGATAATCCACCAGAGAATCCGCCCATTGAGTTAATCATAAAACAATCAGTTCCATTTGTATTTGGTAACTTGTTAATAAAATCCCACACCAGAGGATATGTTGAAAAATAGGCACTTGGCATTGCGAGACCGATCACATTATTTAGATTAACTTCAATATGTTTACACCGATCCATAGGGAAGAGTCTTACCTTAAATTCTTTTTCAGAGAAATGGTTTTTAAGCATATTACAGACAAGAAATGTGTTTCCTGTGCCTGAAAAATAATAGATATCAATATTTTTACTTTTCATTATAACCTCCATTGATCAACGCTCAAAATTATTGTTTTAAAATAATAATGTCAAGCAATTTATCTTGCAAATCAGATTTTTCCTAATGATTATGAGTAGCAAGATATGTTTAATGTCAGCCCGATAATCGATCGTTGTCTATTTAAGTCTTTCTACTCTCTTATTTCTATCCTGTAGAAAATAGTTCTTGACAAACTCTCAAAAAGCGATACTTATAATATAGGAGGGCATATTATGAGAGTATATTTTTCTGATAAGAATTTTGATTTTCCAAAGAAAATTAATGATTTAAGAGTTGCCTGGTATTCAGAAGGTAAAATCTGTATCAGTAGAAATTACAAGAAAAAAGAGATGCAAGCGCAAAATTATCGTATTATCAAAATGAATAAGCTTATCAAAGATCTTTATTCATCGCTTCATCCCCAATTTAAAAAGGATATGAGTCAATATGCGCATCTATATAAAAAGAGATATCCACATTTACGTAAACGAGGAATGAGTGCTTATGCTGTTTTTTTAATGATCAGTTATGCTTTAATTCGCAGATTTGGACTTAAAGATCATGCTATTGAACAATTAAGAGTACTATTATCAGAGATATTAAAAAATTTAAGTGTAGCAGATTGTATTCGAGTTAAACTATTGAAAGTAGTCAAATGCTACTATGTTTTAAACCATTATGCTATCAATAAATTATCATATAGTATTATGACAAAAAGACCAGATACTATTCATGATTATAAATGTGAATATGACTCACGCATTCTATCATTTAGTGTTGGTTAGTGTGATATCATTCAACAAGCACAATAAATAAAAATTTGAATGAATGTCATATTATATTATATTATCAAAAAACATAGTTAAAGGATCAAAAAATGAATACAGAGAATATCTTATTTGCATTTGGGTTAACAGTATTTGCAGGATTGTCAACAGGTATAGGGAGTTCAATTGCTTTTTTTGCAAAAAAGTTTAATACAAAGTTTTTATCAATATCCTTAGGTTTTTCAGCAGGAGTCATGATATATGTAGCAATGATAGAGATTTTTGCCAAAGCTAAAAGTTCATTAGTTCTAATCCATGGAGATCAATTGGGATACTTGATTACAGTCATATCATTTTTTTCAGGAATGGCAGTTATCGGAATAATTGATAAGTTAGTGCCTTCTTACGAGAATCCGCATGAAGTTAAAGGGATCGAGCAAATGAAGATCAGCGAAGAAGTATTAAAAAAGCAAAAATTACTCAGAATGGGATTGTTTTCTGCTTTAGCGATATCAATACATAATTTTCCAGAAGGATTGGCAACATTTATCGGAGGCTTACAGAATCCAACTTTAGGTATAAGTATTGCAGTAGCAATCGCAATTCATAATATTCCTGAAGGCATCGCAGTATCAGTCCCAATATATTATGCCACTGGCAGTAAGCGAAAAGCGTTTTTCTTTTCATTTTTATCAGGTTTTGCAGAAATATTTGGTGCATTGATCGGATTATTCTTTTTGAAATATATTTATAACGAGAGCTTTTTTGGGATCATTTTTTCATTAGTTGCCGGTATTATGGTATACATCTCGATCGACGAACTTTTACCAACAGCAGAAAAATATGGAGAGCATCACATAGCAATTTATGGCTTAATCAGTGGTATGATACTAATGGCGATCAGCTTGCTTTTGTTTGCATAAATTTTACTCTTGACACAAATTATATTTATTTAAACTTTTATTAAATAAATATAAGGACTATTAATGAAAACAGAAAGCAGATCAGTTTTTGACAAGAACATTATAAATTTGTTTAAAAAAGCAATTTCAATCATGATCAAACATCCAGGTAAGCTATGGTTTTTCATCAATGCTTTTTTTTATCAATATCGAGCAAAACAGAGAAGGAATCAATTACTATCAGAAAATATAGAAGTCCCTCCTTTATTAATTATCAGCATAACAAATGAATGTAATCTCAATTGCAGTGGTTGCTACTCAAAACATCTTCACTCGGATCACTCAATTCAAATCAGTAAAGAACGGTTTAAAGAACTTTTAGAAGAAGCAGGAGACTTAGGTATTTCGCTGATATTACTTGCTGGAGGTGAGCCATTAATGCGCTGGGATCTCATCGAAATAGCGAGCAAATATCCAAAAATTATGTTTCCAATTTTTACCAATGGTTTATTAATAAACAATGAAATGGTCAGATATTTCAAAAAGCATCAACAACTTTTCCCAGTAATAAGTATCGAAGGGCATGAAAAGGAAACAGATCAAAGACGCGGTTCAGGGATCTGGGATAATTTTCAATTGATTTGTGATCTTTTCAAACATAATCAATTATTTTGGGGTGCATCGATAACAGTTAATAAAAACAATTATGACCTGGTCACTTCAGATTATTATTTAAAGCAATTGATAGATAAAGGCTGTTCAATAGTTTTCTTTGTTGAATATGTTGCCATCACTGATCAAGATAATCGTTTATGTTTAACGAATGAACAAAAGATCAATTTGAATCCATTGGCGATACGAATGATGAGTAAGTATTCTGCAATGTTCGTCGCTTTTCCAGGAGATGAAGCTCAGTATGGTGGATGTTTAGCAGCTGGTCGAGGATTTTTCCATATCAACGCCTTAGGTCAGGCAGAGCCATGTCCATTTGCACCTTATTCTGATAAAACCATAATCAATAGTTCAATAAAAGATGTTTTGAAATCCGATCTTTTTCAATTTATCAGAGATCATCATCATTTATTAAAGGAAACAGAAGGTGGCTGTGCATTGTGGTCAAACCGAGAATTTCTTGAAGATTTAAGAGAAAGTCAAAGCATTGACCAGTAGAAGAAGTAAATTTTTCTTTATAATTTCACAAATAACAGAGCTTTTTACTTTTTTGGTATATTTTTTGCTTATTAAAGACATAATAATTTTTTATGCGAGGTGATTATGAAAACAAAAATTTATGTACTGATAGTATTTTTATGTTTATTTGCTTATGGATTCAGTATTAACCAAAAGGCAATTGAAGTTCAAACATCTTCAAAAACATCTACATATATCAAGTTTCATTTACCAGAATATAAAATAGAGAATTCTACTTTTGGTAATCAGAACTATAAAAAAATAGTTATTGAAGGGTCTGAGAAAAATTTATCTCCTGAAGAAGCCGATTTACCTTTTTTTTTTACCAGTATAGCAGTACCCAGAGATTCAAAAATAACAGTCAATGTCATTAAGTCTGAGCAAGAAGAATCGATCAAAAATGTATCCATTCAACCATCAGACTTATCTCAGGGTAATCTTTCATATTTAAACAGAAAAGATATAAATGATCAAAATGTATATCAAATATCTGAGGTAATGACATTACGAGATTATCAGGTTTTAAGTATTAATATATATCCTTTTAAATATGATGGGAAGAATCGTGAACTAAGAGCAATACATCAGATTGAATTGAATATCACCCATCAAAGCGGAACTTTATCTTATACAAATACAAACGTTATTTCTCCCAATTTTGAGAAGCTTTATAGAGCTTTAATCTCGAATTATGATCAAATTCGTAATCCTTCAGTAAGCTATCAGAAGCCATCAATATTAATTATCCATCCTAATAATAATGACATAAATCCAAAACTTAATCAACTGATTGAGTGGAAACGACAGAAAGGCTATTATGTGAAAGCCGTTAGCACTACTCAAACAGGATTGTCAACATCCAGCATTAAACAATATATACTTTCAGAAATGAATAATTCAGAGAATCCACCCGAATACATACTTCTTGTAGGAGACACATCTGGTTCGTTATCTATACCAACATACTATTCATATTATGATTTACAGCCAGGTGCAGGAGATTATCCCTATACACATTTATTTGGTACAGATACAATTGGAGATGCTTTTATTGGCCGATTATCTGTAAGTGATGTCAATCAATTCAATGTCATGGTTTCTAAGATTTTATTTTATGAAAAATCTCCAAATATCGAAGGCACTGAATGGATGAATAAAAGTATATTAATGGGTGAAAGCAATGTGTCTGGAGAATCATGTATCCATACAAATTTATATATTAAAGAAGTCATCAAAGCATATGACCCCAATCATACATTTTCAGAATTATATGGTTCGACAGTGAACCAATCAACAACTGTCAATACCGCAACTCAGGGAGCATTGGATTTTCATTATCGTGGATATTACAATATGAATAACTTTACAAACAGTCACATCAACAATATTAACAACAACCGCAAGTTATTCAATGTTGTCTGGATTACTTGTAATACGGGTGCTTTTGGAGAAAATGAAGAGAGCAGAATTGAACGAGTAACTCGACTTGGATTAGCAACAGAATTACGAGGTGCAATTACAGCAGTAGGGATGTCCACCTCTCATACATTAACCGCTTACAACAATATTTTATCTTCAGCAATATATGAAGGTGTATATACTCATGGTTTATCATCATTTGGCGAGGGCGTTTTATACTCAAAGATACGATTACTTCAAGTATATTATAATTATTCAGGAGTAGCAAACGATTTAGCTCAATGGATGAATATCATGGGGGATCCTAGTGTGAGTACATACAGAGATGTTCCCAAGAGTTTTTATGTCACTTGTCCAGACTCTATATTAACCGGTCAAAATACGGTTCAGATAGCTATAAAAGATAATTTACAAAATCCGATTTCTGAAGCTACAGCAACACTTAAAACAAGCAATAATGAATTTTATTGGGGAAAATCTGACAATAATGGAAATGTCGTATTTAATATAAATTCTGATTTGCTTGGAAATCTAACGCTAACAGTTAGTAAAGATAATTATCTTGCATCATTTAAGACAATTATACAAAGTTCAGTATCATCAGTATCACTTGATTCTTACACATTTTCTAATGCAACGAATACAGAAACAGTCAACACGATCAATCCAAATAGTAATTATGTTTTAAATGCAATTATTAAGAACAGATTATCAAATAATTTGAGTAATTTTACGGTGACTTTAAGGACACAGAATCCATATGTAACGATAACAGACAGTATCAGAGTTATTAATCAACTCAATTCTAATCAGATATCTTCAGTATTAAATTTTCCAATAAATATCCATTCTAACTGTCCAAATCTTGAAAACATTATTTTTGTTTTAGATATTTATGCTTCAGGACAACATTATTATGCAAATATATCTAAAGAAGTGAATGGTTTTAATATCAATCTAATATCATACAATAGTCCTGTAAATGGGCAATATGTACCGATTGGTGTTACTTCGAATCTAAGTCTCACTTTGAAAAATTTATCACATGTTAATTTCGAAGCATTAGAATTAAGATTATCATCACTAAGTTCAAAAGTTAATATTATAGACTCAGTATCAACAATCACAAATTTTAATATTAATGATCAAGTTTCTTTGACTTCCGATATGTTTGAAATATCAGTATTAAATACAGCTTATCCCAATACATATTATCCACTTAGCCTTCAATGTTATCAAGGAGATCAGTTAGTTGATACAAAAGTGTTTAGTATAAGAACTCAAAACTCGATGATCAATGATCCTTTAGGACCAGATCAATATGGATATCTAATACTTGACCAGAATGATTTAAATTATAGTCAAGTGCCGACATACAATTGGGTTGAGATATCATCATTAGGGACAAATATCGGATTATATGATACAGGAGATAATCAAGACAGTATTCTTGGAGTCGATTTACCATTCCAGTTTAGATTTTATGGACAAAACTATCAGCATATCAGTATCAGCAGTAATGGATTTTTTGTATTTGGAAATTCAAGCAATCCTGCAATGAGAAATATGTCACTACCAGGAAGTTCAGCACCTGTTAATATTGTTGCTCCCTATTGGGCAGACTTAATTATACGCCAACAAGGTACAAATGGGGTCTATACTTACTATGATGTAAATAATCATTATTTTGTTATCCAATGGAATAATGCGAGGGCCTTTTATTATAAAACAGGAAGTGAATCTCCAAATATTAATTTTCAAGTCATTTTGTATGACTCACAATATTATCCGAATATGCCTATTGATGGTGTAATGAAATTCCAGTATAAGGATTTTCATCCTGGATTTCAAGGTTCAAATGAATATCCATGTAATTTCTTTACAACCGGGATACAAAATTCAAATGCTACATCAGGATTAACATACCTTTATAATAATCAATATGCAAGTACATGTCCCACTTTATCAAATCAGAAAGCATTATTTATCACAACTCTCAATAATTCTGAAAGTATTTCAACAATATTCAGCTTGCCATTACAGATCACGTCAATGGAAGATCAAATCACTCAGCTTGATGTTAGTCCTTATATCGAAAATTTCAACCCAGATAATGCAAATTTATACACATTAACATGCACAAGCAGTTCACATATAACTACATCCGTAAATGGCTTAGTTGTTACATTTTCACCTCAGAACAACTGGTCGGGCAATGAGTCATTGTTATTTACTTTAACGACACCACAGGGAGAGATATCGAATCGTTTTTCAACAATAAAAGTGATTGCAGTAAACGATCCTCCTTATGTAATCAATCCTGTCAGTCAAATCACATTTAATGACAACAACACCTATAACAGTTTAAATTTATTTAGTGTATTTTCTGATCCTGATATAAATCTTGGTGATCATTTGACTTTTACATTTTCCACAACAACTCATTTAACAATTAACGTCAATACCAATGGCCAACTTATCGTAGTTCCAGAGCATAACTGGTCAGGAAGTGAGATGGTAACATTTACAGCAACTGATGATAGTTTGATGCAAGTTTCTCATTCAATAACATTTAATGTCATCGATGTCAATGAACCACCAGTAATTAATTTCCCTTCATTATTTAATATTAATGAAGATCAGTCACTTGATATTAATTTACAAAATTATGTGTCAGATATTGATAATGATTTTGAGGATTTAGATATTAGTGTTACTGGTTCAGGTCATATAGGAGTTGTATTAAATAATAATATTTTAACAATTCAACCCATTCCAAATTACAACGGAAATGAATATATCAGAATAACAGTTTCAGATCAAGTGCGATCATTTAATCCAACAAAAGAAAATACAAAACAAAGTCGATTAAGTGTGACAGATTCAGTTTTAGTCCACGTTATTTCAGTCAATGATCCACCAATAATCAATGCTTGTACACCAGATACAACAGATATTTATGCGGTGAATACTCAACCAGTAACATTTACAATTAATGCTTCAGATATTGATACATCAACATTGTATTATTATTGGACAATTAATAATCAGAATCAGCAAACCTATACCAATCAAATCACAAAAACATTTTTATATGAAGGTGAGTATGTAGTAAATTGTCGAGTATCGGATGGATATTCTTATGTGAATCATTCATGGAACGTTCATATCGCATTAAATTCAGAGATTAATCCAATAACAACAACTGAATTACTACCGAATTCACCTAATCCATTTAATCCTGAAACAAAAATATCATACCAGTTAAAGGAAAAAAGCCGAGTAGAAATCAATATCTATAATATCAAAGGTCAAATAGTGAAACAGCTTGTTAATGAAGAGAAAGAAAAAGGGAAATACTCAATTATCTGGAATGGGGAAGACCAATACAGAAACAAAGTTTCTTCTGGAGTGTATTACTATGAAATGAAAACTGAAGGTTTCAGAAAGATTCAAAAAATGTTATTACTTAAATAGATGTAATCTTTAACAAAGGCAACACGATGTGTTGCCTTTGTTTTTATTTAAGCTTTTTCTTGACAAATAAATAATAATTCAGTTTTTAGTTAAAAAGTCATTTGGGAGTTAATATGAAAAAAATCATCAAAAAAGCATACACTTTCGATGATCTCTTACTGATACCATCCAAATCAGAAGTCCTTCCCGCAACTGTCGATGTATCTACGAAACTCACACAAAACATAAAATTAAATATTCCAATCATAAGTGCTGCGATGGATACAGTTACAGAATCATCAATGGCGATTGCTATGGCAAGAGAAGGCGGGTTAGGAATTGTCCACAAGAATCTAAGTATTCAAGAGCAATCAGAAGAAGTCAACAATGTAAAACGTTCTGAAACTGGCGTAATTACGAGTCCTATTACTTTAGAACCTGAAGATTCAATATCAAGAGCATATGAGTTAGCTGAGCAATATGGTATAGGAGGATTCCCAGTAGTATCTAACAAGAAATTAGTAGGAATCTTAACTAACAGAGATATTAGATTTGAGAAAGATTTAAGCAAAAAAGTTAGAGATCTAATGACTCCTAAATCACGACTAATTACTGCAAAATTTGACATAGAAATAGAAGATGCTAAGAGTTTACTTCATCAGAATCGAATCGAGAAATTGTTACTTATAAATGATCATGAAGAATTAGCAGGAATGATTACAGTAAAAGATATTTTGAAGAAGATTTCATATCCCAATGCTGCAATAGACTCAAAGGGGAGATTGCTTGTTGGAGCAGGAATTGGTGTTGCCGGAGATTTTCTTGAACGTGCGCAAGAACTTGTTAAACAAGGTGTAGATGTATTAGTAATTGATACTGCGCATGGTCATCATATCAATATATTGAATGCGATTTCAAGTATAAAAAGACATTTAAGCGTTGATATTGTCGCAGGAAATATAGCAACAGGAACAGCAGCACAGACACTTGTAGATGCTGGTGTTAATGCAATAAAAGTGGGCATAGGACCAGGATCTATTTGTACAACACGCGTTGTTGCCGGAGTTGGTGTTCCTCAGTTAACGGCAATAATGGATTGTTTTGAAGTTGCTTCAAAAAACAATATTCCTGTCATTGCAGATGGTGGGATAAAATATTCAGGAGATATTGTAAAGGCAATCGCATCAGGTGCAAACTGTGTGATGCTTGGAAGTCTTTTAGCTGGCACAGATGAAAGTCCAGGCGAATATATTATATACAATGGGCGAAGATTTAAATCCTACAGAGGAATGGGATCAATTGCCTCGATGAAAAAGGGAAGTAAGGATCGTTATTTCCAGGATAATGCGTCAGACAGCAATAAATTTGTTGCAGAAGGAATTGAAGGGATGGTTCCATATAAAGGACCATTAAAAGATTTTCTTTATCAGCTGATTGGTGGTTTACGTGCCGGTATGGGCTATTGCGGAGCACAAAATATTGTTGATTTAATCAAGAATGCTGAGTTTGTAGAAATTACCAGTGCTGGATTGAAAGAAAGTCATCCGCATGATGTCACTATCACCAAAGAAGCACCAAATTATCAAAATCAATCATAAATAATGCTTGATGATTTAACTGTATCAGTCTTAAATCGTTTTAAATACTATTTAAAAGCTGAGAGAGGATTAGCTGAAAATTCAATCAAGTGTTATACAGAAGATCTGCTTCAGTTTCTTCATTGGACAGATAAAAGATTTGATACAGTTGAATCTACAGAGCTCATCCAATACTTTTCATTACTATTTGAGCTTGGTTTAGCATCATCATCGGTATCCAGAAAACGAAGTTCTATAAAATCTTTTTATGATCATCTGAGTGAAAATGAAGTCGATCATCTTGTTGATTTCGATAAGATCTTAAGTATCAAGTCCGAAAAATATTTACCAGACGTATTAAGTGTAGATGAGATGCTGATCATTTTGAATTCTATCGAGCGAAATGATGCGATAGGGAAAAGAAATAAAGCAATCCTTGAGTTGATGTATGCCAGTGGAATTCGAATCTCAGAAATGCTAAATTTATGTCTTCATGATCTTCTTTTTAAAGATGAGTTAATTCGAGTAAAAGGTAAAGGCAACAAGCAAAGATTTGTACCAATAAATGAAATTGCAATAGAGACAGTAAATGAATATTTAAATGAATCAAGACCTGTGTTAAAACAACAAAACATTACTGATGTTGTATTTTTAAACTATACGGGTGACAAGATGAGTCGAATGGGATTCTGGAAGATATTAAGACAGATTGTAATTAAAGCAGGCATTTATAAAGAAATCAGCCCTCATACGATTAGGCATTCATTTGCTACACAACTACTTGAAGCTGGAGCAAATCTAAGAGTAGTTCAGGAATTATTGGGTCATTCTTCGATTAAAACTACTCAAATATATACTCACATTGATCTTACTTTTCTCAAAGAAGAACATTCACAATATCATCCAAGAAACAAAAAAAAATTATGATTTTAAAAGCGTGATTTTGAATCGACAATCATCTGCGCCATTGGTAATTGAGTCGATTATTTCGACTTTAATCGGGAAATCAAAAGTTTCTTCAAAGGTCCATTTAACATGTCCTTTACAACATTCGCACCACAAAATGGGCATTTTTTCTTTTGTATCTTTAACCATATTGCAAATACACTGACCATTGTTAAACTGACCATAGATTACGTTATCAATCAGTTCGAATTTTCCAATTAATTTTGAGTGATTAAGCGCATTAACAAATTGAATAATATCTTTATTATTCTGATAAATCTCTTTGATTTCTTTTAAAAGTTCTGGTGGTTTACATGCACATTTTTCTCTAACAGAAATGGCAATATTTTTATCAAGTTTGGATTCCATTCGTTCCATGACCTGTTTCATTACATGAGCTCTCAAAATATCATTCGATTTAATATTTTCAAGATCTACACCGTCCATAATTTCATTTCTTGTGTTTTCTCCCACGCTTTCATCTAAGTGTTTCGCTAATTTACTCAGATAAGGTGCTAAATGACTATATTTCATTTTATATCCTTAATATTCATTTTCTTTCACATAAAAATAGTTATCAGCAAAAAGTCAAGTATATTTTTAAATCATATTCTGCTATTGTTTCAAAATTTATTCTGCAGATATTTTCTGTTCAATTCTTTGCCAAGTTTGTAAGTAAGATTCTCCTTGAAAATCAATATTATTAACTAAATGACATTTAAGCAGATAATTATCATTAGGGTAGATATAAGAATTTGACTTGATTGAATCAGGCAAAGCGTTGATCACTTGAATATTTGGACTTGCATAATTTGTGTATACGGAATTGACTAATGCGTTGTCTTTTTCGAGAAGAAAGTCAATTAGAGAATGAGCGAGTTTGAACTGTTTTGTATTTTTTCCAATCATTAAGTAATCTATCCACAAAGTTGAACCTTCGACAGGTAGGATAAATTTAAAGTCTTTGTTAGTATTTAAAAATTGTAAAGCATCTCCATTATAAGCTTGGGCAATAACTACTTTTTGGTTGATTAAATTGTTTTTGAAATCAAACGAATCAAGAAGTAATACATTCTTAACCCAACTTTCGTCAAATAAGTCTGAAACTCTGATAAATAGGGCATCGA